>CAJUFS010000080.1 GCA_910585575.1 uncultured Adlercreutzia sp. | reverse complement strand
CTTCCCCAACCGCGTCGAGGATCCCACCCTCGTGCGCCCCGACATGTGGAAGTAAATCTGCTTCGCCATTGCGTACCGCGTTATGCGAAAGGAACCTGCTTCGGCGGGTTCCTTTTTTGTTTCTGCCTGAAAAGAGCAGGTGTGAGAAACTTTCTTTGACGTTTCCCCTGGTAGAGCTTGATAGCAAAATTTGTGCAGCTGACTATTTTCCCAATGTGGGCTGCATAAAACAATTCATATGGTAAGGTGGATAGCTAGGGTAGGCACTCTTGGAAGGAGACGCTATGGCTTGTACCACTCCTGTCCCCCTCAACCAAGGTCTCGGTGATTCTTATGACATCTGATGTTGCAACGTCTACGTACGCCACCGCTTCTGAAGCCGAGAAGCATGCCGTCTTGAGGAAGGTAACCGGGTCCTCATTTCTCGGCAACTTCATCGAGTGGTTCGATTACGCGTCCTACTCGTATCTGGCCACGGTTATTGCGCTGGTGTTCTTCCCGACGGAAGACCGCTTTGTCGGCGTTATGAGCACCTTTGCGGTGTTCGCCCTCTCATTCCTCGTGCGCCCCATCGGCGCCATCTTCTGGGGCAATATGGGCGATAAGAAGGGCCGTAAGTGGGCCTTGTCCGTATCCATTCTGCTGATGAGCGGCGCCACGTTCCTGATTGGCTGTCTTCCCGGTTACGCGCTCATTGGCATCGGCGCTCCCTTGCTGCTGTTGCTGCTGCGCATGGTGCAGTCGTTCTCGGCAGCTGGTGAGTACGCTGGCGCGGCCACGTTCATTGCGGAGTACGCGCCGCACAACCATCGCGGCTTCTACTGCTCCATGGTGCCCGCCTCCACGGCCACGGGCCTGCTGGTAGGCTCGCTGCTGGCCACTTTCATGTTTAACACCTGGGGCGCCGATTCGGCCTTCGTGGTCGATTGGGGCTGGCGCATTCCGTTCTGGCTGGCGCTGCCGTTGGGCTATATCACGCACTACATCCGTACGCACCTGGAAGATTCCCCGGTGTACGCGCAGATGCAGGAGCAGCTGAAGGCCACGGGCGAGAAAGTGGAGCATCCCATTCGCACACTGTTCAAGAAGCACTTCAAGGTGCTGCTCATCTCCTTCGGCGCCTGTGTGCTGAACGCTGTGGGCTTCTACGCGGTGCTTACGTACCTGCCCAACTACCTGGAGACGGTCCTGCTGTACAATCCCGGCGACGCATCTACCATCACCACCATCGTGCTGATCGTCTACATCGGGTTCATCTTCCTGTCCGGACGTATTTCTGACCGTTTCGGCCGCAAGAAGATGCTCATTGGCGCCTGCGTGGGCTTCATTGTGTTCACGGTGCCGGCCTTCGTGCTGCTGGGTTCCATGAACTTCTGGGTTATCCTGCTGGTCGAGTTGGTGATGTGTCTCATCCTTACCATCAACGACGGCACCCTGGCCAGCTACCTCACCGAGACGTTCCCCACCGATGTGCGCTACTCGGGCTTCGCTCTGTCCTTTAACCTGGCCAACGCCATCTTCGGCGGCTCGGCCTCGTTCATCAGCTTCTGGCTAATCGATATCACGGGCAATGCCATTGCGCCGGCATGGTACATGGTGGTTATCGCGATCATCGCCTTGGTGGCCATGTGCCTGACCCATGATCACTCCGGCAAGAAGCTGAACGACGTAAAGTAGCAAGACGCCTGCGCGTTGTGCATCACCGGGAGCTACGCTCCACCTGGCGTTGCGCTCCACCTGGAGCTGTACTCCACCATGAGTTCTTGAGAAAAGCCCCCTCGGGGGCTTTTCTCTTTTCGATCCCTCTCCCTTTGCGGCGCGGTTTGCCGACTTTTGCCCCATCATGCAAGAAACCCCGCTGCGTAAGGGCATGGCAGCGGGGTTCTCACCTCAAATTCCCTGTGGGAATGGCACAGGAGCACGTTAGAGGGGCTTGCGCCCCGGCATCCGTTTAGCGGATGATGATCGGCCAGTCGCTCATTTCGGGCCTCCTTAGCAATTCGACAATTCGTAAAGCGGAAAGCACTTTCTTTTCTTGCCCTTATTATGCGCTGCCTACCTGCTATTATCAATATCTAAAATAATGATAATAATTATATTAATTATAGATAGTTATCAATTTAGAACTTGATATTATTAATGATAAAATCTGATAATTCTCGCGACAAAATCTGCTATGCTTGCCCCGTTCGGCGAGGAAGGGGTGTGCGACGATGACGCAGGGCAAAAAGACCAGGACAGTAATGCTCAGTCGAGACGACTTCGTGGAGGCCACGGTCGAGTTTATGAGCCATCCCTGTTTTCTGCAGTTGCGCTCGGCGGCCGATGTGGGCATTCTTCTCTTCGAAGACTTGGACCACTTCGATCTGCCTGAGGGCTATTCGAAAGACGACATCTGGCGCATCCTGACGGCCATTCGCAAGCAGGCCGCCGTGTTTATCCCCGAAGATCCTGAGCGCAAGGCGGATATGTGGATGATCACCACGAGCGCCCTGTCCTTCGATTCGGAGATGATGGAAGTGCGCATGAAGGGCAACTCATCGCTAGCGCGATCGCTGCGCGAGATTCAGGGCTCGGCCTTCATCACGCGCTTTATCGAGCAGACCCTCATCGGGGGTCTGATAGCCGAGGACATCGCCGTGGACGAGGAGCGGGTTCACGAGCTGTACGTGGGCGAGCCGCCTGTCAGCTCGGTCGACCGGCTGGTGGCCAATTACTTCAGCCTATCGAGTCGCTGCGACTTGCTGGCCCATCGCGAGATCACCCATGGAATGATCGAGAACTTGTACTACGAGCTGATCGAGGGCGTCGATTTGTCCACGCTGCCCGAGCGTCACCCCGTGCCCCTCGATCCGCATTTGCCCCCGCCGGAATCGCAGGTGCTCATGGACCTGGTGTGCCAGCGGGCGCGGTCCGCCGACGACGATATGCGCTTCGGGCCGGTGCTGCGCATCGTGAACATCATGTGGTTCTTCCGCTACTTCAACGTTGTGCCGCACTTGAACGTGCTGGTGGGGCTTCTGCTGCGCAATATCATTGCCATCAAATGGGATCTGCCGGTTATGGCGTGGCTGCCCGACGGGCTCGATGCCCACGACGGCGAAGACGTGGTGGACGCCTCCCGTCAGGAGGCGGTGTTCGCGCACTGGTCCACGGATTTCGGCTTCGGCTTCGACTTCACGCCCTATTTCGAGCTCAACCTTAAGCGCTACCTGTTCCAGCTGGAGAAGCTGAACGTCTCGCTGAGTTATTTGGAGCGTCTGAACGAGCAGATCGAGCGCATTTTCGAATCGGACATCAATCATCGGCAGATGTCCATCCTCTCATCGCTCATCCGCGAGCCGGGGGCGGTCATGCGCATTGCGCCGCATCAGCGCGCCTTCCGCATTGCCTACGGCACGGCCCGCGCCGACTTCTTAAGCTTGGAGCGGGAGGGCTACCTGGTGCGGGAGCAGGAGGGCCGTGCCTTTGTGTTTCGCGCCCACCCCGACTTGCGCGACAAGATCGAGCAGTTGGGGGAGGCGGCCATCGATTCGGCCGAGCTTCCTGGCGCCTTGGCGCCTGCGTGAGCGCTTCTGGGGCGGTCGGGGGTTAGAATAACGGGGAACGAGAGAGCCGAGGCGCTGCTCGCCGTGAGCTTGGCCGGGTGCCGGGCTGCTGCGGCAAGCTGCTGCGGCGGGTAGGGAAAGGAAGCCCCATGATCAACGAGAAAATGTACGGCTTGGGCGACGAGCCGAGCGTCATTCGCGAGCTGTTTGCCTACGGCTTGGAGCGGAAGGCGGAAATTGGCGCCGAGAACGTGTTCGACTACAGCATCGGTAACCCGTCGGTGCCGGCGCCGTCGCTCGTGCGCGAAACCCTCGAAGAGCTGCTGACGCTCGACCCCGTGGAGCTGCATGCCTATTCGCCGGCCGCTGGCTTGCCGCCGGTGCGCCAGGCCATTGCCGACTCCATTGCCCGCCGCTACGGCCAGCAGGCCACGGCGTCCCATGTGTACATGACGGCGGGAGCGGCCGCGGCCCTGGCGGCTTCCATCAGCGCGGTTACCCATCCCGGTGACGAGGTGGTGGTCGTCTCGCCGTACTTCCCCGAGTACCGCACCTGGATCGAGGCGGCCGGCTGCACGGTGGTGGAAGTGCCGGCGCTGCAGCCGTCGTTCCAGCCCGATATCGAGGCGCTGGAGGCAGCCATCAACGAGCGCACGAGTGCGGTGATCATCAACTCCCCGAACAACCCCGTAGGCGCGGTGTACACGCGCCAAAGCTTGGAGGCTCTGGCGGCATTGCTTGCCCGCAAGGAGGCCGAGCTGGATCGTCCGCTGTACCTGATCAGCGACGAGCCCTATCGTGAGATTACCTACGGTGCCGATGTGCCCTGGGTGCCGTCGCTCTACCCGCGGACCATCGTGTGCTATTCCTATTCCAAGGCGCTCTCGCTGCCCGGCGAGCGCATTGGCTGGGTGTATGTGTCCGACGATGCCGAAGATGGCGATGCGGTGGCCGTGGCCGTCGCCGGGGCTGGTCGCGCCCTGGGCTACGTGTGCGCGCCCGTGATGCTGCAGCGCGTGGCCGCTCGCTGCGTGGACGAGCCGTCGGACGTGGCGGCCTACGCCGAGAACCGCCGGCTGCTCACCGAGGGCCTGGATGCCCTGGGCTACGAGTACGTGGAGCCCGACGGGGCATTCTATTTGTGGGTGAAGGCGCTCGAACCCGACGCCAACGCCTTCTCCGAGCGCGCCAAGGGCTTTGAGCTGCTGCTGGTGCCCTCGGACAGCTTCGGCTGCCCGGGCTGGGTGCGTCTGTCCTATTGCATTGCGCGCGATACCATCGAGCGCTCGATGCCGGCCTTTGCGGCGCTGAAGAAGAGCTACGGCGCCTAGCGGCTGAGGCGCTTCGACGCCAGCAGCAGGGCCACGCTGGCGACAACGAGGGCCACCAGGGTGGCCACGCGGCCGAAGCTGGGGTCTTTGTACCCAATGACGAAAACGCCGACGCAGAACAGCGCCATCACGGCGCAGAGCAGCGAAAGCCAGCGAAGATAGAGGGGCGCTCCCGCCAAGGGGGCGCCTTCTTTTTTGCGGGTAGGGGAGGAGGGCATGGCGGTTCCTTTACGAGGCGTAGGCGGATAGGTACTCGAGAATATCCTGGCGCGAATGCATGCCGCATTTGCTGTAGATGCGCTTGATGTGGGTGTGGGCCGTGGCCGGTGTAATGTTCAGCTCCTCGGCCACCTTCTTTTGGGTGTGGCCCAGGGCGTACAGCGTGAGCACGTCCACCTCGCGATCGGAGAGGAGGAACTGCTCGCCCATGGCCTGGATGCGCTGTCTCATGGAGGCGTTCGGGCCGACGCCGCTGGAAGGCGGCTCGGGAACGGTGGGGGAGGGGGTTCCGGCAGAGGCATCGCGAGCGGCTTTTTGCAGGGCCTCCTTGGCTTGGGCCAGGGCTTGCTCGGAGGAGGCGATGTCGGCCTGGGCCTGGCGGAGCTGCTTGTCGGCCAGAGCCTCGCGGCGATCTATCTCGGCTTCCCGTCGATCGGTTTCGGTGCTCCATTCGCGATGCTCGGCCAGCAGAAACTGCACGAGCACCACTTGGGTGGAGATGAGGATGAGCGCGCCGAGCAGCGAGTTGATGAAGATGTCGTTGCCTGTGAGCGGATAAACTCCCAGCAAAAGCATGCGCGCCACCGAACGGGTGCCGAAGCAGACGACCCAGCCTCCCAGGGCATAGAAGTACGGATCGCGATCGCCGAAATTCACGAAGGCGATAATGACGTAGAAGCAGTAGGCGCAGATAACAATGTTGAGGATGTTGACCGCCACCGCGCCGATTTCCCAATGGAAGGGGAAGGCGCCGAAAAGCACCAGGGCGAAGCTGGCCAGCAGTTCCATGGCGATGAAGATGCCCACGGTCATGACGCGCTCGCGGCGACGCACGGTGAGCACCATAAGCAGCACGCACACGATGACGGCCCCCACGGCGTAGGCGAAGCGGGTGCCGGGGGTGAAGGGGATGGGCAGGCCGTCGGGGTAGCCGCGCAGAAAGCCATCGACGAAGCCGAGGCACCCCATGCCCACGGTGCAGGCCATGAGGAAACGGGCATCTTGCATGGAGCTGCGAGCGAACGTGAAGAAGGTGCGGGCGCGGCGATGGGGGCGGCTGGCCAGTTGGTCCTCGTGGGTGCTGGAGGGGCCCATAAGGGCCAGCTGCATGACGATGAGAATGGCGCCCAGAATGTTCTGCACGAGGGCGGGTGTGAACGAAAGCGCGTACACCAGCAGCACGCTGACGGCGAAGGCCGCAAAAACGAAGAGGGCGGCCGTCACCTCGTCGGTGTGGCGCAGGCTGCGCAGCCAGTAGAACATGCACAGCGAGAGCGCCGTGGTGGAAAGCACGCTCGGGCCGAACGTGAGAGAGACAGGGGCGTGGCTGGTGGCGTCCAGGGTTGCCAGGGCCACCGAGCTGCCCGCGGCTACGGCCACCGAGGCGGCGAAGATAATTTGCACGACTCGATCGGGGAGCAGGGCGCGGGTGCGCGAGAAGACCAGGAGGAGTACGAGAAAGGCCGCGCAGGTGACGAGCATGGCGCCGTCGGTGAAGAGCCCCTCGTCGGTAGCAGAATAGCTGCCATAGCATGCCACGATAAGCGCCGTGCGGGCGCACACAATGCCCGCCAGCATGGGCCAAAACGTTTTGATGCGGGAAATTAGCCCGCTGGCGACGGCATGCATGTTCTTCCTCTCCTGTGCGCGCACCGGCCTGCGTGCCGCTGCGCAAGTGCTCCCTATAATAGCCCTTTCTGCACGAGGTTCTCCCTGGAAAAGCAGGAAAAGCTCTCTGTTGATTGACTGCTACCAAACGTCATCTGAAAGAGGGTAAGAGCGGTCGGGCGCTTCTGGTAGGCTGATGCTAATCATGAGGGAGAGCATCAAGATTCTCGAAGTTCGATCCGCTGCCCTGGTTGGGGGTTGCGGCGAAAGGAGCGTTGCCATGAGCGAGCGCGATATCTATCACGAGCCGCCGACCCGCGTTTTGCTGCGTACGGCCGATGCCTATCAAACCGAGGCCTTGGACGAGGTGACGGGCTATTCCGACACCGTGCTGGCCATTGTGGCGAACTATCGCAACGGCGGCCGCCCCGAGGGCATGAACGCCCAGGCCATGGTGGGCAAATCCAAGCGCGGCGAAGTAGCCTTCCGCCTCTTTGCCCGCATCGACCCCACCACGCGGGTGATTCAGCAGGCGGGGTTCAAGACCCGGGGCTGCCTGGCTATGACGGCCTGCGCCAGTGTTACCTGCGAGATGATCGAGGGCAAGACCCTGGAGGAGGCTCTGGCGCTGACTACCGAGGACGTGCGGGCGGCGGTCGACGGGGTGCCCGCGGGAAAGGCCAACACGCTGACGTTTTCCGTTGAGGCCGTGCGCGCCCTGGTGGGCGACTTCCTTGCGCGCGAGGGGGCGGGCCTGGCCGAGCTGGATGCAGTGGTGCCGTGCGACACGACGGGCGTGGCCTGCCTCATGTGCGAGCACTGCTCGCTGCGCGATACGCGCACCGAGTTGCTGGTGGCGTCCATGGACGACGAGTAGGAGGCAGCCATGCGCGAAGAGGACGAGATCCGCGCCGCCGTGGTGGCGCTGGCTGAGGCGGTGGAGCGCGGCGAGGTGGCCGAGGGCGAGCTGCTTTCGGGTGCGGGACTTCCCGTGGGCTTCTCTGAGGAGGCAGACGGCGAACACAACTCCCTTAGGGGTCCGGAGGTGCCGCAGGCCGAGACGCTCAGTCCCGAAGAGCAGCGCGAGCGCGCGATTGTGGCCGTGCTCGATGCAGTGCGGGCGGCGACGCGCGACAGCCGCCTGTCGCAGCCGGCCGAGTGGGAGGCCCAAGGACTGGTGCCCCAGGGCATGACCGCGGAAGACCTGGAGATGGCGGTGTACGACCGCCTGATGGAAGCGGGAGGGGCGCAGCCTGAGGGTGCCCCCGAGCGCCGGGGCGACGGGGCCGTTGCCGAGAGCGCCCCGGCCCCCGAGCGGCCTCGCAACAAGCATGTTGATTCGCCGTTCTCGTCTTCCAACGGTCGGGCCGTGGGAGCGCCGGCTTTTAAGCGGCGCCACGTGGCCGTGGGAGCCCCGGCGGCTGCCGATGAAGAAGCGCCTTCGCACGGGGACGGTGAAGGAGAGCCGAATGCCGAGTGCGCCGCTGGAAAAGCGGTTGTCGGCCTTGAGGCAGCCGAGTTGGATGCCGTCGGCCCCGAGATGGCAGAGCGAGCCGTGGATGGCGCTGAGGGCCAAGGGATCTCGGGGACCGTTCTTTCTGCGAGCACCGAAGCCACCGAAGCCGAAGGCACCGACGCGCCCTCTCGGTTCCCCGAATGCGAGGGCATCCGTCTGCTCATGGGGGCTACAAGCTACTACCTGTACGACTGCGCCGCTATGACCGACTCCTACGCTCGCTGGGCCTTCCTAGCCGCTGAAGACGACCCCGTAGCCACGTTCATCGAGTGCGTGCGCGAAGAGTCGGCGGTGTATCCGCGCCCCATGGCCCGCGCCACCCTGGCCAACGACCCCTTCCGCCTGGACGCCGCAGCGGTAGAGGAAGCCTTCACCGCCGCCTTGGCCCAAGGGCGTGGCGAGGACATCGAGCGCCTCGAGGCCTCGAACGGCGATGTCTATTTCTTCTCGACGCGTTTTCTCACGCCCGTGCGTGCCCAAGCGCTTGCCGAATGGGATGCCGTTGAGCGCAAGCGCAACGTATAGCGGCGTTCTTGCTCTACGGGCACACAAAAAGATCCCCGCTGATGCGGGGATCTTTTTGTGCGCGGGGAGGGCTGTTTCAGGAGGCACGGCCCTCCCCATCGGAACGGAACGCCTAGGCGTCGGGAAGCAGGCCCAGGGCGGCCAGGTCTTCCTTGACGTCGGGCATATCGTAGTAGTCGAGGCACTCGGCGGTGGGGCAGCCCAGCTCGGGATCCCAGCCGAAGCACTCGTACAGCATGGTCAGGCCCTTCTGGAAGTCTTCCTTGTCCATCTTGTTCGTGCCCTCGGTGAACACGGGGATGTCGGGATCCATGGTGTAGGGCCACTCGGTGACCACGTCGTGGATGGTGCGGAAGTCGTTGGTACCCATCTTGCCGTCCTTGTCGGTCATGCCGCGGGCGGTGTTGGCGCGCTGCAGGGTCATGATCTTGGCGCCGGCCTTGTACAGATCCTCGGTGGTCACGTCCTCGCCGGTGACGGCCTTCATGAACTTGGCCTCCAGGTCCAGGTCGCCGCGATAGTCACGGGCGGCCGTGGGGCTCATGGTCATGGGCCATACCCAGTTGCACAGGGTCAGCGAATCGTGTAGCACGTCGGTGACCACGGACCACCAGGCGAAGTTCGCCTTGTACTCGTTCATGGGGGTGTAGTTCTTGTCCGGGTCGATGGCCGATGCGTCGCCCCACACCTCGGCGGCAATCTGCTGCTTCAGCTCGAAGGGCAGGCCGCAGCCCTGGAAGTTCACGGCGGAGTGGATCATGTCGTCGCGGTTGAACATCATGTTGTACAGCAGGCCCACCTGGCCGAAGCACTCGTGGGCGTGGTGAACCGGCCAGCCGCGGGGGTTGATCATGCACGAGGCGGCCGTGTCGTTCCAGGCTTGGTCGTTCCAGCGCTCGGTCCACACCAAGGGGCCATGGCCCACATAGGCCAGCTCGGAATCGTTCTCGGCAATCTTCTTCAGCAGCACCGGCACCATGGAGGGGTCGTTGTTCTTGAAGGCGTCCCAGTCGATGGCGGCGTACTCCTCTTCGGGCAGCACGCGCTTGAACACGCCGTCGGCGTAGCAGTGGGCGATGTCGCGGTAGATCTGGCCGTAGTTGCACCACAGGCCCAGGTCGTCCATGGTGGAGCCGAATACCTGGTCCCACACGAGGGCATCTTCGCTCTGGGGCTTCACCGTGGTGTTCTCGCCCAGGATGCCGATCATGTAGTTGGTGAAGGGGAAGTTCGGCACGCAGGTGTTGCCGGTGATCTCGTAGCCGCCGTTGGCTGCGCTGGCCGGTACGCGCATGTCGGAGTAGCAGTGGATGGGACAGCTGTGGCAGCCGTCCATCTTTATGGTGTACTTCTCGGCCTCGGGGCCCTCGTCCTTGAAGGACTTCATGCAGCGGTAGCCTACGGTGTTGATCTCGCCGGGCTTGGGCTCGCCGGTTTCGATGGGGCCGCCCTCGGCCAAGGCCCAGTCGAGGCCCTTCTGCGCCGTCCAACGGGAGCCGGCGTCGAAGTACTCGGCCCATTCCTGCTGGGTGGAGGGCACCACGTGGTTGTTGTTGGAGCCCACAATTTCGCGCAGCATGTAGTCGGACAGGTCGGCCACGGCCTGCGGATCGGCCACATAGATGGGCTTCGTGCCGCGCACCACCAGGGCCTTCAGCTTCTTGGAGCCCATGACGGCGGCCGTGCCGGCGCCGGCGGAGTGGTTACGGGAGTTGATGATGCAAGCGTAGGGCAGCAGGTTCTCGCCGGCCGGGCCGATGGTGGCCACGCAGAAGTCGGTGCCTTCCTTGCGGGACAGCGCCTCGGTGGTGGCGCGGGTGCCCAGGCCCCATACCTTGTCGGCGGATTTGATCTTCACGTCATCGTCGTCGATGACCAGATAGACCGGTTTGTCGGAGGCGCCCTCCAGGATGATGGCGTCCCAGCCGGCCTTCTTGATGGCCGCGCCGATCATGCCGCCGGTG
>CAJUFS010000079.1:7095-11165 GCA_910585575.1 uncultured Adlercreutzia sp. | reverse complement strand
CCGTGGCCCAGGTGGCTACCGAGTACGCCGCCGGCCCTTCCATCATCGACAACGGGGTGGGTGGCGTTGATAAGTTCGGCAACAACGACGTGGCCGGCCACTGCTACACGCTCATCGCGTCCATCACGGGCAACTACGGCAAGCGCGGCACAGGCTGTGGCATCTACGGCTATCACGTGACGCCCTACGAGGCCATGCTCGGCGGCTGGCAGCTGCCCGAGGGAATGGAGCCCGCTCCCAGCCCGCAGGGCTTCTACGACATGGTGAAGACCGACAAGGTGCACGCCGCCATGTTCTTCGGCGATATTCCCACCCAGAAGGCTGCCAACTGGAACAAGACGCTGGAGTGGATCGACTCGCTCGACTTCGTGTGCCTGGCCGACATCTACCACAGCTCGGTGACCGACTTCGTGGACATGGTGCTCCCTGTGTGCAGCAAGTTCGAGTGCGCCGACGAGGTGGGCGGCGTGAAGTGCGCCAACGCCCACATTTTGGCGAATCTGAAGGTGCTCGACCCGCTGTTTGAGAGCAAGTCAGACTTCTACATCGAGAAGGGCATCGCCGAGGCCATGGGCTACGGCGACTTATTCCCGGCCGATGGCGTGGAATACGCGAATGCCATCCTGACCACCGACGACCCTCAGGTGGCCGGCTTCACCCTGGAGACCCTGAAGGCCAACAACGGCGCTCAGCGTCTCATCGGCTCCGAGGATCTGAATGCGCCCGAAGTGGGATTTGTGTACGGTACCGCCTCTGGCCGTCAGGAGCCCTACTACGAGGTGCTGCTCGACTTCGGCCAGGCCTTCCCCGCGTGGGAGCAGCCGAACGAGGCCTACCCGGAGAACCCGCTGCGCGAGAAGTACCCGCTGCAGTTCAACCAGGCCCGCTCTCGCTTCCGCGTTCACTCTGCCTACTCGGGCGCTCGGTGGATCCAGGAAGTGGCCGAGCCCCACATCGAGCTGAACCCCGCGGATGCGGCCGCCCGCGGCCTGGAAGACGGCGACAAGGTGGAGGTGTTCAACGACCGCGGAAGCTTCCGCACGAAGCTGCGCCTGAACGAGGCCGTGCGTCCCGAGAGCGCCTTCATGGTGGAAAGTACCTTCCGTCAGTACCTAGACGGGACCATTATGCAAAGCGTGTCCAACGACAACCTGAACGAACGCGGTTACGCGCTGCCCTTCGGCCCCATGATTCCCTACAACGACACGCTCATCGAGATCAAGAAGGTTGGTGAGTAACCATGACGAAGCTTGCGATCGGAATCAACCTGAAGCGTTGCATCGGGTGCAACACCTGCGCCCTGGCTTGCAAGATGCAGAACAACGTGCCTGACGGCATGCTGTGGAACCGTGTGCTTACGGAGGGCTGCGAGATGTTCGATGGCGCCGAGGGCACCTACCCGAACCTGTCCCGAACCTATCTGCCCCTTGCCTGCCAGCACTGCGAGAACGCCGCCTGCGAGCGTGTGTGCCCGACGGGCGCCACCTACAAGGACGCCTTGGGACGCGTAGAGATCGACTACGACAAGTGCATCGGCTGCCGCATGTGCATGGCCGCCTGCCCCTACAACGCCCGTACGTTCAACTGGAGCGACCCCGTGCGCTCGACGGGTGCCGGCTACGGCGACGCCCGCGTACCCGAGCGCACGCGCGGCGTGATGGAGAAGTGCACCCTGTGCAAGGAGCGCACCGACGACGGCGACGAGCCCCTGTGCGTGCGCTGCTGTCCCGGCGATGCGCGCATCTTCGGAGATTTGGACGACCCGGACTCCGCGGTGTCGCAGCTGCGCCGCCGCCAGGACGCCGAAGTGCTGCTGGAAGAGAAGGGCACGCGCCCGCAAGTTTTCTACGTTCGCTAGGAGGGGGAACTCAATGGCTTCCGTTATGAAAAACCCGCTGGTAGTGGCAACGGGCGCGCTGGCCCTCGTGGGCATCGGCGTGTATGTGTACCAACTGATGTTCGGCTTGGGCATTACGGGCATGAACAACTCCACCAGCTGGGGTCTGTACCTCACCTGCTTCATGTTCTTCGTGGGCCTGTCCGCTGGTGGTCTCATTGTGGCTTCGTCCGCGTCCATTTTCGACATCAGGAAGTACAAGGCCGTGGCGCTGCCCGCTGTTATCTGCTCGCTGGTGTGCATTTGCTGCGCTGGTATTTGCGTGCTGGTGGATTTGGGTGGCATCCAGCGCGTGTGGCGCATGTTCACGGGGCTGAACTTCATGTCGCCTCTAGCTTGGGATATGATTGTCATCACCTGCTATCTGGTTATCAACATGGTGTACCTGTACTTCATGTGCTCCAAGAAGGCCGACCCGGCCAAAGTTGCCGTGGTGTCGCGCTTCGCGCTGCCGGTGGCCATTCTGGTGCACTCCGTAACCGCTTGGATCTTCGGCCTGGAGATTGCCCGGGAGGCGTGGAATACGGCCATTCTGGCACCCATCTTCGTGGCGTCGGCGCTTGACTCCGGCCTAGCGCTGCTCATCCTGTCGCTGTTCGCTCTGAAGGCCAAGGGTGTGTTCGACACTTCGAAGGAGCTGTTCACCAGCTTGGCGGGCCTCCTGTGCACCTGCATTGCCGTGGACGCCTACTTCATCGGCTGCGAGATTCTTACCACGGCCTACAACGGCACCGAGGGCGGCATGGCGGTTATTAACACGTTGCTGTTCGGCGGTACGGCCCCGTTCTTCTGGTTTGAGGTCATCTTCGGCCTGATCGCGCCCTTTTGCCTGCTGGTGTTCGCGAAGAACCGCCAGAACATGAAGGTAGTGGGCGCGGCCTCCGCCCTAGTGGTGGCAGGTGTGTTCTGCAAGCGCTGCTGGCTCATGTTCACCGGTTTCGCCACGCCGAACATCATCGGTGGCAACGGCATCACGCTGGGTACCGTCGCCGCCCAGCAGGGCGGCATGGCCGACATGTGGTCCGTCATGGGCGTGTACGCCCCGACGGTGCCCGAGGTGGTCATCACCGTAGGTATATTCGCTCTGGGTATTTGTGCCTTCACGGTGCTGTGCCATAAGCTGTTGAAGCGTTAGGCCTACCTAAGAACATTCCGTCTCTCGTGCGGGAAGGCCGTCCTCTTCGGGCGGTCTTCCCGCATTTTCGACGTCCGACCGCTATAACACGGTCGTGACAAACGAGGCCAGAAGCGGAATGCTCGCTAGGGCCAGTACGGTGGTGACGAAAGTGCCTTGGGCCATTACCCGGCTGTTGCCGCCGTACTGGTAGCAGAGCATGGTGCCGTTGGTGGCCACGGGCATGCCGGTGAGCATGATGGTAACGGCAAGCATGAGGCCGCTGGGAACGAAGGGGCTGAAAACGGCCCAGATCAAGACGGGCATAACCATCAAGCGGAAAAGCGAGCAAATCCAAAGACGCGGGCTGCCCAGCAGCTCGCGCGCTGGCATATTCGCCAAAGAAGATCCGATAATAAGCAGGGCTGCTGGGGTGGTGATGGATCCCAGGGTGTTCAGCGCGTCGCCGAGGATGGGCGCATGGTGGATGCCCAAAAGCGTCAGCACGATGGCAACCAGGCATGAGATCATGACGGGCGTGACGAAGGTACGCCACGTAGTTTGCACTTTGACGCCGTCGGTGTCCTGGGTAAGAAACCAGGCGCCCACGGTGAACACAAAAAGGTTGAAGGGCAGATTGAACACGGCCGCATAGACCAGCGCGTCGGGCCCGAACACCGCGGTGAGCACGGGGTATCCGATGAAGCCCACGTTGCCGAAGCACAGCATGAATCGGTACACGCCGCGATGTCCGTCGGGAATACGCAGCAGCAGCGTGAATCCGTAGGCCACCACGAACATAATGAGCATGCTGGCAAACGAAAGCCCCAGACACTCCCACACCTCTTGAGCCGAAGGAAGCTGCGTGGCCGTAAGCACCGAGCCCAAGATCATGCCGGGCAGGGCGATGTTGATGACCAGCTTCGACAGCATGCGATCGAACTCATTGTTCATGAAGTGCAGCTTCTTCGCCCCGTAGCCCACGGCCACGATGGCGAAGAGCGTCACAATTTCCTGGAATATGCCAAGCATGCTTTCGGGCACCGGCAGGGTCCTTTC
>CAJUFS010000079.1:0-6995 GCA_910585575.1 uncultured Adlercreutzia sp. | reverse complement strand
CGTTGTCGTATACTGGCCACTGCTGTTTTTCGTCGTTGAAAGGATTGCCATGTTCACCATCGGATGCCACCTGTCCAGCGCCAAGGGCTATCTGAAAATGGCGAAGGACGCGGTGTCCATTGACGGCAACACTTTCCAGTTCTTCACGCGCAATCCGCGTGGCGGGAAGGCCAAGGCCATCGATCCGGTGGATATAGCTTCCTTTCACGAGTACGCCAACGAGCACGGCATTGCCACGTTCCTAGCCCACGCTCCCTACACCATGAACCCTGCGGCGGCGAAGCCGGAAACGCGCCAGTTCGCCATCGAGCTGCTTACCGATGATCTCATGCGCATGGAGAACACCCCGGGTCAGTTGTACAACATGCATCCCGGCTGCCATGTGGGTCAAGGTGCGGAGAAGGGCATTGAGCTCATTGCCGACGCGCTCAACCAGGTCATGACCCCGGACCAAACCACCACGGTGCTCTTGGAAACCATGGCGGGGAAGGGCTCGGAAGTGGGCGGTCGCTTCGAGGAGCTGGCGGCCATTATCGAGCGCGTGGATCAGGCGGACAAAATGGGCGTGTGTTTGGACACCTGCCATGTATGGGAGGGTGGCTACGACATTGTCGGCAACCTTGATGGCGTGCTTGAGGAGTTCGATCGCATTGTGGGCCTCGATCGCCTGCGCGCCATTCACCTCAACGATTCCAAGAATCCTCTTGCCGCGCACAAGGATCGTCACGAGGCCATTGGCGAAGGGCACATCGGCTTCGAGGCCCTCGCGGCGGTGACGAACCATCCGGCCTTGCGTGACCTGCCCTTTTTCCTGGAAACGCCCCAGGACAATTTGGACGGGTGGGCAGCGGAAATCGCCGCCCTGCGCGCCGCTCATCAGGAAGGGTAGGCGCCCTAAATCACAAAGAAGTACACGCTGAAGAACTGCAGGCAGCTGCCGGCTAAAACGAACAGGTGAAACACCGAGTGCAAGTACTTCACCTTCTTGAAGATGTAGAACACGGCGCCCACGGTGTAGCAGATGCCGCCCGCAGCCAGCAGCCAGAACCCCACAGGGTTCATCACCGCAAACAGCGTGGGCAAAAACACCACAATGGACCAGCCCAGAGCCACGTAAAGCACCGCGGAAATCCAGCGCGGACGGAAGGTCCAGAACGCTTCGAAGGCAATGCCCAGAAGCGCCACGCCCCACACGAACGCGGCGAGCCATACGCCGCCATAGGGCGCCAGGGTAACCAGGCAGTAGGGCGTGTAGGTGCCGGCAATAAGCAGGTAAATACCCGAATGGTCGAGCACCTTGAACACGCGCTTGGCGCCCTCGATGGCAATGGCGTGGTAAAGCGTGGACATGAGGTACTCCAGCAGCAGGGCGATGCCGAACACGAGGCCCGCCAAAAGCAGCATGCCGCCGCCGTCGGCCACCGACTTCACAATGAGCAGCACCAACGCCGCCACGGCCAGGCCCGCTCCTACGCCGTGGGTGACGGCGTTGAAGATTTCCTCGCCCACCGAGTACTCGCGCACGCGGCGCTTCGCCATGCCCACGGGGCACGGCTTGGCCGCCGCCGCAGCGGCGTTGGGGGAGAGTTCGGGATGCTTGAGTGGGACGGCCTTCATGGATCCTCCTTGGAATAGGTGGTAGGGGCATCATAGCCCACCGAGAAGCCCCTGGGGGTTCCAAGATGAAAACAGTGGCGAAAGAACGCGTTGAGCTAATCGCAGAAAATGCCTACTGAACAGGAAGTTTATCCTAAATACCCCCTTTTGGGTTATGGGTTCTACCCACCTTGGGTGAGGTGCGAAAGGGCGTCTTCCTCCTATGATCGGTGCCGTGCTCGGAAAGGCGAAAGTGCTCCGAGACACCCACTGAGGATCAGGTATTAAAGGAGGAAATCGTGGGAGAGATTAAGAACAACGGGGTATCGCGCCGCAGCTTTCTACAGGGCATGGGCCTGGCCGGGGCGGCCGCTCTGGCTGCCGGCGTAGCGACGGGCTGCAGCTCGCAGCCCTCATCGAGCGATCTGGCGGAGACCGGCGAGCAGAGCGCCGCAGGCGCCGCCACGCCGGGCTACGCAAGCACCGAGGACTGGCTGGGTGAGGCCCCGCAAATTGCTGACGATGAGATCGTCGAGACCATCGACTGTGACGTCGTGGTGTGCGGCGGCGGCCATGCGGGCATTCAGGCGGCTTTGGCAGCGGCCGAAGGCGGCGCGTCCGTTGTGGTTATCGAGCAGTCGCCCGAGGAGAGCCGTAAGGTAAAGGGCGAGGACATTGGCCATGTGAACTCGCAGTTCCTGATCGAGCGCGGGTTCGGTCCCTACGACGAGGGCGAGATCGTGCAGGAGTTCTGCCTGCGCGCCGGCGGCCGCGTGAACACCGAGGTGGTGCGCAAGTTCGTGGCGAACTCCGGTGAGATGTTCGACCATGCGGCGTCGCTGGTCAACTGGCCCGACGATCGCATCAAGTTGGTGTCCGACGCCGATCCGGCCATCAGTCCTATCGACGACTCCATGATCTGCATCCACCAGTCCGGTCTGTCCCTTGACGGCAACGTGGAGTACCCGCTGTACCGCGGCGGCTTCAAGACCTGGCCCTGCGTCGTGCAGTTCATGGGTCCCATTCAGCATCAGCCCGTGGACGGCGTGGCGGCGCTCTCGCGTCTCGATGAGTTCCAGCAGTTCTCCATCCTGGAGGGCAAGGACCTGGGCGCCACGTGGCGCTGCGGCGAGAAGGCCATGGTGCTCACCCAGGACGAGAGCGGTGCGGTAACCGGCGTTATTGCCGAGGGGGCCAACGGCTACGTGAAGTACAACGCGGCCAAGGGCGTCATCCTCTGCACGGGCGACTTCGCCGCCAACACCGACATGACCTGGAACCTGCTGACCGAGTACCGCGAGTACAACGAGCGCATGGGCCTGGATGCCTCCTCGCTTCAGGGCCAGTCCGACTGCAGCGGCGAAGGCCACAAGATGGGCTGCTGGGCCGGCGGCTTCATCGAGGCCGGTCCGCGCGGTGCCATGAGCTTCGGCGGCGGCGCCTCGGGCCCCTGGGGGTCGAGCCCCTTCCTGTGGCTGAACTCCAAGGGCGAGCGCTTTATGAACGAGGCCGCCATTTGCGACTCCATGGCCATTGCTGTGCGCCAGCCCCTGGGCGGCTTCACGCTGGTCACCGATGCCAACTACGAGGAGACCCTGAAGAATTCTTCGCTCGACCACGGCTGCGCCAACTTCGGTCGCCCCGACTACTACACCGAACTGGTGGAGGACATGGCCGCAGTGCCGGTAGACGATCCCGAGGGCGGTGCCGTGCGTATGTGCACGGTGGCCGAGCGCATGCCTTCCCAGGTCTACGCCGCCAGCACCCTTGATCAGCTGGCCGGCATGCTGGGCTACGAGGGCGAGACCAAGGAGGCCTTCCTGGCCAGCATCGAGCGCTATAACGAGCTGTGCGAAGCGGGCTCCGACAAGGACTTCGGCAAGGACGCCGTGCTTATGACCCCCATCAAGGAGCCGCCCTTCTACGGATGCGGCAGCGCGGCCCCCGGCGGCTTCGGCGGCAACAGCGGCACCCTGGGCGTGAGCCTGGTGACGCTGACGGGCCTGGTGACCAACGGTGACTTGCAGGTGGTGGACAAGGACTACAACGTCATCCCCAACCTGTATGCGGCCGGCAACACCCTGGGTGGTCGTTACGGCATGCAGTACACCACGCCCTTCGCCGGCAACTCCGTCGGTATGGCCATGACCCATGGTCGCGTGGCTGGCAAGCTCATCACCGGTCAGGAAGTGCTGTAGCAATTTCCCTCGAAGGCGCGTCCGCTGAATCCCTCCCCAGGCGGCGCGCCTTCCCTTATTATGTAGCGCCCGTCAAGTTCGGTCCCTCCCTCCGACTTGACGGGCGTTGTGCGTTGCGGCTAGGAGGCGGTGTCCTCGTCGGTGGTTTCCACCAGATCGAGCAGCTCGCTGCGGGAATGGACCCCGAGCTTCTCGTAGATGTGCCGCACATGCACCTTCACCGTTTCGCGCGAAAGGAAAAGCGTGTCGGCAATATATGCGGCGGTGCGGCCTCGCGCGAGCAGCGTCAGAACATCCATTTCGCGCGGTGAAAGATTGCCGCGCTTCTGAAGCTGAAAGCATCGGGCGGTGAGAGGGTCGAGGACGGGTTGGGAAGCGGCGGGGGTGCCAGGTGTGGTCGATTCGCTGGCGGGGATGCCCGGTTCGCTTACGGGCGCGACGGCGGCTCCTTGGGCGTTGCCGCGGAAGGCAAGCAACGCGAAGAGCACCAGGTACGCCACGAACAGGCCGAGCGATACGGCCGTCTTCGCCTCGTGGCTTAAGGCGGTGCTGGACAGAGCCGCCGCCCCGAAGCACAGGGAACTTGCGAAAAGCGCTGCTCCGCACTGGCCTACGGTAGTGTTCAGGCATACGGTCAGACGATGAGGTCCGAAGTGGGTTACGCTGGTGTCGCCCTGGCCCTTTGCCAACGATGACGGGGCGTCCGTCGCAGGGGAACCAGGGTCCTGCCAGCATAAAAGCCAGCTCGTCAGAATGGCGAAGAAGGCAAAGCCAATGCCGGTCATAAGGCCGAACAGCATGCCGATCACCAAATCAGGCGTAAGGGGAATAAAGCAGGGGAGGGAGGGCAGTGCCGCCATCACGGGGCAAAGGCCGACGAGCATCTTGCGGAGCTTTTCGGGCTGGGGGCTTATGAGCGCCACCGCGGTCAAAATGGCGGCACAGGCCATGACCCCGAGAAAGGCCCCGCGATTCAGGGTGCCGGCAAACGCGAAGGAGAAATCTTCCATAAGGCCACCGCAGCTGAAACCTAAGACGGCAGCGCAGACGCACAGGCCGCTTGCGGCAGGGAGAAGCCCCTGCGCACCTCCTGCGACCGGTGCGGGTGCCGAGGCGGCGGTGTCTCCGAGGGGCTCATTCAACATGCCGTCTGCTGCGTTGACTCGGCTGCGCTTAGAGCGACTGATACCCATCGTGACGGCCCACGACCCTACGACCGACAGAGCGCTCATGACTATCATGAGGGGCGTTTGCGAGAAGGTGAAGCAGGCTATCGAAATGAGTGCGGCGCTGCCGAAGGCGATGCTCAGCACCATAAGTTGCTCAAGGGCGGATAAGCGTCCCATGCACCCATGCCACCAAAAAAGAAAAAGAACGCTTCCGCAGCCATAGGCTATGCCAGAGAGCAGAAAGCACAGGCTGTAGCCCTCGCCAGGAGCAAAGAGCCCAATGAGAGCGAAGGCCAGGGCGATAGCCCAAAACACCGTGACAGCCCCTAGGGGAGGGCGTTCGACGAGGGCTTGCAAAGGCCGCACCAGCGTCGTGGCGGCGCCCAGGGCGAAAAGGGCTATGCCGGCTCCTGCCATGAGGGTCGTGGTGCCGTCGGAGCGCCCAAGTTCGATCAGAGGCCCAAGAATCGAGGCGCCCGAGGAGATGCAGAAGGCCGTAGGGCCCGTGAGAAAGAGCGCAAGGGCAGTGGCGTAGAGAGCCA
The DNA here is from genome assembly GCA_910585575.1 of uncultured Adlercreutzia sp. Classification (GTDB taxonomy): domain Bacteria; phylum Actinomycetota; class Coriobacteriia; order Coriobacteriales; family Eggerthellaceae; genus Adlercreutzia. Next base: position 1,490 of record CAJUFS010000079.1, on the reverse strand, counting down.
ACGTGGGCCAGGGCAGTGCTTTGCTACTGGTCATCGGTGCCTCCGTCCCGCTTCTCCCTCATCGCCTTCAGGATGGCGCGCTTTTTCGCCTGCTTGTCGGCGTAGGCTTGCTTCTCGGCACGATGGCGGGCGCGCTCGGCTTCGGCGGCGGCGCGCTCTTCGGCATGGTCCGTGGCTTCAGCTTCGCGGGCCGCCCGACGGGCAGCCTTGCGCTCCTCGCGCTCGGCTTCGGCCTCGGCATCCGAGAAGCGGCAGCCACAATAGTTCTGACGGTACATGCCGCCCTCGCGGGAGCGGCGGGTGGCCTCGTCGTAGAAGGGGCGGTAGTCCTCGAAGTGCGCGGTCAGTCCTTCGGCGGCCGCAGCGCGCTCCAGTTCCTCGCGGATGACTTGCGTGTATTGGTAGGGGCTGACGGAAAGCGTGGTGCCCAAGGTGTCGTAGCCGTGCTCCCGGGCATAGCGGGCCGCCTCCTCGAAGCGCAGGCGATAGCAGGCGCGGCAGCGTGCCTCGCGGGCCGCCGCAGCTTCGGAGTCTGCTGGAATGCTAGGTGCATGTGCGGCTGTTTCGTCTTCTGCGGCATGGGGGTCAGGGCCGTGCACCATGCCGAAGCGCTCAAACGCGGCGTCGCCCACGCGACCGGCCGTTGCTTCCCAGGCGTCTGCATCGTAGGTACCCTCGATCACCGGCACCTCTTCGCCTTCGGCCCATTCGCGCAGGGTTTCCAGGCGATGGGCGTACTCATCGGCTGGGTGGATGTTCGAGTTCGCATAGTAGATGACCGGATCGAAGTCCTCTTCGCGCAGCAGGCGCACGGGCTCAAGGGAGCACGGCCCGCAGCAGGCATGGAGGAGAATCCTCGTTGGCATAGGTATCCGCCTCCTTGCTTAATTCGGGCTGATTCTGTCAAAAACTCTCGATATGATGCAGAGCGTAATCCCTTTGGGGGTTGTTGCTGCATCATATCGAAAACTTTTGGCAGAGCTCAGGGGATTTGAGCTTGCATCGCGTTCGGATGTTAAGAAAAATGCATCATTTCGCTGAGTTTTGGCAAAAGCGCGCTCCATAAGTTGGAGACGCTTGGGGTGGAACAAGGCGCGAGCCAGCCGCAATACCGGCTGGCTCGCGTAGCAGTACAGGGGCAGTGGTTACTCGGCAGCCAGCGGGCTCGGCACGGTGTAGGTGCGGGTGGCGCACTCGCGATCCAGGTCGTACAGACCCTTGGGGTCGCCGCCGAACAGCTTCATGTTGGTGATCATGGTGTCGGCGTTGTCCTCTTCCTCCAGCTGCTCGTCGATGAACCAGCCCAGGAACTTCTGAGCGCGGTAATCGTGAGCTTCCAGAGCAGCGGCATAGATGTCGTTGATGAGCGACGTCACGTACTTCTCGTGCTCCATGGCAGCCTCCAGCGGCTCCAGGAAGTTGGCGAACACCTTGTCAGGCTGCTCGATGGCCAGCAGCTTCACCTTCTCGCCGTTCTCGTGCAGGTAGTT
>CAJUFS010000078.1 GCA_910585575.1 uncultured Adlercreutzia sp. | reverse complement strand
GCACCGTGGCCGACCTCATGCCCATGCGCGATGAGAACCGGGCGCTCGTGGCCGACGGCTTGGCGCGTATGAACGAGAACCCGCGCCCCTGCATCGCTGCGCTTCTGGCCACTACGGGCCAGGCGGGCAAGCAGCTCACGGCCACGAACCTCAGCTTCTCGCTCATTCCGCGTCTCAACGCGGCGGGCCGCATGGGCAACGCCGATTTGGCGCTGAACCTGCTGATGAGCGACAACTACGCCGAATGCTGCACCATGGCCGAAGAGCTGGAGGCGGTGAACAACCAGCGCCGCGCCATCGAGGCCGAGCTGTCCGACATTGCCAAGGCCCAGGCCAGTGAAAACTACCACGGCCAGCGCGCGTTGGTGGTGGCCGGCGAGGGCTGGCACGAGGGCGTGAAGGGCATTGTGGCCAGCCGCCTGGTGAATACCTACGGCGTGCCGTCGCTGCTGTTCACCATCGACGGCGATGAGGCCCGCGGCTCGGGCCGCAGTGTGGGCGACGTGAACCTGTTCGAGGCGGTGTCCTCGCTGGCCGATCTCACCACGCGGTTCGGCGGCCATGGGGCCGCGGTGGGCGTGACCGTGCCCACGAAGAACCTGCCGGAGTTCGCCGAGCGCTTGGACGCCTATATGGCCTCGTTGCCCGAAGCGGCTTTCCATCCGCTGACCGAGGTGGACGCCTGCGTAGATTTGGACGAGCTGAACTTGGACACCGTGGCCATGGTGGACCAGCTGGCTCCCTTCGGCCAGGAAAACCCCCAGCCGGTGTATCTGGCGCGCAACGTCACCTTGGTGAACACCCGCGCCGTGGGCCAGACGAAGGACCACTTCGCCTGCACCCTCACCAATGGGCGCAGCTCGATAGCGGGTATCATGTTCCATTGCGCGGCCATCGACGCCCTGTTGGTTAACGATGCCGTGGTGGATGCGGCCTTCACCGTGCAAATTGACGAGTGGCGCGGGCGCCACTCGGTGAAGGCCATGCTGGAAACTATCGCCCCGGCCCGTTCCTGCTGCGCCTTGGAAGCCTGCCTCGACCCTCAGGCGGTGAACTTCTTCACGGACCTGTTCGCTGCTTCCGACGAGGATCTGTGCGCTCCTCGCTTCGACGAGGAAGCGTCCAGCGCGGTGCCCGACCGCGCGGCCCTGCGCGCCCAATGGGAAGAGCGCGGCCGACGCGACCCCGACGGTTTGGAAGAGGCCATCATCGCCGCCATCATCGGCGATCGCTCTTTGCACCCGGCTCAGCGCCAGGTGCTCGATCAGCTGCGGGCGGGGCACTCCACCTTTGCCGTTATGGCCACGGGCCGCGGCAAGTCGCTGTGCTTCCAGGTGTATGCGGCCTGGCAGGCGCTGACCAGCCACAAAGCCAGCCTGTTCATCTACCCCTTGCGGGCTCTCATCGCCGACCAGGCGTTTCACCTGTGTGCCAGTCTCGAGCAGTTCGGACTGGTGTCGGTGGTGGTGACGGGCGAATCCACCCCCGAAGAGCGCGCGGCGGCCTATCAGGGCCTGGCCGACGGCTCGGTGGACATTGTGCTCACCACGCCCGAGTACCTTATGTTCCACGTCGACGAATTTGCGGCCTCGGGGCGCATCGGCTTCGTGGTGGTGGACGAGGCCCATCATATCGGCCAGGCCAAGGCGGGGCAGCGCGTGGCCTACACGCAGCTGGGCCACGCCCTGGGGCGGTTGGGGGCGCCGGTGGTGCTGGCCACCGCGGCCACGGCCAACGACGCCATTGCCGCGGACATCGATGCGACGCTGCCGGTGCGCGAGCGCGTCATCGACGAGACGAGCCGCGACAACCTGTTCCTCGACGACCAGCGCAACATTCGCCATAAGGACGACTACCTGGCCACACTCATTGCGGCGGGGGAGAAAACCGTCGTGTACGTGAACTCCCGCGAGCAGTCGGTGGCGCTCGCTCGCCAGCTGCGCCGTCGCGTGCCCCAGCTTGCGTGCATGATCGGCTTCTACAACGCCGGCCTTTCCCGCGAGGAGCGCAAGCGGGTGGAGGAGCTGTTCCGCCGCAACGATTTGAAGGTGCTCGTGGCCACGTCGGCCTTTGGCGAGGGCGTGAACATTCCCGACATCCGTCATGTGGTGCTGTATCATCTGCCCTTCAACGAGGTGGAGTTCAACCAGATGAGCGGCCGCGCCGGGCGCGACGGCAATCCTGCCTGGGTGCATCTGCTCTACGGCCGTTCCGATGTGTCCTTGAACGAGCGCATTTTGGCCGAGGAGACGCCTGACCACGATGTGATGGCCCAGGTCTACCGTCGCTTGCGCGCGCTGCAGCGCCAGGCGCCGAACGATTACTTCCCCGTGGCCGAGATGGATCTGGCCCAGCTGGCATCGGACGCGTTCCGGGCCGTCAGCCCCTCGGCGGCGGCCTGCGGCGTGGCGGTCTTCCGCGAGCTCGGGCTCATCGAGACGCGCACGGTGTACGAGGCCGGGCGGCCGGTGCTGTGGGTGCGCGTGCGCGAGGGGGCGGCGAAGGTGGAGCTGACCGACTCGGTGCGCTATCGCGAGGGGCTCGACGAGCGCAGCATTTTCGGCGGGTTCCGCGATTGGGCGCTCGGCAGTGATGCCCAGGGCCTTATCGTGCGCTTGAGCCACCCCATCGTGCCCCGGCGCCCGCATCCCTAGCGGCGCACGGGTATTTGAAAGAGGTACGCCCCCATTGGGGGTTTGGAGAAGAAGGAGGCGCTGGTGAGCGCTGAGAGAGACCATAGCGGTGCCGACGCAGTGAGCGATGGACGCGCGACGAAGGCCGCCGTCGACGCCATGCTGGGGGTGCCGCATCCCACGGCGTCGAGCCAGCAGGCGCCGACGGGGCCCGTGACGCCCGACAGCCGCTTTGCCGAGCTGCAGCGGCTGACGTCGGCCTATATGGACGAGCAGGAAGAGGCGATGCTGGCCCGCGCCTATGCCTTCGCCTCGAAGGCCCATGCGGGGCAGTGCCGCAAGTCCGGCGAGCCCTTTATCATCCACCCCATCGAGGTGGGCATCATTCTGGCCGACCTGCGCATGGATGCCGAAACCATCACGGCGGCGCTGCTCCATGACACGGTGGAGGACACGAAGGTCACCGCCGAGGAGGTTGAGAAAACCTTCAATCCCCAGGTGCGCGCACTGGTGGAAGGCGTCACGAAAATTACCCGCATCGAGGTGGAGAGCCTCACCGACGAGCAGGCGGCCACTATTCGCAAGATGTTCGTCGCCATGTCGAAGGATATTCGCGTCATCGTCATCAAGCTGGCCGACCGTCTGCACAACATGCGCACCTTGGCGGCCCTGCGCGAAGACCGGCGCATCTTCAAGTCGCGCGAGACCCTGGAAATCTACGCCCCCATCGCGCACCGCCTGGGCATCAACTCCGTCAAGTGGGAGCTCGAGGACCTGTCGTTCTTCTATCTGGAGCCGAACAAGTACAAGCAGGTGTCCCGCATGGTCACCGAGTCGCGCGTCGAGCGCGAGGCGTACCTGGCCGACGTCATCAACGTGCTCCACGAGGAAATGGGGAAGGTGGGCATCACGGCCCAGATCATGGGGCGCCCGAAGCACCTGTACTCCATCTACCAGAAGATGACGAAGAAGGGCAAGGGCTTCTCGGAGATCTACGACCTTATCGCCGTGCGCATCATCACCTCGTCGGTGAAGGACTGCTACTCGGCCTTGGGCGCGGTGCATACCCTGTGGCACCCCATGCCCGGCCGCTTCAAAGACTATATCGCCATGCCGAAGTTCAACATGTACCAGTCGCTGCACACAACGGTCATGGGCCCGGCGGGGCGCCCGCTGGAGGTGCAGATTCGCACCGAGGAGATGCATCGCAACTCGGAATACGGCGTGGCGGCCCACTGGCGCTACAAGGAGACCGGCTCCTCGCGCCCCGGCACCAGCGACAATCTTGACGCCCAGTTGGCGTGGCTGCGCCAGATGGTCGACTGGCAGGACGAGACCGAGGACTCCCGCGAGTTCCTGAAATCGCTGAAGATGGACCTCGACGATACCGAGGTGTTCGTGTTCACCCCGCAGGGCGAGGTATTGAGCCTGCGTGCCGGCTCCACGCCGGTGGATTTCGCCTACGCCATCCACACCGAGGTGGGCAATCATTGCGTGGGCGCCAAGGTGAACGGCTCCATCGTGCCGCTGTCCTACGAGCTGCAGGTGGGCGACCGCGTGGAGATCCTCACCCAGAAGAGCGCGAGCCCCTCGCGCGACTGGCTCAACATGGTGAAGACGCCCTCGGCGCGCAGTAAAATTCGCAGCTACTTCTCGAAGGTGACGCGCTCGGACGACATGCAGATGGGCCGCGATATGCTGCTGCGCGAGATGCGCAAGCACGGCCTGGGCCTTTCCAGCGCCCAGTCCATGCGCGCCTTGAAGTTGGTGGCCGAGGCTTTGGGCTTCAAAGACCCCGACGAGATGTACGTGCACATCGGCACGGGTAAGGAAAAGGCCCAGCACGTCACCAACCGCCTGCTGAAGATCCTCGTGGACAAGGGCAACGAGGAAGCCGAGAAGCCCACGGTGGGTACCTCGGCCTCGTCTACGGGTATTATGGCCCCCATGCTCACCAGCGTGAAACGGCCGAAGAAGCACGAGACCCACGCCTCCAACGGCATTGTGGTGAAGGGCGTGGACGATGTGCTCGTGCGCTTGTCCCGCTGCTGCAATCCCGTGCCTGGCGACGACATTCTGGGCTTCGTCACCCGCGGCCGCGGCGTGTCGGTGCACCGCGCGGACTGCCCCAACGCCATCGATTTGAAGCGCCATCCCGAGCGCATCATCGAGGTGGAATGGGAGGGGTCGCCGTCGAAGTCGGCCAGCTACCAGGTGGAAATCTACATCGAGGCCCTCGATCGCATGAACCTGCTGCTGGACGTTACGAAGGTCATCTCGGAAATGGGCGCCAACGTGCTGTCCAGCAACACCACTACCCATCGCGACGGCATGGTGGAGATGCGCTTCCTCTTCCAGGTGTCCGACCTTACGGTCATCGAGCGCGTAACGAAGCGCTTAACCGATATCGAAGGCGTCTTCGACGCCCGTAGAATGATGCCCCAAGGCGCGAGCAAGAAAGGATAATGATGGCTCAGAAGAACTTGTATGAGGTGAGCGGGCTTTGCGTTGACGTGAAGTACCTGGTCATGGGCTATTTGGAGAACAACGTATATATTATCTCCGACGGCAAGGGCACCTTTGTGGTGGACCCTAGCTGCGATGCCGACACCATCATGGCGGCCTTGGGCGATGCCAAGCTCGATGCCATTGTGCTCACGCACTGCCACTTCGACCATATGGGCGCGGCAGCGGCTTTGCGCGAGGCCACGGGCGCTCCGGTTATTGCCTCCGAGGTGGACGCCGAGGGCATCGAGCATCCCACGGAGTCGCTGGTGGGCGAGGCCGAGCCCTGCACGGTCGATCGTCGGGTGAAGAACGGCGACGTGGTCGAGGTCGGCGATATGAAGTGGAAGGTCATCGAGACCCCGGGCCACACCAAGGGCTCCATGTGCCTGTTCAACATTCCTCAGTTCGGCAATCATCCCGGCGGGCTGCCCGTGCTCATTTCCGGCGACACGCTGTTCTGCGGCTCCATCGGGCGCACCGATTTCGAGGGCGGCTCCATGAGCGAGATGAAGGCCTCGCTGAAGAAGCTGGCCATGTTGCCCGATGACACGGCCGTGCTGCCGGGCCACAACAGCCTCACCACTATCGGTGCCGAGCGCAAGCGCGTATTTGCCCTGTTCGGAGCTGACAGATAGCGCGTTCTTGTCAACAGCGGGGGAGTCGGACGGCGCGGACGTAACGGCTTTCTTGAAAAAAGCCCTCTGCGCCGTTCCCCTGGGGGCAAATAGGCTACACTGGTTGCCGTGGCGCGCACGGCGCCGTTGTTTGTTGGAAGGAACTCTGTGACCATCGAGTGGACCTTTTTCCTCTCCGAGCTTGTGCAGAGCCCCATCTTGCTGGTGGTGACGCTGCTGAACATCGGAGTGATTGTGGTGAACGGGGCCACCGATGCTCCCAACGCCATTGCCACGGCGGTTTCCACCCGCGCCATGAAGCCCCGTCACGCCATCATCATGGCGGCGGTCTTCAACTTCCTCGGCCTGCTTCTGGTTTCGCTCGTTTCCACGGCGGTCGCCCATACCATCTTCTCCATGGTCGATTTCGGCGGCAACTCCCATCAGGCCTTGGTGGCGCTTATGGCTGCCATGGTGGCCATCATCGTTTGGGGCGCGGCGGCCTGGTGGTTCGGTATTCCCACGTCGCAATCCCATTCGCTCATCGCCGGCCTTACCGGTGCGGCCATCGCCGTCATGGGCGGCTTCGACGCCATCAACGGCGCCGAGTGGATGAAGGTTATCTACGGCATCCTGCTTTCCACGCTGCTCGGCTTCGGCCTGGGCTGGCTGCTGTACAAGATCATCGGGCGCATTTGCCGTCACGTCGACCGCGTGCGCGCCAACTCGTTCTTCAAGGGGGCGCAAATTTGCTCGGGGGCCGGCGTGGCCTTCATGCACGGTGCCCAAGACGGCCAGAAGTTCATGTCCATCTTCATGCTGGCCATCATGATGACCGCCGGCATGGGCATGAATTTAGACGACGTGGCGCTGCCGCTGTGGCTCATGCTCTTCTGCGCCTTCAGCATGGGGCTGGGCACGGCTGTCGGCGGCGAGCGCATTATCAAGTCGGTGGGCATGGATATGGTGAAGCTCGAGTCGTTCCAGGGTTTCGCCGCCAGTCTTTCCACCTTCCTCAGCCTTATGCTGGCCACCTTTGGGGGCCTTCCCGTATCCACTACGCACACGAACACCACGGCCATTATGGGCGTCGGTGCGGCCCGCAACCCGAAGGGCGTGAAGTGGTCCATCGCCATCGATATGGTGAAAACCTGGATCCTCACCTTCCCCGGGTGCGGTATCCTAGGGTATCTCTGCGCCAAGTTGTTCTTGTTTATCCTGTAAAGCGAGAAGGAGATTTCAGTGGCTAAGAAAAAGAAGTACGACTACTTCGACGCGTACGAGCAGCTGTCCGATCTGGCGGTGCAGGAGGCTAGCGTCCTCATTCGCGCCATGGAGAACTTCACCGACGCGGCGGCGCTGAAGTCCGTGCTCGAGGAAGCGCACGAGATCGAGCACGCCGGCGACCAGATCAACCACGAGATTTACAAGCATGTGGGCGGCGACTTCATGCCTCCCATCGATCGCGAGGACGTGGTGCTGCTGGCCCAGTGCCTCGACAACATCTTGGACGAGATCGAGGATGTGCTGCAGTACCTGTACATGTTCGACGTCCATCAAATTCCCGAGGACGCCCTGCGCTTCGCCACCATCATCAAGAAGTCCTGCCAGGCCGTGGACGCCGCTATGGAGGACTTCCGCAACTTCAAGAAGTCGAAGTCGTTCAAGCAGCTGGTCATTGACGTGAGCGACTACGAGGAAGAGGGTGACGTGCTCTACATGGAGGTTATTCGCAACCTGCATGTGAACCATGCCGACGAGCCCATGCACGTGCTGAAGTGGTCGCGCCTGTATGCCTTCATGGAAAGCTGCTGCGACGCCTGCGAGCATACCGCCGACCTGATGAGCACTATTCTGCTGAAGAACATGTAGTAGCAGTTCCGTCGGCCCTACGGGACCGACGGACCGCTCGACGCTGCGAGGCTCTGTCGCATTTCATGCCCTGCTCCGCAGGGCGCTCCCTCTCGGTCGCATAGAAAGTGCTGAACAGCCCACTGGGCTGTTCACTGTTTTGGGCACGGCGTTGGCCAAAGCCAACTTGGCCCAAAGGCGGGCGAATCTGAAACGCGACAGAGCCTCTCGCTGTGTTCCTTGGGCGATTCCCTATTTCTTTAATTCTGTTTTCTTTAAGTCGCGGGGGTTGTGGCTGGGCTTTTTTGGCTCGGGGGTTTGGGGCTCGAAGGGGTCGCGTTCGGACTCCTCGGTTGAGGCTCCTTCGCGGTCGAGACCGATGATGGCGTAGAGCTCGTCGCGGTCGACGAACAGTCGGTCGGAGGGATCGGGTGCCGGCTCCTCGACGGTGGAGGGAGCGGGGGAGGCGTCGGCCTTCACGTGCGGGTCGTGGTCGGCCAGGGGAATTTCCAGCTTGTCCATGAGGACGGTGGGCTGGATGTGCTCGCCCATATCGTCCATCCAGCGACCGCTCATGCGGTCGTACAGCTTCTTGCCGCGGCGCTTGAATTTCTCCCAGTTGGTGTCAGCCTGGCGCTCACGAGCGGTTTTGCCCATAGGCACGTGCACCTTGCGGGCGATAAAGCGAGCCGGGCGCGCCACGGTGTCCACCACGGTATCCGAGTAGTCGCGCGGCGGCTTGGTGCGCCAGCCCATGATAAGGGACAAATAGCGCAGCAGCAGGATGAGGCCAGCGCAGATCATGCCCGCGGTGTCGGGCAAGATGCCGTTCGCCTTCAGGGGGCAATACACCATGCAGCCGATGAGGGCCGCGCTGCCGTAAATGGGCCCAGTTTGGAAGGCCACGGGCGCACGATTCATGAGCACGTCACGGGAAATGCCGCCGCCGACAGCGGTGATAGTGCCGAGCACCACCGAGGGTATGACGCCCAGGCCGGCCGAGAGGCTTTTCGAGGCGCCGATGATGGCCCACAGGGCTACCGAGATGTTGTCAAGCAGATCGACGATGGGGTCGAGGTAAGTGGCCAGTTTGCCGAAGTAGAACACCACCATGCCCGCGATGGCGCAGGACAGCAGGAACCACGGGCTTTGGAAGGCGTACAGGCCGTACTGGCCGTAGCCTTGCAGCAGCACGTCGCGGATGATGCCGCCGCCCATACCGGTGATGCAGGCGATGGCCACGGTGCCGAAGATGTCGTAGCGGGCGCGCACGGCGGACATACCGCCGGACAGGCCGCCGGTGATGGTGGCGGCGAACTCGAACCAGAAGGGGAGCGAGAAGGCGGTATCGAGGGTTTCAACCATGGCCTAGGCCTCGGCTTCCGGCTGCGATGCGGTGCCAGCGACAGCGGGAACGGTTTCCACGGCCACGACGACGGCCACTACCGGCTCGCCGTAGAAGTTCAGGTCGTCGGTGAGGGCGTGGGCGTCTTCCAGCGTGAAGGCATCGTCATCGAGGGCCTGTATGGTGGCCAAGGCGCTGACGCGGGCCTGGTCGTACAGGTCCCAAAAGCTGGCAGTGCTTTCCGCCTCGACGAACGGATGCTGCCACGGAGCGTGCTCAGCGTTGGCGAAGGCCGATGCGGTGCGCAGCTCGCCGCGATGGGAGAGGGCGCCCATGATGGAATGAGGGCGCACGAGGCGCTCGAGTGAGCCCAAGGCGGTGCGCTTCCAGCCGGCCGGCGAGTACACGAGGCGCTGGGCACGGCGATAGGCCTTGACCGACGCCTTGAAGAGGTTGTCGGGAATGGTGAGGTCGAGAGCGCGCTTCACCGCTTGAGCGTAGAGCTGCGACACAGCGCTCAGCATAGAGTCAGAGCCCTTCAGCACCGCGGTGGCAGGGTTGAAGGTGGCCACCGTTTCGCCACGCTTCTCAGTGAGCACCAGTTCGTCCAGCTCGGTTTCGATGAGGGCGTGCACCTCGGAATGGTCGTCGGGTGTGAGGCCTTCTACACCGGCGTTGCACAGGGCGCGCTCTTGGCTGAAGGTAAGGGGATGCACCGTGCGGTCAAGCTCGTAGTGGCAGGCGAAGCCCAGCACATAGGCGCGGCCCATAGAGCGCAGCGGCGCGGGCAGCGTGGCCACGGCTTGCTTGAAGGCCAGCAGCAGCTCGGCGGGACGGGCGCGGTGCAGGGCGCTTCCTACCTGCGCATAGGCTAGGTAGCGGGGATCGGTGCCGGCGAAGAACAGCGGATCGGGCCCTTGGTTGCCCAGCAGGAAGGCCTCGGCCTCGTCGCGCGAGCCGCCCACGGTCTCAAAGGTTTCGCCGTAGATGTCCTTCGCGAACAAATCGTGGGTGATGATGGCCGGCATGGCTGCTCCTTCCCGGGTAAGGATGGTGGTTGCGGGTGCGGCGCCCAGGGCGACGGCTTTGTGCGAGTGCGCTTCAAGGCGCGGCGCGAAACGCACATGATACGCAACAGTGTCATCATATACAATGCTGCTTCTTTGAGCGGTCGAGGCGCTCCCGCTGTCGGAAAACCGACACAGAGCCGCTAGGGAGGCGCATGCGGAACGGGCCGATACTGCGCCAGGAATCCCCGCCCGTCTGCCGCTGCCGTGGCGAACCCCCCGATTGGCCCTGGGATTTTTGGTATAGTGGGAATCCACTGGGTTCCAGTGGCCATTGACGTTCCGAAAGGGAAGGGCGCTCATGTCTTTGATAGTAGCGAAGTTCGGCGGTACCTCCGTCGCCTCGCCTGAACGCATCAAGAACGTCGCCAAGCGTCTGGTGGGCATGCGCCAGCGGGGCGACGAGGTGGTAGCCGTGGTTTCCGCCATGGGCAAGACCACCGACGAGCTGATGGGCCTTGCCAGTGCGGTTACCACCGCGCCCCCGGCCCGCGAGCTGGACCGTCTGCTGTCCACCGGCGAGCAGGTGTCCATGACGCTGCTGGCCATGGCCATCGAGGCGCTGGGCTACAAGGCCATGAGCTTCACCGGCCGTCAGGCGGGCATCGAAACCAATGGCACCCACAACAAGGCGAAAATCGTAGCCGTGCACAATGAGCGCCTGCTGGACGCGCTGGATGCCGGCGCCATCCCCGTGGTGGCGGGCTTTCAGGGTATCGACGCGAATGGCGACATCACCACGCTGGGCCGTGGCGGCTCCGACACCACGGCGGTGGCCATCGCCTGGGGCATCAACGCCGACGTGTGCGAGATCTACTCCGATGTCGACGGCGTCTACACCACCGATCCCCGCGTCGCTCCGCGCGCCAAGAAACTCGATTCCATCTGCTACGACGATATGCTGGAGCTTTCCAGCGCCGGCTCGGGCGTGCTGCAGAGCCGCGCGGTGGAGTTCGCACGCAAATGGAAGGTGGTCATTCATTCCCGTTCCGCGTTCTCCGAGGCGGAGGGAACCTATGTCAAGGAGGAGTACGAAATGGAAGAGGCCGTCATCACCGGCATCGCATCCGATACGTCCGAGGTGAAGGTGACCATCCGCCGCGTGCCCGACGCGCCGGCCATGGCCGCCAAGGTGTTCTCGGCGCTGGCCGCCAACAACGTGAACCTGGACATGATCATCCAGAACGTGTCGGCCGCTGGCTTCACCGACATCTCCTTCACCACGCCGCGCGCCGATTTGCCCCGTGCCGTGGAGACCATGGAGCGCATCGTGCCGGAGATCGGTGCGACTGAGTTCATCGTCGACGAGGATATCGCGAAGGTGAGCCTGGTGGGCACGGGCATGAAGTCCTCGCC
>CAJUFS010000077.1 GCA_910585575.1 uncultured Adlercreutzia sp. | reverse complement strand
GGTGCCCAGGGTGGAACCGATTTGCCGGTAGAAGTTGTTGCCGGCCGTGGCGGTGCCCACCATGGCGTGGGGAAACTCGTTCTGCACGATAAGCACGAGAATTTGCGAGCCCGTGCCCAGCCCGAAGCCCACCACGAAGAAGAACGCCATGATAAGCCAGGCGGGCGAAGCGGCGCTCAGCGTCGTCATCAGGAAGAAGCCGCCGGCGGTGACCGCGCCCATGGCGATGGGCATCCACTTCACCCGCCCGGTGCGGCTGGCGATGAAGCCGGTGGCGGTGGTGGTGATGAGGGTGCCCGCCATCATGGGAATCATCATGAGGCCGGCGATTTCCGGCGTCTCGTGGTCGACGATCTGCAGGTAGGTGGGCATATAGTTCACCATGCCGTCGAAGCAGCCGTAGATGAGCATGCCGCACAGGGTGCACAGCGTGAAGTTGCGGTTCTTCCACAGCGACAGCGGCAGCACCGGGGAGGTGGCGCGCTTCTCGGCCACGATGAAGGCGGCGAAGCACGCTGCGGCCAGGCCGAAGAGCCCCAGAATCTGCCAGGAGAGCCAGGGGTAGGTGTCGCCGCCCCACGAGCAGGCGAGCACGAGGGCCACCACGAAAGTGCTCGAGAACACGATGCCCCACACGTCGGTCTTCTCGCCGGCGCGGCGGTGGGCGTCGCGTGGGATGAAGATGCCGGTGACGATCATGGCGATAATGGCCAGCGGAATGGTGAACCAGAAGATCATGCGCCAGCCCGTCACCTGCACGAACCAGCCGCCGAGCACGGGCCCCAGCACGTTGGACACGGCGAACACCGCGCCGATGGCCCCCATGTACTTGCCGCGGGCGCGCGCCGACACCACGTCGGCGAGAATGGCCTGGGAGAGAATGACCAGCCCGCCGCCGCCCACGCCCGACACCGCGCGGCCGAGGATGAGGCCGGCCATATTCGGCGTGATGCCGCAGATGAACTTGCCGGCGCCGTAGAGCCCCAGTGCGGCTACCAGCAGGTGCTTGCGGCCGATGCGGTCGCCCATGCGCCCGTAGAACGGCATGACCACGGTGGACGCCAGAATGTAGGTGGTCGATACCCACTGCATGATTTCCACGCCGCCCAAATCGCCCACAATGGTGGGCAGGGCCGTAGAGGCGATGGTCTCGGAAAGCGAGCTGACGAACATGCCGATGGCCAGCCCGAGGAATACCGCCAGCAGGCGCCAGCCGTGGAGGCCCCCCTCGTCGCGGGACGCAGGGGCGGCCGAGGTATGTTGCTGCTTGCTCATAGGATCCATGGTAGACCCGTTGCCGCAGGTGAAACAGAAAGGTGGCAACGAACGTCAGAAGTCCGTTGCCACCTTGTTGGCGAAGGGGAGCGGGGCGCCCCCGCCTTGGGCGCGCGCCCCCTACTTCATCCACTTCTGGAGCATGCGCACCAGCGTCTCAATTTCCAGCGGCTTCGACATATGGTCGTTCATGCCCGAGGCGTGGGCGTGGCGGATGTCCTCGGCGAAGGCGTCGGCGGAAAGCGCCACAATGGGAATGTCGCCCAAATCGGGGCGGCCGCCCGCCTCGGCGCGGATGGCCGTGGCGGCCTCGTAGCCGTTCATCACCGGCATCTGAATGTCCATGAGCACGATGTCGTAGTAGCCTGGGTCGCGCTCGAGCAGCATATCCAGCGCCAGCTTGCCGTTCTCGGCGTGCTCCACCTCGGCGCCGGTCATGCCGATAAGCTCCTCGGCGATGGCGGCGGCCATCATGTTGTCCTCGGTCAGCAGCACGCGGCGCCCCTCGTAGGTGAGCCCCTCGAGCATGGCCTTCTCGTCGATGATCGTCTTCACCTCGCCGGTGAGCAGCTCCTTCATCACCTGCACGAGGCGGCTGCGGAACAGCGGCTTGGAAATGAACGCATCCACGCCCACCTCGCGCGCTTCCTGCTCGATCATGGACCAGTCGTAGGCCGACAGGATGATGATGGGCACGTTCTCGCCAGTGACCTCGCGAATGCGCTTGGCCGCCTCCAGGCCGCTCATTTCGGGCATGCGCCAGTCCAGGATAACGGCGCGGAAGGGGTCCTGGCTCGTGTCGGCGGTGACCACGGCGTCGATGCCCGCCTGACCCGACAGCTCGTAGGCCGAGCGCATGCCGATGTCGTCCAGCAGGATGCAGGCGCCCTCGCAGGCCACCGGGTCGTCGTCCACCACCAGCACGCGGATGCCCTCAAGATCCGACAGGTCCTCGCGCTCGCCGTCGCGCAGCTTCAGGTGCACCACCACAGTGAAGGTGGTGCCCTCGCCCTCCACGGAGGCCACGTCGATGCTGCCGCTCATCAGCGTGACCACGCTCTTCACGATGGCCATGCCCAGGCCCGTGCCCTCCACCTTGGTGGTGCGGGAGTCGTTGGCGCGGGTGAACGGGTCGAACACCGTTTTCAGGAACTCGGGGCTCATGCCGCAGCCCGTGTCGCTGAACACGAACTCGTAGCAGCCGCTGCCGGGAATGCGGCTTTGCAGCTCGGTGATGCGCAGGCCGATGGTGCCGCCCTCGGGAGTGAACTTGATGGAGTTGCCCATGATGTTCACGAACACCTGCTGCAGGCGCGTGGGGTCGCCGATGACGTGCTCGTGCTTGATGTCCACCAGCTGCACGTCCAGGATCTGGCCCTTCGCCGCAATCTGCGGGTTCATGATGGTGATGAGGTTCTCGATGGACTCGGGCAGGTCGAAGGGCTCTTCGGACAGGCCGATGGTGCCCGACTCGATCTTCGCCATGTCCAGCACTTCGTTGATGAGGCCCAGCAGGTGCTTGCTGGCCGAGGTGATGTTGCCCAGGCACTCGCGCACGCGCTCCGGATCGTTCACGTGCATGCCGGCAATGGCGGTAAGGCCCATGATGGAGTTCATGGGGGTGCGAATGTCGTGGGACATGGAGTTCAGGAAGTCGCTCTTGGCTTGAGAGGCGTGCTCGGCAGCCTGGAACGCGTCCTCCAGGGCCTGGCGTGAGGCAATCTCCTGCTCCTTCGCGTCGGTGACGTCCTGTACCGTGACCAGCACATCGGTGGGCTCGCCGGCGGCGTTGCGAGCCAGGCTCAAGGTGGATACCTGGTGCCAGCGCACCTCGCCGCCATGGTTCACCTTCCAGTCTTGCTGGATGAAGGGCGTGCCCGGGGCCAGGGCCGCCTTCACGGCTTCGGTGTCCAGGAGCACCAGCTGGTTGTCCTCGGCGTCGGAGGCGCTGACGTTCTTCAGGTAGGTGCACAGCTGGTCGTAGGTGCCGCGGGAGGGCAGCAGCTCCTGGTTGTCCTCGTTTTTCAGGTACTCGTAGGTGCCGTGGACCAAGTCCACGGAAACCAGACTGTTGAACAGGTTGGTGGAAGCGTCGATGATGCGCGTGGCTTCCTGGCGCTCCAGCAGAAGCTCGATGTTCTTGCGGCGCGCCTGGGCCATGAGCACGCCCACCACCACGGCGGCGGCAATCAGCACGCCGGCAATGACAATGGTGCCGGAAATATTGGCCTTGGAGATCATGCCGTTGGTGATGGAGGCGGGGAAGGAGCGTACCAGCACCCAGTCGTAGGAGGGCAGCTTCATCATGTAGGTGTTGCCCACGCCCTCGGGGGTGCGGTAGGTGAAGCTGGCCGTGTTGCCGCTGGCAATGTCGCTGTCCAGGTCGCTCAAGGTGATGCCGTCCAGCTCGTGAGAGGAGAATACCTCGTCGATGTTGGTGGGCTCGTCCTCTGTGGCGGGCGCCTGGGAGATGATGGTGCCGTCGGGCAGGCACAGGTAGGTGGGGGTGGAGTCACCGTAGAACTGCGTCGTCATCAGCTCGGTGAGCGTGTCCTCGCGATACACCGACACCATGACGCCGGCCACCTGGTCCTCGTAATGCACCGGGGCGAAGAAGGCGACGACGTTCTGGCCGTCGAAGATGGCGTTGTCGATGAAGCACATGCCGCTCTCGCCGGCAATGCCCGCGGTGTAGTAGTAGCGGTCGAAGGCCTCGGCGGTGCGGCCGTCGCGGTTGTAGGCAATGCCGTCGGGGGTGATGAAGAAGGTGTGGTCGAACTGCGAAAGATCGAGGACGTTCACCGCCTCTTCAGGATCGACGGTGCCGTTGGTCAGCGTGCTCTCGTAGATGCTGGCCGCCGTTTGCACCGTGCGCAGCGAGGTGGTGAAGACGTCGTCCACCCGACGGGCCGTCTGGCCGCTGGAGCTTTCCAGGTATTGGCTGTTCTGGGCCACAATGCGATCGGTGTTCGCATTGGTGAACAGGAACAGCGAGCCGATCAGTACGGCGACGGCTACCAGAGCGGCGATGATAAGGTTGCGCGTTTGGCGCCGAGTTTCGGCACTGCTCATTGGTCAGTCCCCCTATCCGGATAACGGTCGTTTGCTACGGCCCTGAAGGAGAAAACCTGCAGGTCGAACGGTATTGCTGCCATTATATAGTGCGCAGCGCAAAAATTGTTTGGAATTCGTAAACTACCGCCGTCAAAGCGAGAAAAGAAAGCCCCGCGTCTCGATGGAGTGGCCAAGGGGCGCACCCAGGGCCGAACGCCGAAACGCGGGGCTTTGCGAGCAGAGAGAGAAAAGTTTGCCTCAGAAGATCGGTGAGCGCGAAGCACGTCCGACTGCTTTGGTCTAGGATCGACAGAAATCTTGAATAAGGTTCTCGAGGGATTTGGTTGCTGTTTGGGGATCGTAGACGAGCATCATGCTGTGGGTGATGGGTTGTCCGTCGATGGTTGTTTGGTAGGCGAGCATGGGATTTCGCTTACAAAGGGCAACGGTTGAGGGGATGGTGCCGACGACAAGATGATTGTCAATGTCGCCCTCCCAGGTCTCGTTATTCGGGGTATCGTCAAGTATGCAGAGGGTCGTTTCGGGTCCGAGCATATCGCAAATTGCTGTTTTCCAGGGGCCGAGCGCGAACTGTTTGTGCTCGGCGATGGTTGCGCTTGCAACGCTTCCTCGAGTTAGCTCGTGCAGGGCGATAGGGTTTTCTTTGGAGAAAAACACGGCAAAGTGCTCTACGCCGTGCGTCTGGCATAGCAGCCCGTGCCTGGCGGCCTCTTTACGTATTTCGGGTACGTCGTAGATGGCGATTAAGTCCACCTCGCCGTTGATCAAGGGGGCCAGAACCGGGCGCTTGAGGTCGTAGTCGATAAATTCGGCGGAAAGAGCGGGGTTCATCTTGGCGACTTGTTCTTGGAGTTGCTGACGATAATCGTAGAGAGGGTTGGCAACGATTTTTAGAACGTCGCGTTTCTCGTCGATCTCGGAGTTTGCCACTCGGGCGCACTGCTCGATGCTGTCGTTAAGGATGTCGATTGCCTTAGTTGCATCCCAATAGAATATGGCGCCCGCCTGAGTAAGCCCATTGCCATTGGAGCGGTCGATGAGTTCAAAGCCTAATTCATTTTCAAGCGATCGGATGTGATTGCTGAGCGTGGGTTGAGTGATGAAAAGCTTCTCGGCAGCACGATGGAAGTTGTTAACTTGCGCTAGGAGGAGGAACTCCTCGAGGTGTTTCAGTTCCATGTCGTCCTCCTGGATGCGATAAGAAATCTTAATTGGCGATCAATGGGGCAAGTATAGGGAAAAATCTCTGAATTGCGCAACCGTTTATTTGCGCAGAGGGGAAGCGATGGGGCCTTGATAATGCCTCTTGTCTGTTCAGTCAGAAGAGGAGGTTTGCATGGATGGGTTTCTGAAAAATATCGGCGAAGCGGCGGTTGATCGACGAACGCTGCTTGGGTCTATCGCGGCTGTTTCCGCCTCGGTCTCCTTAGCCGGGTGCGCACCCAGTCTGCAGCAGACGGCTGATGAAGTGCCGCTTGCTTCTACGGAAGAGCAAGGAACGTGGATATCTTGCGAGTGCAACAACAAAGGTTGCGGCGGCGGCCCTTGTGTGAACAAGGTCTATGTGGTGGATGGCGTTCCCCTGCGCCAGAAGACCGATGATACTCATGAGGATAGCCCCGAGTATCCGCAGCGTCGCGGCTGCGCGCGTGGGCGATCGATGAGGCATAACGTACTCGGCCCCCATCGTCTGAAATATCCCATGAAACGCAAGGGGTGGAGTCCGGATAATCCGAATGGCGAGAAGCGCGGCGTGGACGAGTGGGAGCGCATTTCCTGGGACGAGGCGCTTGACTATGTGGCCGAGGAGTTGCGCAAGCTTTACGAAAACTACGGCCCTCGCTCGATGCTGCATGCGGGCTACGGCGGGGCGAATGAGTCGTATCATCTGCTTAACGCCCTCGGCGGTTTCTGCTACATCCAGGATACGGCTTCGTGCGGCTCTTTCGCGCTGGGGCCGCTGACGATCGGCACAGGTTTCACCTACAATGCCGGCAGTGCGTTTGGCGGCATGACGGTGAATGACCGTCGCGATCTGCTCAACTCCGAAACTATCGTGTTGTATGGCTGCAATCCCTCATGGGCAGCGGCCGGCAACCCTACTTATTGGTATATGCAGGCGAAGAATGCTGGTGCCGAGATTATCTACGTTGGCCCTGACTACAATGTGACGGCTTCTACGCTGCAGGCCCGCTGGATTCGCGTTCGTCCTGGCACCGACTGCGCCTTCTTGCTCGCGGTGGCGTACGTCATGCTGACCAACGACGACCCAGAGGCAAATCCGATTATCGATTGGGACTATATCGACCGCTGCACCATCGGCTTCTACGATGGCAACATGCCCGAAAACGCAACCATCGACGAGAACTTTGCAGATTACGTCATGGGCAAATACGATGGAATCCCGAAAACGCCGGAATGGGCGACAGAGATCTGCGGAACGCCGGTTGAGGACATCGAATGGTATGCGAACACCATTCGCAAGGACCGCAAGGTTTCGATTCACTTCAGCTATGCCGCTGGGCGCACGAACGACTCGGAAGATTTCCACCAGCTTCTTATGACCATTGGTGCTATGGGCGGCCATTACGGCAAGTCCGGCCACTCGTGCGGCCTGGGCGCCTACCTGCTCATGGCCGGCAATGAGGGCCCCTATCTCATTAATGGGGGTGGAACCAAGGCGGACGGATCGCCCATTTCCACCTTCACGCCCAACCCTATTGACGAGGCTATTCCTGCTCACAATATCTGGCAGTCGGTTTTAGATGGCAAGTACCACTATTGCGGCAACACGGCTTCGTCTGCCGGAACGTTGGACACGCTCGTTCCGGGTGAATGGCGAGATATAGATATCCATATGGTTTGGTATGACTTCCATGGCGCAGAGAAGCTGCCGGATGTGGGCACCCAGGTTGAGGTGCTGCGAAAAGTCGATTTCGTCGTGACCATTGATTATGTGTTCTCCACGGCAGCGAAGTACTCCGACATCATCCTTCCCGTGCCCAGCAAGTGGGAGCGCTATGTGGGCGCAAGCGGCGGTGACCGCGAGTGCTTCAAGGTTCCCTCGCGCGTCATGGAGCCAATGTACGAGACGCGTCTCGATCAGGATATCGTGAAGGATCTCATGACTCGTCTTGGCATCGATCCGATGGCGTATTTCCCGTGCGATGAAAAGGAGCGCTACTTCTACACCCTCGCCGGCGCGACGATTCTCGAGCCCGACGGAGTAACAGTGTCGCCTCTCGTGACCATCACCAAGGAAGATGCTGCTGCGTGGGGCGCCGAGTGGCCCGAGCAAGAGGGGAAGATCGGCTTGCAGGAGCTTATAGACAAAGGCTCATATCAGGTCGAGCTGTCCGACGACGACAATTACGGCTACATCGGCTACGCAGAGTTCCGCGAGGATCCCGAAAACAACCCCCGTCAGTCGGAGAGCGGCAAGCAAGAGGTGTACTGCCAGGTAAAGGCAGACAAGTTCAATGCGATCGGGTTCATGGATCGCGTAATCAAGCCCTATCCGACGTACTATCCAGCCCACAGCGGCTACGAAAGTTCGTTCGCCGATTGGGAGACCAAGACGAAGGGGGAGTATCCGTTCCAGATGTTCACCCCCCATTACATCGGTCGTTGCCATAACGATCTGACGCAGATGAAGCAAGTGCGCGAGGCGTTTATCAGCCCGGGCTTCATTAACGCCCAGGATGCCGAAGAGAAGGGTATTAAAGACGGCGATACCGTTCTGTTCTACAACGATAACGGCAAGGTCTTGCGCATCGCCAGCGTTTCGAACTGCATCATGCCGGGATGTGTGTCGTTGCCCCATGGCGGATGGGTCGACTTCGACGAAGAAAGCGGGATTGATCGCGGCGGCAACGAGAATGTGCTCATAGGTCACTCACGCGGCACTTTCCCGCTGACGGGCTACAACACCACGCTCATCAATTTCGAAAAATACGACGGAGAGCCCCTTGCTCCCTACCATGAGCTTACCGTCACCACCCCCGAAGTGTAGAGGAGGAATTTCCCATGGCTAAGTACGGCTTTTATTTCGACAACGCCTCGTGCTGTGGCTGCCGGTCGTGCCAGGTTGCCTGCAAGGATAAGAATGATCTGGACATTGGCGTCTTGTTCCGTCGGGTGGTCACCTATGAGACGGGCGTGTATCCCACGGCCGACCGTTTCCACCATTCAGCTGCATGCAACCACTGCTCGAGCCCGGCCTGTGTGGCAAATTGCCCGACGGGGGCCATGTATATCGATGACGCTGACGGCGGCACGGTGCAGCACAATGACGATGAGTGCATCGGGTGCCAGTCATGTGTGAAGAGCTGCCCCTACTCGGTTCCAACGTTCATCGAGGAGGCGGGCATCGCGCGCAAGTGCGACGCCTGCATCGGTTTGCGCCAGGCGGGGGAGAAGCCTGCCTGTGTGGCCACGTGCTGGACGCGTGCTCTGGATTTCGGTGACGTTGAGGAGCTTGAGGCGAAGTACGGCAGCGGCTTGGTGCGCGAGCTGCCCTTTATTCCAGAGGCTTCCCATACCGAGCCTTCGACTCTCATTCGATCCCGTGAAAGCGCGTTGAACGGGGAGCCCGTCGAGAAGAGCCTGTAGGCAAGGCATTCATCGCGGGTCTAGCTGCAAGTTAGATGGCGGCGCTCTACGGGCGTCGCCATGTTTCTAGGAGGTTTTTCATGAGCAAGGTGAAAAGGGAGGACGTCGAGTTGCTTCTGTCTACCCGAGAAGCCCTGTATGCACTGTTTCACCGTGCATTGGGCTGCGAGCCCAATGATGCGCTTATCCAAGTGCTGACAGCGGAGGAGAGCAGGGTCTTGCTTTCCGTTGTCCCTGAGAGTGAGGCAGGATGCGGTGCGCTCAAGAATTACCTGACGGAACTCGATAAGCTTGCCGAGCGTTACGCCGTATCTCCGTCAGAGGCGTTGAGCGCCATGAGAGACGACTATACGGCGCTTTTTCTGGGCCCCGGAAGACTGGAGGCTCCTCCGAGCGAATCGTACTATCGCGACAGCGAGGGGTCGTTTCTCTCTAAGCATACGCTATCGGTGCGGCGGGCGTATGCGCGCTGGGGCTTTGGCACGGATGAGCGTGCGGTAGAACCAGACGATACGCTCACCTATGAGTTGGATTTCATGCACGCTCTGGCTGAGAAGAGTCTTGCTTCTTGGCGTGATGGAGGGTTTGATGCAGAGCTGCATGACGCCCAGGTTTGCTTCATGGGCGAGCATCTGCTGCGTTGGTTGGGTCTTTATGCTGAGGACATGAGAACTTGCAGCAGGCCAGGCGTCTATCAGCAACTGGCTCAGATGCTGTGGATGTTCGTCAATTGGGACATGCGCATGTTGGAATCCCTGCTCCTCGAGTACGAAGAGCACACTCCTTGCGTGGCTTAGAATTTCTGTCTGAGGCCCGGTAGCGCGCCTATGCTTGCCGCCCTCCCTTCCTAGAGGCGAGTATAGGCACGCTACCGGGCCTCGTGGTTTAGCGATGGTCGGTAGCGTGTGCCGGGGCGGCCAGGAGAGCTATGATGGCCTGGGTCAGGGCAGCGCAATCGCGGGCCGCTTGGGCCTCGAAGACGGGGTAGTCCACCGCCACCGATCCGTCGGCCTTGTCCGAGATGGCGCGCACAATGGCGAAGGGGAGGCGGTTTACCGCGCACACCTGGGCGATGGCGGCGCCCTCCATCTCGCAGCAGCGGGCGCTGAAGGTCCGGGCGATGAAGGCCTTGTCTTCCTCGTCGCGCACGAACTTGTCGGCCGAGGCAATGGGTCCGCGGTGGGCGCGCACGTCTCCGGCTTGAGCCGCGGCGACGGCAGCGTCAGCCAGCGCGGGGTCGGCGGCAAAGACCGTTTGCTCCATGCCCGGGGTCTGGCCCGGGGCATAGCCCAGGTTCTGCACGTCCATGGCCCAGTTCACCACGTCGGTGGCCACTACCACATCGCCAATGTCGATGGAGGCGTCCAAGGAGCCTGCCACGCCGGTGTTGATAACGCAATCCACGGCGAAGTGGTCGATGAGCGCCTGGGTGCAGGCGGCAGCGTTGACCATGCCCACTCCGCACTGGACCACCACGCAGGGCACACCGTCCAGCTGCCCGCGTGTGAACAAGCGTCCCGCTACCGTGGTGTTCGCAGGATCGACAAGGGCGGCGCGCAAGAGCTCAACCTCGACGTCCATGGCGCCGATGATGCCGTATACCGTCATGACGCGTCTAGCTCAGCAGGGCGGGATAGGTGGTGTGGGCCTCGTCGAGTTGACTGAGGGTGTCGGCCACGTAGCGACGGGCCCACCACTGGGCCTGGGCCAGGTCGGAATCGTGGTAGTTGCCGCACTCCTCGGGCTTGGCGCCGGGAATCTCGCCCTCGAAGTCGCGAGCGAACTCGAACAGGCGTGTGACCAGCGGGGCCACGTCTTCGGGCGTGTGCTCGCCGAAGACCACCAGGTAGAAGCCCGTGCGGCAGCCCATGGGGCCGAAATAGATGACGTCGTCGGCCCATTCGGCGTCGTTGCGCAGGAAGGTGGCCCCCAAATGCTCCAGGGCATGCACGGCGGCGGTGTCCATCACCGGTTCGCGATTCGGCGCGGTCATGCGCAAATCGAAAGTGGTGGTCACGCAGCCAGTGGCACGGTCCGCGTCGCTACGTGATACGTACACGCCGGGCTCCAGAACATTGTGGTCCACGCAAAAGCTGGCAATACGCTCCATGGGCGCCTCCTTGGGCTCGATCGTTTGACGGCCCCAGTATACAACGGAACAGAAAAGCCCGCGCCCTCGCCCCCAGAAGAAGGAGGCGGGGCGAGGGCGCGGGGCGCTTCCGAGGGTCAGTCCTGTTTTGGTAACCATCCAGGAGCGATCGTGCCGCGTGCCGCTGTCGCTGTCGGGTTTTGCTCTATGGTCAAAGCAGTCAACGAACAGGAGGCACCTATGCTTCAGAAGGAACTGGACGGCAAGCGCGTGGTAGTGGCCTTGGGCGGCAATGCCCTGGGCGACACGCCGGAGGAGCAGCTGAAGCTGCTCGATGG
>CAJUFS010000076.1 GCA_910585575.1 uncultured Adlercreutzia sp. | reverse complement strand
GTCCGTGTGGATCTTCGGCGGCGACGGCTGGGCCTACGACATCGGCTACGGCGGTCTGGATCACGTGCTCGCCTCCGGCAAGGACGTGAACATCTTCGTCTTCGACACCGAGGTGTACTCCAACACCGGTGGGCAGGCCTCGAAGGCCTCGAACCTGGGCCAGGTGGCGCAGTTCGCCGCCGCTGGCAAGGACATCAAGAAGAAGAGCCTGTCGGAAATCGCCATGACCTACGGCTACGTGTACGTGGCCCAGGTGGCCATGGGCGCCAACCTCAACCAGACCATCAAGGCCATCACCGAGGCAGAGGCCTATCCGGGCCCCTCACTCATCATCGGCTACAGCCCCTGCGAGATGCACTCCATCAAGGGCGGCATGACCAACTGCCAGACCGAGATGAAGAAGGCCGTGGACTGCGGTTACTGGAACCTGCTGCGCTTCAATCCCGAGGGCGCTCCGGGCAAGAAGCTCATTCTGGACTCCAAGGAGCCCGTGGAAGGCGAGTACCAGGACTTCCTCATGAACGAGGCCCGCTACAGCCGTCTGACCCGCGAGTTCCCCGAGCGCGCCGGCGAGCTGTTCGCCGAGAACGAGCAGGCCGCCATGGATCGCTACGCGCACCTGGTGAAGCTGAAGGACCTCTACGGTCAGGAGTAAGCTGCTGTCTGCTCCGTAAGCCTCGGCGCAAGCGCTATCTGCAAAAAAGAAAGGAGCCTTGGGGCTCCTTTCTTTTTTGCGTTGACTCTGGCAGAAGACTCGTTCCGCCGACCAGCTACAAAAATTTCCTGAAATCCCTTCGAAGACGTTTGTTATGCAAGCAGCGCTCGGCTCGGTAATCTTTTGGGCAGGGAAATGAACGATCGAAGGAGGGCTCCCATGAAGAAGAATGCCGTCAACGAAGTCGCCGTCGAAATGACCAGCGAGGAGAGCCTGACTGGCCAGGGCATCTCCCGCCGCTCCTTCCTGGGCTTGGGTGCCCTGGGCGCTGCCGCTCTGGGTGCTCTGGGACTTGCCGGTTGCGCACCCCAGGCGCCGAGTACGGGCGACAACGGCACCGGCGCTGACGCTGCTCCCGTAGCTGAGGAGCTGCCGGCGGCCGATGCCGAGGAAAGCTGTGATGTGGTTGTGGTGGGCCTTGGCACCAGCGGCCTGGTGGCAGCTTCGGCGGCCGCCAAGGAGGGCGCGAAGGTGATCGGCCTCGACCGCGCAACGTCTATGGCCGGCACGAACGCCTCCATGGTGTCGGGTGTGTGGGCTATCGAGTCGAGCCCTGAGTTGGAATACGACAATCACCTGACCGTTAAGGACATGTTCGACTTCATCTGGACGGGTACCCACTACCAGACCAATGCGGCTCTGCTGCGCAATGTGCTGCCCGCATCGGGCAAGGGAATCGACCTCATGATCGAGGGCGGCGTGCCCTTCATGTTCGCTTTCGAGGGCGCCGACGAAAACACTCTCATGTTGAACCGCGGCGGCCACATCTACGCCACGAGCGGGGCAGAACGCGCCGAGGCCCTGCAGGGGATGCTCGACAAGTTCGGCGTCGATTCTCGCTGGGGCGCCAACGTCACGAATCTGCTTATGGAAGATGGCAAGGTCACTGGCGTGCGCTACGAGAACAGCGGAAAGACCACCGATGTGAAGGCGCGCAACGTTATTGTGGCCACGGGCGGCTTTATCCAGAACGAGGACATGCTGCGCGAATACTACTCCGGCGCTCTCATGTACGGCACGGGCAACCAGTACAACGACGGTGCCGGCATCAAGCTGGCTCAGTCAGCTGGCGCTGAGATGGGCAAGAACTTCAGCACCTCCATCAACGAATCGGGCGCCTGCAACATGAAGTCTTCGGCGCGTTTCGTCAGCCTGGAGGACTGCAACGCTACCCCCGTGTTCAGCCTGCCGCTGTTCGGTGGCTTGATGGTGAACAAGCACGGTGTGCGCTTCATGGACGAGGGTACCATGGCCAAGCACACCATGTACTGCGGCGAGCCCCTGCTGCGCGAGGGCGTGTACTACATGATCATCGATGACGGTCTGATCAACGAGCTGGCCACCACGCCGGTTATGGACTTTATCTCGGAAGACGCCTTCGGCAACATGGCACCCGGCGTGCAGATGGGTTTTATGGATAAGACGTTGACGGCGCTGCCCGACATGGTGCAGCAAGGTATCGACGAGGGCTGGATCTGGAAGGCCGACACCGCCGAGGCGTTGGCGGAAGCCACGGGGCTGACCAATCTGCCCGAGACGCTGACTACTTACAACGAGTACTGCAAGAACGGCGTTGATGAGGAGATGTTCAAGGAAAAGCAGTTCCTGCGCGCTGTGGACAACGGAGCGTTGTACGTGGTGGAGCTGGACATTGCCGCGTGGGTAACCCTCGGCGGCATCAAGACCGACGGCTTCTGCCGCGCGGTTAATGCTGATGCCGATGTTGTCCCCGGCCTGTTCGTGGCGGGCGTCGATGGCGACTTCTGGGCGGTGCCCTATTTCGAGGGCGGCTCCTGCCAGGGCTTCTGCGTGGGCTCGGGCTATCTGGCTGGTGTGACGGCGGCTCAGGCCTAGAGCACCCCATCCACAACTATACCTCCCCCTCCCTGGGACGGATGCCCGCTGCGGCGTCCGTCCCGTTCGCGTTGCGGAGGCTGCGTGGAGACGAGAGGTGAAGTATGATAGAGAAACCCACAGGGAGGGGAACCTATGGACTTACGGCAAATTGAGTACTTTCGCCTGGTAGCCCGGGCCGGCTCGTTTTCGGCGGCGGCGAAGGGCGCCTACGTGACTCAGCAGACGCTCTCGGCCTCGGTGGCCTCGCTCGAGCAGGAGTGGGGCATCCCGCTGTTCAACCGCCGGCGCCAGGGTGTCGAGCTGACGGCGTTCGGCGAGACAATGCTGCCCGCCTGCGAGCATCTGCTGGACGAGGCAGCGTCTCTGGGCGGCCTGGTAGATCGGTATCGAGAATCGGTGGCTCAGACAGCCACCTTCGCCTATGCCTCGGCCAGTTTGCAACAGCAGGGTGAGGGTTTCACGTTGGAGGGCCTCGCGCGTTTTCGGGCCGACCACGCTGATGCGGACTTGCGCGTGTTCGAGCTGACGAGCGATGCGTGCCTGTCGGCCTTGGCCCAGGGCGAGGTGGATCTGGCCTTCGTGGTGGGCGAGCCCGACCCAGCGCAGTTCTCCTTCACCAAGTTGGTCGACGCCCATCTGCTGGTGGCGCTGCCGGCCGATCACCCGTTGACGTCAAAGGAAGCCATCAGCTTCCGCGATTTGGCGGGAGTGCCCATCTTCCCTACGCCCGACCTGAAGGAGACGTACCATCGCATTGTGACCGGCTTCGAGCGCTACGGCTTGAAGCCCAACTAC
This sequence comes from uncultured Adlercreutzia sp., assembly GCA_910585575.1. Taxonomy (GTDB): domain Bacteria; phylum Actinomycetota; class Coriobacteriia; order Coriobacteriales; family Eggerthellaceae; genus Adlercreutzia. Next base: position 8,035 of record CAJUFS010000076.1, on the reverse strand, counting down.
GTGCCGCTGCCCTTCAGCCTGGAAAACGCCCAGCGCTTCGTGCGCAACGGGGAAGGGGTGGATTTCTCTCCCGAGCACAACGCCGATGAGCCGCCCGAGGGTATCGTCTATCGGCCGCTGACGCCCGAGGACGCCTTCACGCTGCCCCTCGGCTTGGCTGAGAAGCGGGGTGCTCCCCAAAGCCCCCTCATGACCGAGCTAAAGGAGTTTATCCTGGCGAGGTAGGCGCCTCGTCCGCTTCAGACGCTACCCATCTCGTTTTTCTGTCAAAATCAGCCTACTCATTGCTAAGATGGAAAGAAATTGGCGGATTAGAATAGAGGGAGCAGGCTTGTGTCGACGCAGGAGGGGCGGGGGCAGTACGCGACAAGAGGGGAGAGTCGGTCGGGCGCGTTCGATCCCCGCCTGTTGGGGCTTGGGCTGTATTGGGCGTGGCTGTTCCTGACGTTTTACACGCCCGTGCTGTTCCCTTTGGAAGCTGCGGCGGCCGATAGCGTGCGCGAGGCCTGGGGCTGGGCAGCCTGGGCCCATGCCCTTACGCTGGTGGCCTGCGCGCTGCTGGGCAAGCGGCTCGAGCGCTATGCCGATTCGCGCGGGCTCATTGGCCTTACCGCGGCCCTGTGCGCCCTTGGCACGCTTCTGGTACCGCTGGGACCGTGGCTGGCTCCTCAGAACGCGATGCTTACCTGGGCTATGTCGGCTGCGGGTGCGGTCACGACAGGCGTTGCCACAGGATGGCTGGTGCTGTTGTACGGCCGCCGCTTCGTGCCCTGCGGCGCCTCGGGGGCGTTGGTGAACATCGCTGCCGCCTATGCACTCAGTTGCGCGCTGTTCTTTCTGGTGCGCATGATGGACCCGCTCATCGCCATTGCCAGCGTGGTGCTGTTGCCGGCCGCTTCGGCCCTGGTGCTTCTGGGCTTCGGATCGCCGGCAGGCGAAGGCGGCGGAAGCCCCGCGCAAGATCGACGCCCGTCGCTGCGCATCAATCCGCGCATTATCATCCCCCTGGCGGCGCTGTTCTTCTTCGCCCTGGGCGGCGAGATGTTCCGCGGCTTCGCCGCCCCCGCTGGCGCGCAGGTGGATTTGGGCTTCATGGGCGACTGGTATCTGGCAGGCGGTGTGGCAGGTCTCGTGGTGCTGGCTGCGGCCTTGGAAGCGAGGCGGCGCCTGACGCCGGAGCGCCGCGCCACCATCCCCAACCTGCAAGTCGTGCTGGTCATTATGGCGCTCAGCTTTCTGTGCACGGTACTGTTCGGCGCCTCCTTCGAGGTAGCCTACGCGGTGTTTGGCGCGGCTTTCATGGGATGCCGCTGCATCGTGTGGGCCTACTGCGCCGGCATCGCGAAGTGCACGGGCACCTCGGCCTTTACGGTATTTGGAACGGCCCAGGCCAGCTTCGCCCTGGCCGTGGTGGTGGGCGTGCCGCTCTCGGGTCGGCTCATCGCGGCGGTGCAGGGGCCGGTGCTCTCGTGGGACGCCATTGCCTGTACGTTCCTTTTCCTGATTGTGGTGGTGGCCGTGGTTGCCACCAACCAAAGCGACTTCGCCAGCGCCTGGGGCATGGTGCCCCGCTCGCGTGCTCTGGAGGAACCGCATTCGACGGCTTCAGCCGCCCCTGGAAAAGCCCCGGGTGCTGCTGTGCCCGCGGACGCTGCATTACCCGACGGCGAATCTGACAGTGAAGGTGCCTGCGAGGAGGATCCGCTCGCGTTCCTCCAGGAGCGCTTCGGCCTCACGCCGCGTGAGCGCGAGGTGGCGCTGCTGCTGGCTCGGGGGCGGTCGCTTCCCTTCGTGCAGAAGGAGCTGCATATCTCGCAGGGCACGGCGCAGTCGCACCTCACCCACATCTATCGCAAGATGCAGGTGCACTCCCGTCAGGAATTTATCGACATCATTGACAAAGAAATGCCTGATCAGAACCTCCCATAAGAGCGTATCGGATAAAATATACGATAGGTTTTTTCGCAAAATCGTACGAATCGGCAGGTGCGTTGCGGCACTGATTTCCGCTAGTTTGGGGAAGGCGCAGACAGCGCCGAGGAAACCTAAAGGAGGGAATCAGCATGGAAAGCAAACTTTCGCGTCGCTCGTTTCTAGGCTTGGGCGGGGCCGCTGCGGCGGCCGTGGCTGTAAGTGGTTTGACGGGCTGCGCACCGGCCGCCCCGGCCGCCCAGGAAGAGAACCTGGCGGGCACGGGTGCCAACAGCGCGGCGGCCGCAGCCGACTACAAGGCGGCACCGGCTCCTATTACCGACGATCAGATCGGCAGCACTATCGAGGCCGATATCGTTGTGGTGGGCGGCGGCATCTCCGGTGCCGTGGCGGCGGCCACGGCGGCCGAAGCCGGCAAGAAGGTGGTTGTCCTGCAGAAGGCGGCCACGGCCCTGTCCCACGGCTCGGGCGCCGCAGCCTGGAACTCGAAGGCGCAAAATGAGATCGGGGCCGATTTCGATCCGTGGGAAGTGGTGACCGAGTGGACGCGCCGCGGCGAGAACCGCGCCGACCTTCGCCTGCTGAAGACGTGGATCTACAACAGCGGTCCTACCATGGACTGGGCCATGGCGCTGACGGGCGACGTCGAGGGTGTGGGACCTGCCCTAGTGGTGGATACCACGAAGATGGAGTATCCCGACGAGCATAACCGCTGCTATCCCTGCGTGCATATGTGGGTGGGGGAGATGCAGGCGCTGGCGCAGTGGTTCCTCGACTATACCGAGGAGCACGGCGGCCAGGTACTCTACAGCACACCGGCGGTGCAGCTGGTACGCGACGACAACAACACCGGACGGGTCAGCGCCGCCATCGGTAAGGACGCCGATGGGCAGTACGTGAAGGCGACGGCCACTGATGGCGTCATCCTGGCGGCCGGCGACTACGGCAACAACGAGGCCATGCGCGCCGAGTACCTACCCCATGCCACGGGCCTGAAGTCGGCTTACTCCCAACCCGAGGTGAATACGGGAGACGGCCAGCTGATGGGCATGTGGGTCGGCGGCAAGATGCAGCTGGCTCCGCACTGCTCGAACATCCACTACGACCCGCCCATCGACGTGCCCGACATTGCGGGCTCGGGCGAGCCGTGGCTGTTCGTGAACAAGAACGGCGAGCGCTTCTGCAACGAGGACATGACCTACGGCCAGCTGTATGCCCAGGACGTGCTGCAGCCCGAGTGCATGCACTTCCAGGTGTTCGACGACAACTACCGCACCGACTGGGAAGACATGGGCTCCGGCATGATGAAGAAGGAGCCGCCCGTGGACATCGTCGCCTCCACCGAGGCAGGCGTGGAAAACGGGGACGTGTTCAAGGCCGACACCATCGAGGAGCTGGCCAGCGCCATGGGCGTGCCGGCCGATGCCCTGAAGGCCACGGTGGATCGCTACAACGTGCTGTGTGATGCGGGCTACGACGACGACTTCGGCAAGCAGGCCGGGCGCCTGAAGCCCGTAAAGAAGGCACCGTTCTACGCTGTGCAGCGCCGTGCGGGCGTGCTGTGCACGCTGAACGGCATCGAGACCGATGAGCGCTGCCGCGCGCTGGACGAGAACCGCGAGGTCATCGACGGCCTGTTCTGCGTCGGCAACTGCCAGGGCAACTTCTTTGGCGGCCTAGAGCACCAGATGTTCATCCCCGGCATGAGCCTGGGCCGCGCCATGACCACGGGCCGCGTGGCGGGCCTGGTAGCCTCGGGCCAGGAAATTGCCGGCGGGCGTATTTAATCCCAAGAGCGAAAGGGCCGTGCCCCGACGGCACGGCCCTGGTTCCTAACCCTCCCTTGAGCCCCCGCTAGGTTTCGACCTGGCGGGGGCTTTCAACTATGGGAGACGTTAAGCCTGCATCAACTCGCGCTGCTTGAGCGCTTCTTCCTCAAGGCGTTCGACGGTCCAGAGCTTGATAAGAGCCTGTCGAGTGATCCCGATGCGGTCTGCCTGGATGTCCAGGTTCTTGATGACCCATTCAGGATAGTCGACATTCACTCGTCGGATCTCCTCGCCTTGCGCAGGATGGACGATAGTGGTCATGTCGATGTGCTCGGTGATATCCTGACCGTCGTCCACGAGCTGATCGAGTTCTTCAGCGGTTATTTGCTTTGTCATAGATGCTCACTTCCTTCGCTGTAGCTTTCCTGATCGAGATAATGCGCGTGCGACTTCCTCGGTAGGTGATGACCGCCAGCCAAACTGCTCCTCCATAACGGGCGAGGATGCCGTGGCGCTCTTCTCCGCGGCACCGGACGAGGAACTGGATGTAGTTCCTGTCGCCCCAAAGTCGCTGTCCTTCTTCGAAATCGATGCCGTGTTTCTCGAGGTTTGCCTTGCTTTTTGCTTGATCGTATTCGAATCTCATACCACTCTCCTATGCAGAGAATTGGCATATATACTATACCAAATTATTAATAGAATTGAAACAGGCTAGCCTTTGCAAGAAAGCATAGCGCACTGGCGAGGGGAGGCGTTTCTTCAGAAACGAACAAGGAAGATTTTTTACGGAGCGATTCAAAAAGAGCCCCTTGGCCCGTGAGAGGCCAAGGGGCTCAAAGGTGAAGCAAGTAAGATCAACGAGTTTGCTTACGCCCCCGCCACCTCAAGGTCGGTGTCCAACGCGGGGGAGGGGCGGACGGCGGTTGCGGTGCGCTCCGCCAGGGCCTTGCGGAGGCGCAGCACGACGTAGGCGCCCGTCACGATTGAGTAGACGGCTACGCTGAGCACCGCAACGCTGTTGCCGGCGGCTGCGCTAGGGGCAAGAAGCAGTAGCAGGTGCACGTAGATAAGCAGGTAGAAGGGGTAGGCAAGCTTTTGAATGCGCTTCCAGGCAGCAGCGGTTATGCCATGCTTGACAATCTGGAACGAAGTAACGCCCAGCACCGCCATGAGCAGAGTAATAATGGCGGCCAGGCCCAGTGAGAACATAAGGTTGGCGTTGAACGCGCCCGAAAGTCGCATGAGGTAGGACGAGCCGTAAAACACAATATGGCCCACGGCGAAAATGCACGCCAAAATGGAAAGCTGGCGGCGGATAGGCATCAAATGGGCGCGCAGGCGGGACTTCTCGTCAAGCACGCCCACGAACATGACCACGCTGAAAAGGAGGAACGCCAGCGCGCAGCGTTGCATGAGCGGCTGGAAGTAGTTCCACAGCTCGTTGTGCACGCTGGCCTGCATGCCCCAGAAATAAACGCCGACCAGTGCGATGGCGCCCACGTAGAACGGCACCGGATGCTTCTTCAGCGGCTTGGCGCACAGGTACACCAGAACAAGCGAAAGGGCAAGAGCGATGGCAAACCGCATAAAGGCTCCTCTTCCTTCATTATGATCGGTTTCACTGAGTACCCTAGCACAGAACTTGACCCGAGTACCACCCAATTCTGTGCACAGAGGCCTGCAACCCTTACCGCCTGGTAATCTTGCTTACTCAAATACCAACGGGGTTACCGTCGTGGTATCTTGTTGCCTGATTTGCTGCTTCTTATAGTGGGGAATGTGGAAAGCGGGAAGGCGCAGAGAGGGCTTCCCGCCCGAAGAATTAAGAAGTAGGGGGATGCCATGAGCAAATCTCGCATGATGCCCGTCCAGTCCGGCCTGACGCGCCGCGGCTTTTTGAAGGGAAGCGCGGCCGGTGTGCTGGCAGCGGGCTCGCTGTCGACGCTGGCGGCCTGTGCGCCGCAGACGCAGGACGAGGCTCTTTCCGAGACCGGCACTGATGCTCCGGTAGACGAGGGAACGTGGATCTCGGCGGCGTGCTGGCACAATTGCGGCGGCCGTTGCGTTAACAAGGTGCTGGTGAAAGACGGCGTCCCGGCGCGCCAGGGAAGCGATACGTCCCATGAGGACAGCTTCGAGTGGCTGCAGCAGCGCGGCTGCCCGCGCGGCCGCTCCCAGCAGTGGCAGTGCTTCGGCGAAGACCGCCTCAAGTTTCCCATGAAGCGCAAGAACTGGCAGCCCGGTGGCGGCGACGCGGCTCGCGGCGAGCTGCGCGGCAAGGACGAGTGGGAGCGCATCTCCTGGGATGAGGCCATCGAGCTTATTGCCGGCGAAGTGCAGCGCATCTACGACACCTACGGTCCGCGCTCGGTCATTGCGAACTACGGTCCGGGCATCGATATGGTGCTGGCGCAGATGGGCGGCTATATCTCCATCTCCGACACCAGTTCTAACGGTGTCTATGCCTTCAATATGACTTCGCTGGGCCTTCCCGGTTGCGATTTGGGCGAGACCAACGACCGCTTCGACAACAAGAACGCCGAGACCATCGTGCTTATGGGCGGCAACTCTGCCTGGTCATCGGGTGGCACCACGATGAACAACTTCAACGAGGCGAAGGATGCCGGCGTGCAGTTCGTCTACGTTGGGCCTTCCTACAACGCCACGGCGGCCTACTTCGATGCGCGCTGGGTGCCAGTACTTCCCGGAACGGATACGGCCTTCCTGTTGGGTGTGGCCTACGAGATGCTCGCGCAGGACGTGGTAGATCAGGACTTCCTCGACAAGTACTGCGTCGGCTTCGACGCCAATCATATGCCGGAGGGCGCCAAGCTCAACGAGAACTTCCGCGATTACCTTGAGGGCGCCTACGACGATACCCCTAAGACGGCGGAATGGGCGAGTGCCATCTGCGGTACCTCGGTCGACGACATCAAGTGGTTCGCGTCCACCATCGGCAAGGACCATGCGGTCATGCTGCTGCACAATTACGCCTTGGCCCGTTGCTCAAGCGCAGACAACGTGCCTCAGCTGCTCATGACTGTGGGCGCTATGGGCGGCCACATGGGCAAGTCGGGCCATGCCTGCGGCGGCGCCTACAAGACCTTTGCGGGTACGAACGGCCCCGAGCTGGTGTACTACGGCGACTCGGGCGCGGCGTGGGTGGAAAATCCCATTCCCGACAGCATTTCGGCTCCGCTGCTGTGGCAGAGCATCCTCGATGGCAAGTACAACAGCACCGGATTCGCGTACTCCGAGGTCTTCAACGCCCAGGACATCAAAGAGGCCGACATCAAGTACCTCTCCTTCGAGGGCAGCGCCATGATCCAATGCACGCCCGCGGCGGCCACGGCGGTGCAGGCCATTCGCCAGATGGAGTTCGTCACCTGCACGTCCCATTTCTTCAACGCTCAGGCGAAGTACGCGGACATTGTGCTGCCCATCACTACAGAATGGGAGCGCGTCGGCGGCTTCCCCGGCCATCAGCGCAGCCGCGAGACGGTGATCGTGTACACCCAGGTGACCGACCCGCTGTTCGAGGCCAAGACCGATCAGGAGATCGGCATGTTGCTGGCGGACAAGCTGGGTCTTCCCACGGCGGAAATGTGGCCGGTCAGCGAGAAGCAGCAGTTCTTCAACCAGATTCTCGGCGCGGGCTACATGGACGAGACGGGTGAGTACGTGCCCCTGGTCACGGTGACCCAGGAGGACATCGACCGTTGGGAGTGCGAGGGTGAGCCCCAGGAGGGAGCCGTGGCCATCGACCAGTTCCTGGCTGACGGCTGCTTCACCATCAAGCGCGCCGAAGGGGATAATTACGGCTACATCGGCTACGCCGACTATATTGCCGACCCTGAGGCCAATCCGCGTCCGAGCGAGTCGGGCAAGTTCGAGGTCTACTGCCAGTACAAGGCCGACATGCTCAACTCCATGGGCTACAGCCCCGATGGCACCTTCAAGCCCTATCCCACCTATGTGGAGGCGCCCGAGGGTCGCGAGGGCATGTTCGCCGACCGCGTTATCGGCGGCGAACCCAGCGAGTACCCCTTTATCGTGTACAACCCGCACTACCTGCGCCGTGCCCACGGCGTGCTCGACAACCTGCCGTGGCTGCGCGAGGCCTGGGCCAACCCGGTGTTCCTCAACGCGTCGGACGCGGCGGCCAAGGGCGTGGCCGACGGCGACACCGTGCGCGTGTACAACGCCCACGGCGCCACGCTGCGCACGGCTTCGGTCACCGAGATTCTCATGCCCGGCTGTGTGGGGCTGCCCCACGGTGCCTGGATGGACTTCGACGAGGACGAGGGGTTGAACTTGCCGCCGCCTACAGATCG
>CAJUFS010000075.1 GCA_910585575.1 uncultured Adlercreutzia sp. | reverse complement strand
GTCCATGACCGAGATGACCAAGCGCATGATCCTGTTCTCCGGTTCGGTGAACCCCGAGCTTTCTGAGGAAATCGCGAAGTACCTGAACGTGAACTTGGGCAACATCAAGCACGAGAAGTTCGCCAACGGCGAGATCTACGCTCGCTACCAGGAGTCCATCCGCGGCGCCGACGTGTTCCTCATTCAATCGGTGTGCGCTTCCGAAGGCTTCGATGTGAACGATGCCCTCATGGAGCTGCTCATCATGGCCGATGCGGCCAAGCGCGCCAGCGCCCGCTCCATCTCGGCGGTTATTGCCCACTACGGCTATGCGCGCCAGGATCGCAAGGCCGCCCCGCGCGAGCCTATCACGGCGAAGCTCGTGGCCGACTTGCTGACGGTGTCCGGTGTGGACAACGTCATCACGGTGGACCTGCACCAGGACGCCATCCAGGGCTTCTTCGATATTCCCGTGAACCACATGACGGCCATGCCCATCTTCGTGGACTACTTCAAGAACAAGGGCTTCGATACGGACCGTCTGTGCGTGGTGTCGCCCGATGTGGGCCGCGCCAAGGCGGCGAAGAAGTTCTCCACCGCCCTTGATTGCGATATTGCCATCATGCACAAGGATCGTCCGAAGCACAACCAGGCCGAGATCACGGCTCTGATTGGCGACGTTACGGACAAGATCTGCATTCTGAACGACGACATGATCGACACGGCCGGCTCGCTGGTGGCCGCGGCCCAAACGCTGAAGGCCAAGGGGGCCGCCGAGGTGTACGCCTGCGCCACCCATGGTCTGTTCTCGGGCCCCGCTTACGAGCGTCTGGAGAATTCGCCCATCGAGGAAGTGGTGGTTACCAACGCCGTGCCCGTGCCGCTGGCGCGCCAGACCGGCAAGATCAAGGTGCTGTCCATTGCGCCGCTGTTCGCTCAGGCTATCGATGTGGTGTACAACAACGGTTCAATTGGAAAGCTTTTTGAATAATCTGGTTCCGTTCGCCCTGACGGGACGAACGGACCCGTCGACGCTGCGGTTCCGACAGGCACCTGCCCTTGCCCCTTGTTTTGCCCTCGGCGCGTACCGAAGTACGCTTGGGGCAAAGGCGGGGCAATTGCAGGCACCTGTCGGAACCTCGCTGTCTTTAGTGCTACCTGTGTGACAAAAGATAAGAGATGTAAGTGGAAGACAATAAGATGTTTTTAATTGCGGGCCTGGGGAATCCGGGGGAGGAATACGAGCATACGCGGCATAATGCCGGGTTCGATACGGTGGATGCGCTCGCCGAAGAGCTGGGCGTGCGCTACTGGAAAACTGAGGGCGGTGCGCTGACCGCGAAGGCCAGCTATCACGGCCATGAGCTTTTGTTGGTGAAGCCCCAAAGCTTTATGAACACGTCGGGTGGCCCCGTCAGCAAGCTGGCAAAAGCCTACAAGGTGGCGCCCGACCATCTCATTGTGGTTCATGACGAGCTGGACATCGACCCGGGCACCATTCGCGTGAAGTTCGGCGGTGGTCATGCGGGCCACAACGGCCTGCGTTCCATCTGCGACAAGCTGGGCACGCGCGATTGGTTCCGCATTCGCATCGGCATCGGTCGGCCGCCGGGACGCAAGCCGGTGGTGGACTGGGTGCTTTCGGTGCCCCGCAGCAAAGACGATACCGAGGCTTTCGAGCACGCCGTGGATCAAGGCGCCCAGGCTGTGCTCTTCCTTATTGATAACGGCCTTGAGAAGACCCAGGCCAAGTTCAACTAAGGAAGAGGTACTACCATGCATTTGTCCGAGCGCGGGCACAACTATGCCCTGTTTGCCATTGTCGTCATTACCTGCGCTTTGGGGTCGCTTACCCAGACGGTGATGAACTCCATGCTCACGGGCGTCTGCGAGGATTTTGCCATTGACGCCGCCGTGGGTCAGTGGGTCACCACCATTTACATGCTGGTCATGGGCATTACCGTGCCCGTGGTCACGTACCTGTCGCGGCGTTTTTCGCTCAAGCGCCTGGTGTTTCTGGCCCTCGGGTTCTATTTCGCTGGTTCGGTAGCGGGCTTCTTTGCGCCGAGCTTCCCGGTGTTGCTGGTGGCGCGCGTGCTGCAGGCCATTGCCACGGGCATTACGCTGCCACTGGTGCAGACGGTGGCCATGACGCGCTTTCCGCGTGAGCGCACCGGCACGGCCATGGGCATCGGCGGCATTGCCATGGGCTTCGCGCCAAATATCGGCCCGCTGATTGGCGGCGCTCTGGCTGGCACCTGGGGTTGGCGCAGCTTCTACATTATTCTGGCGGTGCTTTTGGCCCTGCTGTTCGTGGCTACGGTGCTGACGGTGAAGAGCCACGGCGATCATGAGACCGACGCCGTGTTCGACTTCCCGTCCTTCCTTATGTCGACGGTGGGCTTTGGCGGCTTGCTGCTGGGTGCCTCGAATGCCGCCACCATGGCGCTTGCGAACCCGCAGGTGTGGATTCCCGCGGTGGTGGGCGTGGCGTTCATTGTGGCGTTCATTCTGCGTCAACGCCGTGTGACCCACCCGCTTATCTCCATGGACATTTTCGGGTCGCGCCATTTCCGCGCGGCCTTCGTGGGACAGAATTGCCTGTTCGCCTCGTTTATGGGCATCACGCTGGTGCTGCCGCTGTACATCCAAGGTCCCTGCGGCATGACGGCGTTGGAAGCGGGCATTGCCTTTATTCCGGCCACGGTGGTGGCCTTGTTCGTCAATCCCTTGGCGGGCATCCTGCTTGATAAGGTGGGGCCGCGCGTGGTGTGCATCACCGGCGCTGCCTTTCTGACCGTGGGTGCCGCGTCGTTCATGTTCTTGGACGCAACGACGCCGCTTTGGCTGCTCACGTTCTGGCAGGGCGTGCGCGCCGTGGGCGTCAGTGCCCTGGTGGGGCCGCTCAATTCCTGGGGTCTTTCGGGCTTGCCGGGGAAGATCATCATGGACGGCAGCGCCTTCTTCGCCACGGTGCGTCAGGCCAGTGCCTCGTTGGGCACCGCCCTCATGATGCTGCTTATCTCGGTGCTGGGCGCTGGAGCGGCCGCGGGGGCTGCCGTGGATGCGGGGGCTACGCTGGCAGCGCTGCCTTATCAGGCGGCTTTTGGATTGTCATCGCTGTTTGCCGCTGTGGTGCTGGTCACCGCGGTGTGGAAGATTCGCTAGGGTATACTTATCGCCACCTACTATCGCCCCAGTCCGAGCGCACGGCGCTTCGACGAGGGCATCGCGATCTTCCTTGGCCGCGCAAATAAGTGAAAGGCAAACGCTGTGGCATTTCTGTTAGGCTGCGAGAAAGTGCGGGTGGATTTCCCCACGAAAACCGTGTTCGAGGACTTGTCCTTGGGCGTGGACGAGGGCGCGCGCATTGGTATTGTGGGCCGCAACGGCGACGGCAAGTCCACGCTGCTGCGGGTATTGGCCGGCGATGTGGAGGTGGATGAGGGTCGCGTCATTCGCACGCGCGGCGTCTCCGTGGGCGTGCTGGGCCAGGCCGACGACTTGCGCGACGAGGACACCGTTGAGCGCGCCGTAGTGGGCGATCGCCCTGAATACGAATGGGCCGGCGACGCGCGCATCCGCGCCATTATTGCGGGGCTGCTGGAAGATGTGGCGTGGGACGCTCTGGTGGGTACCTTGTCCGGTGGCCAGCGCCGCCGTGTTGACCTGGCGCGCCTGCTCATTGGCGACTGGGACGTGCTCATGTTGGACGAGCCTACGAACCACTTGGACGTCCGCGCCATCACCTGGTTGGCCGAGCACTTGAAGACGCGCTGGCGCCGCGGCCAGGGAGCGCTTCTGGTGGTCACCCACGATCGCTGGTTCCTCGACGAGGTGTGCGAGGCTATGTGGGAAGTGCACGGCCAGCGGGTATGGCCTTTCGAGGGCGGGTTTTCCGCCTATATTATGCAGCGCGTCGAGCGCGACCGTCTGGAAGCCCTGGCCGAGCAGAAGCGTCAGAACGCCCTGCGTCGCGAGCTGGCGTGGCTCTCGCGCGGCGCGCGGGCCCGCGCCACGAAGCCGAAGTTCCACGTGGCCGCGGCTCAGGCGCTTATTGCCGACGTACCGCCTTTGCGCAACGAGCTGGAGCTCAAGCGCATGGCCATGGCCCGTCTGGGCAAGCAGGTGGTGGACTTGCAGGGCGCCACGCTGCGCTTTGGCGACCGCGTTATTCTGGATGATGTGGACTGGATCATCGGCCCTGGCGATCGCTACGGCATTGTGGGCGAAAACGGCATCGGCAAGACCACGCTGCTGCGCATTATTCAAGGGCTGCAGCCGCTTGATCGCGGTCGGGTGAAGATCGGCCAGACCGTGCGCTTCGCCGTGCTGTCGCAGCATTTGGACGAGCTCACCAAGTTGGGCGACGACCGCGTGCGCCAGGTGATCTCGCGCTACTCGCGCCGCACCATGCTCGACGGCAAGGAAATGACCCCGGGACAGCTGCTGGAGCGCCTGGGCTTCACGAAGGACGACCAGAACGAGCCCGTGTGCGATCTGTCCGGCGGCCAGAAGCGCCGTCTGGCCCTCATGCTCATCCTGTTGGACGAGCCCAACGTGCTCATTCTGGACGAGCCCGGCAACGACTTGGACACCGACATGCTGGCCGCCGTGGAAAGCCTGCTGGACGGCTGGCCCGGCACGCTGCTTCTGGTCACCCACGACCGCTATCTCATGGAGCGCGTAACGGATCACCAGTTCGCCCTCATTGACGGCAAAGTACGTCACCTGCCCGGCGGCGTAGACGAGTACCTGGAAATCAAAGCCGAGCAGGAACGAGAGGCCGAGCAGAAGGCGGCCGCGGCTGCGGGGCGTACCACGCAGCGAGGCAGCCAGCTGTCTGACGCGGCTCCCTCGGCCGCCCCGGTTCTCTCCGGCGGCGAGCAGCGCGCTCTGCGCAAGCTCATGACCTCCAACGAGAAGAAGATAGAAACCCTGAAGGGCAAGATCGAGAAGAAGCAGCTGGAAATGGCCGAGGCCGACCAGTCCGATTATCTGACGCTGACGGCCATGCAAGAGGAAGTGGCCGACTTCGAGAGCCAGATCGAGTCCCTCGAGCTGGAGTGGTTCGAAGCTGCCGAAAAGCTGGGGGAGTAGGAAAGTCGTGGCCGCCTATCGCACCATAGCCGCCCCCGCCCAGGCGGAGATCGTGGAGAAGAAAAGCCGTTTCATCGGCCAGATTGCTCCGGTGTCCACCGAAGAGGAAGCCCTGGCCTTCATCAACGGCGTGAAGGCCGAGCATCGCATGGCGCGCCACAATGTGTACGCCTACGTGCTGCGCGGCGGCCGCATCCGCTACACCGATGACGGTGAGCCGGCCAAAACCGCCGGCATGCCCACACTCGAGGCTATCCAGCATGCGGGTTTGGAGGACGTGGCCGTGGTGGTCACGCGCTACTTCGGCGGCATCCTGCTGGGAACGGGCGGCTTGGTGCGCGCCTATACCGATGCTACGAAGGCGGCCATTGACGCTGCCGATGTGGTCACAGTTTCCGTCTGCGTCGACATCATCCTGGAAGTACCCTACGGCCTCTACGAGCAGGTATGCCGCATCGCCGAGGCCTGCCAGGCGAAGCTCCAAGAAAGTGACTTCGCTGAGAATGTTCTGCTCACCTTCCGCATGCTCGACGGCACCCAGGATCCCTTCCTGGAAAAGCTCACCGAACTCACCCGCGGCCAAACCGAGATCATGGTCACCGATCCCTATGATGCAGCGTTTTAAGAAGGCGTCTCGCGGATCCGCGGCCACGACGGCTGCGCTGTTGGCCCTTGCGGTGCCGACGTTCGGACAGCTGGTGGCCGAACCGACCTTTGTACTTATCGACACGGCCATTGTGGGGCATTTGGGGGAGAGCGCGCTGGCGGGGCTGGCCCTGGGCTCCACGGTTATTCTGACGGCGGTGGGACTCTGTATCTTTCTGGCCTACGCCACCACTTCGCAGGTAGCGCGCCATTTCGGCGCGGGACGCATGCGCGAGGGTCTGCAGGCGGGCATCGACGGGCTATGGCTGGCTCTGGCCATTGGCGTGGTGCTGGCGGCAGGGCTGTTCGTCTTAGCCGAACCGCTGTGCTGGCTGCTGGGAGGGCGTGGCGAGGACCTCGCTCAAGCGGTGGCCTACACGCGTCCTGTGGTGCTGGGCGCGCCCGGCATGCTTTTGGTGTACGCTGCCAACGGGCTCTACCGCGGGCTTCAAAAAGTGACGGTTACCTTGGTGGTGGCCGTGGCTGGTGCTGTGCTGAACACCGTGTTGGACGTGCTGTTCGTCATCGTTTTGGGTTGGGGCGTTGCCGGCTCGGGCATTGCCACCTTCGCGGCCCAATGGTTCATGGGAATCGTATTGGCCGCGGGGGCTTTGCGAGCAGCGAGGGCTGCGGGCGTAAGCTGGCGCCCTCGGCCTGCGGGTATGACGGCAGCAGGGCGCGATGGGCTGCCCCTGTTCGTACGCACCTTGGCCCTGCGCGCGGGGTTGGTAGGCACCGTCATGGCCGCCGCGGCCCTGGGCACCTCGGTGCTGGCAGGCTACCAGGTGGTGAACGCCTCCTGGAACTTCATGGTGAACGTGCTTGATTCCGTGGCCATTGCGGGGCAAACCCTGGTGGGAGCCGAGCTGGGAGCAGCCCGCTGGGAAGGGGCACGGCGCTTAACGCGGATCACCTTGCGTACGGGCGCGCTTGTGGGCATAGCGGCCGGTCTGGTGTTCGCGGTGCTGGGCCTGGTGGCTCCAGCGCTCTTCAGCCCCGATGCGTCAGTGCAACAGATGGCCACTATCGGCATGGTCATTACCGGGGTGGCGCTGCCGCTGCAAAGCTGGATGTGGGCCGCCGACGGCATCCTCATCGGCGCCGGCGATTTCCGCTACTTGGCGCGTACCTGCGCAGCGGTCAGCGCCATCTACCTGGCAGTTTTGGTGGCGCTCGTATTCGGCGTGGCCCCGCTGCTGCCCGACGCTGCCCTGCGGTGCGCCCTTCTGTGGCTTGCCTTTGACTTCGTTCTCATGGGCGGTCGCGCGCTCACCAACGGCCTGCGCATCCGCACCGACACCTGGATGGGCGCACGGTAGCGATTTGGCGGATTCGTCGCGCCGCAGGAATTCTTGAATTGTACGTAAAAATGCCGTACAATTTCTTCAGTATAATCGGGCTAGGTAGAAAAAAGGAACTCTCATGGCAACCGTTACCAAGGACAGTCGCTTCGATATGCGCATGACGGCGGCCCAGCGCGATCAGATCGAGCGGGCGGCAGCGCTGCGCGGAAAAACGCTCACCCAATGGGCGTTGGATCGCCTCCTTGAAGCAGCGCGCTATGACATCGAGCAAGAAACCACCACGCACCTTGCTTCCGCCGAGTTCGACCAATTTGCCGCTGCGCTTGAAGAGCCTATGCCCATGGCCGCACGGCAGCTTATCGCGGCGAAGGCGGTCTGGGAATAATGGCGGGCTTCGAAAAGCCCCGAAAGCTCACCGATGACGATAGCCTCGAGGGGTTTCACTGCGGGGTGCCTGTCGTTGATAGTTGGGTCCAGCGTCGAGCGAAAACGGCGGAGAAGAACGGCACGGCGGTGGTGTATGTGGTGTGCTGCGAGGGGCAGGTGGCGGGGCTGTACTCGCTAAGTGCCCATGCCGTCGTGCGCGATGAAGTGCACGGTGGCTGGCTGCGGCGCAATGCCCCCGAGTCCATCCCCGCTGTGCTGTTGGGTATGCTTGGTGTTGACCAGCAATTTCAGGGGCAGCACCTTGGTTCGTCTTTGTTGGGGGACGCCATGGCGCGGGCCCTGTCCGTCGCCCAGCAGGTAGGAGCCAAGGCGCTGCTGGTCGATCCTGTCGATGACGCGGCGCGGAGCTTCTACGAGAAGTACGGCTTCCGGGAGGTTCCCGGGCAGCGGCGTATGTTCATCTCCCTGCGCGCTTGAGGCGCTCGCGGCGTTATCGTGGGCTCGCGGCTCGCGCCCTTGTATCGCAAGGTGACCGTGCTAGAATAACCTGGCCTAACGAAGGGCACCTGCGAGGTGCTCCTTGGCGAGAATGTGTTTCTCGCCCTGTACTGGAGCCCCGCCGCTACCCGGCGGGTTCTTTTTTGCTGGAGGACGAACATGTACGGACTGAGAACTGAGAGCAGCTTCGACGCCTCTCATTTTTTGACGGATTACCACGGGAAATGCGAGAACCTGCATGGGCATCGCTGGCGCGTGGTGGCCTATTTGGAAGTGGCGCAGCTGCAAACCGAGGGCACCTGCAAGGACATGGTGGTGGACTTCGGCGACTTCAAGGCCGCCCTACGCGAACTGAGCGAAGAGCTCGACCACCACTTCATCATTGAAGAGGGCTCGTTGGCCCCTGACACGCTGGCCTGCCTGGAGCGCGAGGGCTTCGCGCTGTATACCATGCCCTTCCGCACCACCGCCGAGAACCTGGCGAAGTGGTTCTTCGATGCTCTGGCCGCCAAGGGCCTGCCCGTGGCCCAGGTGGATGTCTACGAGACGCCGAACAACTGCGCGTTCTATCGCAAGGACGCCTAAGCCATGGTGCCCGAGGAAGAGAACGACGGCCTGCTGGACGCTGAGCGCCACGCGGCGCGCCACACCATCCGCCCGCGGGCACAGCTGTTTCCCGTGGTGGAGAAGTTCGTCTCGCTGAATGGGGAAGGGCTGGCCGCAGGACGGCCGGCGGCCTTCATCCGGTTTGCCGGCTGCAATATGTGGTGCACCTACTGCGACACGCGCTGGGCGAATCACCCCTATGTGGAGGTGGAAGGCTGGAGCGTGCCCGACCTGGTGGCGTGGGTGGCGGAAACCGGCGTATCCTGCGTCACGCTCACGGGTGGCGAGCCGCTTCTGCAGCCCTATCTGCCCGATTTGGTGCAGGCGCTGCTGAGTGTGGAGGAGCCACGGCCCCTGCGCGTGGAGATTGAGACGAACGGCTCGCGCGATCTGGCGCCTCTGGCCGATCTGCGCCGTGCCGCCGCCGAGGCCGGACTGCCCGGCAGCCTGCATTTCACGGTGGACTGGAAAACCCCTACGGCTGGCGAGGCCGTCTCGGCGGCCATGATGCGCGAGAACTACGGGCTGCTGGATAAGCGCGATGCGGTGAAGTTCGTGGTAGGCAGCGAGGACGACCTGGCCTTCGCCGCCGCCCGGGCCGACGAGGAGCAGCTGTGGGATCGCTGCACGGTGCTGCTCAGTCCCGTGTGGGGCGCTGTTGAGCCCGCGACCATCGCCGCCTACCTCATCGAACACCGCCTGGACCGTGCTCGTCTGCAGCTGCAGCTGCATAAGATTATCTGGCCGAACGAGACGAAAGGCGTATAGCGCCGCCGCGGAAAAGCGAGGCACGTCCCCTGGGGGATGGTCCAAAGCGGGACGTCTCCCCGGAGGCCGCGTTCCGCGGGAACCGTCCCTGCGGCGTTGAGCGAAAGGATGCGAATGAGCGATAAGAAAGCCCTGGTGTTGTGCTCGGGCGGGGTGGACTCCACCACGCTTCTAGCCATGGCTGTGAATGAGTACGGCGCCCAGAATGTGTACGCGCTGTCTATCGGCTACGGCCAAAAGCACCTGCGCGAGATTGAGGCCGCCAAAGCCGTGGCGGCCTACTACGGCGTCGAGCAGCGCTTCCTTGATTTGGGCGCTATCTTTGCCGACAGCCAATGCTCGCTTCTGTCCCAGTCGAGCCAGGCGGTGCCCCACGGCACCTACGCCGAGCAGCAGGCCCAGGCCGGGGAAGGAGCTTCCGCGGCATCGTCGGACCTCGAAGCCGCCGACGAGACGCCCGTCAGCACCTACGTGCCGTTCCGCAACGGCCTATTCCTGTCGGCGGCCGCCTCCATGGCGCTGTCGCTAGAGTGCAGTGTCGTATACTACGGCGCCCACCACGACGACGTAGCCGGCAACGCCTACCCCGATTGCTCGCTCGAGTTCGTGGAGGCCATGAACCGCGCCATCGTCGAAGGCACCGGCGGCGAGCTGCGCCTCGAGGCTCCGTTCGTGAAAGCCAGCAAGGCCGACATCGTCCGCGTGGGCCTAGAGCTGGGCGTGCCCTACGAACTCACCTGGTCATGCTACGAAGGCGGGGAAGTACCCTGCGGCCAATGCGCCACCTGCCTTGATCGAGCCCAAGCCTTCGCCGCCAACAACGCCGAAGACCCAGCATTGGAAGGATAGTGAATGAAGCCCTTAGAAATGGCCGAAGCCCTCTTCGGCAACGAAAGCGAAGATACCGCCCCCTCCGCAGCCACCACTAAGCCCGAAAGCTCGGTAGACACCTCCTCCATGGCCGCGGTAGCCGCCCACCTGGCCCGCACCAGCGACGACGGGGGAGCAAGCGCTGGCCGCACCGACGACGAAACCGCCGACCTGACGCTGTTGGGCAATCAAGGCACCCGTTATCCGCAGGACTACGATCCTGGCGTGTTGGAGACGTTCGTCAACAAGCACCCGGACAACGACTACTTCGTGAAGTTCAACTGCCCCGAGTTCACCAGCTTGTGCCCCATCACGGGCCAGCCCGATTTCGCCACCATCTACATCTCCTACGTGCCCGGCGAGCGGATGGTGGAAAGCAAGAGCCTGAAGCTGTACCTGTTCAGTTTCCGCAACCACGGCGACTTCCATGAGGACTGCATGAACATCATCATGAAGGACCTCATTGCGCTTATGGACCCGAAGTACATCGAGGTGTGGGGGAAGTTCACGCCGCGCGGCGGCATCTCCATCGACCCGTACTGCAACTATGGCCGTCCTGGCACCCGCTGGGAGGAAGTGGCCTGGACGCGCCTGTCGCAGCATGACCTGTACCCCGAGAAGGTGGACAATCGCTAACGGGCTCCGGGTTGCCATCTCGACAGGCGATCCATCCTTGTCTGCGCAGCGCCAAGTAACGGCTCGCCCCCTGGCGGTGACAGGGGGCGTTCTTTATGCGAAAATGGCACCTGAGAAAAGAGATATTGCACGTAAGGTAGCTTGGCCATGACAGCGCAGTTCAGTATTCGGGAGGCGTCCCCCGAGGCCGTGGCACGGCTTCAAAACGCCCTGGGGCTTCCCCGCTTCATCGCGGCCACGCTGGTGGGCCGCGGCATCGCGTCACCGGAAGAGGTGCGCGACTTCCTGCATCCGTCCCTTGACCGCGACTGGCGCAGCCCGCTGGAAATTCCCGGGCTCTCTGCGGTGGCCGACGGGTTGCAGGCGGCCATGGAGGCGAAGAAGCGCATCGTCGTCTTCGGCGACTTCGACTTGGACGGCATCTCGGCTACCACGGTGCTCACGCGCGGGCTGCGGGCTTTGGGAGCCTGCGCCCATCCGTTCATTCCCCATCGCTTTGAAGAGGGCTACGGCATCACAGCCGCCGCGTTCGAGCGCGTCCGTCAGCTGGAGCCCGACGTCATTGTCACCGTGGACTGCGGCATTGCCTGCAAGCACGAGGTGGCGGCCATCGTCGAGCAAGGGGTGGAAGTGTACATCACCGACCATCACGAAGCTTCCGACTTGGTGCCCGAAAACGTCTGCGTGGCCGACCCGAAGATGGGCGAGGGTTGCCCCAGCTCCATTTTGGCCGGCGTGGGCGTGGCCCTGAAGCTGGTGCAGATGCTCGGCAGCCGCATGGGCTTTCCACACCTGTGGCGCAGCTATACCGACTTCGCCACCTTGGGCACCGTGGCCGACCTCATGCCCATGCGCGATGAGAACCGGGCGCTCGTGGCCGA
>CAJUFS010000074.1 GCA_910585575.1 uncultured Adlercreutzia sp. | reverse complement strand
TGTGCTCTTCCGATCTGTGACGTAGGCGCCGGCGTTCATGAAGAAGGGAGACTGACGGCCGCTCTTCAGCGTGAAGTCGCCGAACTTCAGCACGTCGCTTTCCACCATGAACTCGATAAACTCCTGCTGGTAGTTGTTCACGCAGGTCCCCTTTCACCAGGCAGCCGCCAAGCCGCATTTTCATTGGAGCCATTATAGCCCATGGAGCCTGTACGGCAGAAAAGCCGATTGAGTACGGGCCACGCAACCCTTGCACGGCAGCCCCAAACCCTGACGCCCCCAAAAAAGCACGCTTCCTCACGCCCCCCCCCGAAGGGCGCCCTCCCGCCTCGTAGCGCAGGGTGCCCCTTCTCAACTATTGCCGTCCATCCCATTGCATTCGAACATTTATTCGGGTAGTATAGCGTACATTCTTTCGTGCGAACAGGTGTGCGATAAAGGGAGGCGCCTTGAACGTTATCGAGAAGCTCGAAATTCTCGCCGACGCGGCCAAATACGATGTGGCCTGCACCTCGTCGGGCGTAGACCGCTCAGGGCGCACAGGGCAGCTGGGCGCCACCAGGGCGGCAGGCTGCTGCCATTCCTTCACCCCCGACGGGCGCTGCATCACGCTGCTCAAAGTGCTCTTCACCAACGTGTGCACCTACGACTGCGCCTACTGCGTCAACCGCAAAAGCAACACCGAAGTGAAGCGCACCGCCTTCACCCCTCAGGAGCTGGCCGATCTTACTATCGGCTTCTACCGCCGCAACTACATCGAAGGGCTCTTCCTCTCCTCGGGAGTTGTCGGTTGCCCCGATCGCACCACCGAGCTGATGGTCGAGGCCCTGCGCATTCTGCGCGAAGACTACGGCTTTCGCGGCTATATTCACGCGAAGGCCATCCCCGGCACCTCGGTGGAGCTGCTCGACCAGCTGGGGCGCCTGTCCGACCGCTTGTCGGTGAACCTCGAACTGCCCAGCCAACAAAGCCTGGGGCTCTTGGCGCCGGCGAAGTCCCGCGCGTCCATTCTGGCCCCCATGCGCCATATCCACGATTCCATCGCCGACGACAAGGAATCTCGCGCCCGCAAGCGCAAGAGCCTCACCATCTATCAATCGCTGGCCAAGCCGGTGCGGCGCGCCCGAGCCTTCGCCCCCGCTGGGCAGTCCACCCAAATGATCATCGGCGCCACGCCGGAAAGCGATTTTCACATTCTGGGGCTCTCGGCGGCGCTCTATACGCAGCTGCACTTGAAGCGCGTGTTCTTCAGTGCCTACCTGCCCGTGGTGAAAAATCCGCTGCTGCCAGCCACCGACGCCGTGCAGCTCAATCGCGAGCACCGCCTGTACCAGGCTGACTGGCTCATGCGCTTCTACGGCTTCGACGTCAGCGAGATCATCGACGAGGAGCACCCCTTCCTCGAGCCCGATATCGACCCCAAGGCGAACTGGGCCTTGAACCACCTGGACTTCTTCCCCGTCGAGGTGAACACGGCCCCGCTCGAAGCACTCCTGCGGGTGCCCGGCATCGGGGTGCGCGGGGCGAAGCTCATCCTGCGGGCCCGCCGCCAATCCACTCTGGGTGAGCCCGAACTGCGCAAGCTGGGCATCGCCTACAAGCGCGCCCGTTACTTCATCACCATGAACGGCGCTTACGGCGGCACAGGCATCGACTTCTCCCGCGAGGCTCTGCACGCCCACCTGTCGGCTCCTATCGAAGGCGGTCGTCACGGCCGTCGCGCCGCGAAAACCACTCCGGGGCAGATGGCGCTGTTCGAATCGGTGGAGCAAGCCGCCGCGCTCCCCGAAACCTCCGCCGCCAACAAGGCCGCCCTGGAGACGGCCTTCGAGGCGCAGCGACAAGCTCTCAGCGCCACGAACCGTCCCGCAAGCAGCGTCGGCAGCCCCGCCGCCGCAAGCCCTCTTCCCGCCACGGCGCCCCACGGCGCACCCAAGCACAAGGGCAGCGCCAAAAGGGTCTCGAGCGCTGCGCGCAGCGGAGCAGCCACCACTCCCGGCCCCCACCAACCCGCAACTGGCAGCCCCCTCCTTCAGGTGGGGTAACGGCCATGAGCATCCAACCCTCCCCCGAACTCTACGATGAGGTAGCCTACGCCTATGACGGCACCCTCGAAGGGTTGCTGTCGGCCATCTTCGCCGCCTATGCCAACCACGAGTACCCCTCGGACGTGGCCCCCGCCCGCGTGCTGCAGCCGCGCCTCGGGCAGCGCGTGGCCTATATCGACACGAACGAGTCCCACGCCCAGCGCGTGGCCACGGGCATCCGCAGCCAATGCGGCTCCTATAGCTTCGAGGCGGTGAAGCGCGCGGCCCTCTCCGATGAGCCCCACGCCGGTACCGCGGCCTATCGCTTCGTGCGCTACGCCATGGACGAGCAGAAACGCCGCGACTGCGCCACCTGCCGCAAGAGCGCCAGCTGTCCCGGCGCCCGGGGCAAAGGCCCCTGTCCCAAGCGACGCGCCGCCGCCTTCTCGGACATCTCCCATCCCGCTGTTGAGCCGCTGTTCAAAATCACCCGGTCCGTCGACAACGAGTGCGAGCACATGCGGCAGTTCATCCGCTTCCAGCATCTGCGGGACGACAGCGCCCACGACGTCTGGTTCGCCCGCTGCAACCCCAAGGCATCGGTCGTGCCCCTCATCATGCCGCACTTCGTCGAGCGCTTCAGCGTGCAGCCCTTCATCATCTACGACGAAGTGCACCATCTGGCCGGCGTCTACGACGGGGGCGACTGGTACCTGGTGAACACCGGCAGCACCGAGAACCTCGTGCTGCCCCTGCCCGACCCCACCGCCGAGGAGACCCTGTATGCCGAGGCCTGGCGCACGTTCTACCGCTGCGTGTCCATCGACGCCCGCTACAACCCCGAGCTGCGCCGCCACTTCATGCCCAAGCGCTTCTGGAAGAACCTCACCGAAATGCAAGAAAGCCCCGCCGCCTTACGCGTGCAGGGCTAGGAAGGGCAGCCCAAGGACGAATCGCCTCTTGAGCGCTCGTTCCCTCAAGCAAAACGGCGCGCTCTTCCAGGGAGGGAAGGTGAAGAGCGCGCCGCATCAAAGAGGGCGCAGTCTACGCCGAATCCGTTGCGTCGATGCGCGAGCGACGTTCGCAAGCCGCCACCTCGGGCATCGCGGCATTCAGCTTACTTCGCGGCCAAGGCCTTGCCAATCATGCGGGCGAAGGTCACCGAGCGTCCGCAGCAGTTGCCCGTGGACATGTTGGGGTACGTGCCTGCATAGTACGAACCCGAGTCAACGCCGGCCACATACAGGCCCTCGATAGCCTCGCCATCATCGTTGACCGCCTGGAACTGCTCGTTGATGGTAATGCCGTCCAAGGTGCACAGCATATAACCGGAGGTGCGCACCCCAAAGAACGGAGGCGTGCGGATGGCGGACAGACGGAAATCCTCCTTGCCGAAGTCGGGATCAACCTGGTTGTCGAAGTTCTCGTTCTGGCGCTCCACGGTCTTCTTCAGGTTCTCCGCGGGAATGCCCAGACCCTCGGCCAGCTCCTCGATAGTATCGGCCTGCACGATGTAGCCCTCGGCCAGAAGGCCCTCGTTCATGCCCTTTACCACGTCCAGCGTCATATTGGTGGGGGCACCGTTGTCGAAGGGCACCACGCGGGCACAGCCGTGGATGTCGAAGTTCTCCAGGTACTGCTCGTAATCCGAATCCCAAATGTCCACAATGGTGTGGTGGGGCTGAGTAAGCGCGGCGTTCAGCACATAGTCATAGGGCGCCGACTCATTGATGAAGCGCTCGCCGTTCAGGTTCACCTTCAGCCAGGGGTTCGAGCCCATCCAGAACAGCGAGCCCACGGTATCGGATCCGCCGTACTCGTCGGGCTTCACGGCAATGCGGTCGAACACCATGGCGGTGTGCATCTCGTCCATGTGCGCTCCGGCCCACAGGCACGCCTTGATACCGTCGCCAGTGGTGCCGTCGATGGCGATGGACAGCGAGTATTTCTTCAGCGTCTGGGGCTGCAAAGCCGCCAGCATCTCGTCGTTGCGCGCGTAGCCGCCCGTGCACACCACGGTGCCCTTGGAGGCGTTGACCTTGATGTAGCCGTTCTCGCCCTTGGCAATGGCGCCCGTCACCTTTCCGTCTTCGTGCAGCAAACGCACCATGGGGGTCAGGAAGCGGAAGTCGACCCCATGGGCGGTGGCATAATCGCCCAGGACGATCTTGCCATTCACCACATCGGACAAGCCCGCAAACTCCGCATCCGCCGGCCAGCTGGGAATGTGCCCCGTGGCCCAATGCTTGTACCGCGAGGGCTTCGCCTTGTCAGCCGCCTCGAAGAACAGCTCGAAACCAGCTTCGTTCAAACGATCCTCGTACCAGTCGACGGCCTCGCCGGAGTTCTGCGCCCAAATATGGTAGAGGCGCGGGTTCACGTAACCGTTGGCGTAGCGAGTGAGGTCGTTGCAGATCTCGTTCTCGTCAATCTCGCAGCCTGCTTCTTTCTGCAGGCGGCTGTTGAGCGATCCCAGGTTGTCGCGCACGCCGCCGCCAATGCTGCCCTTCTCCAGGCACACTACCTTGGCCCCGTTCTCGGCAGCAGCGCACGCGGCGAACAGGCCGGACGTGCCCGCGCCGCACACCAGCACCTCGGTGTCGATAGTCTCGACAATCTCATCCTCGGCGATTTCGGGCTCAGCACCCAGCCAGTCATCGCCACCCGTCTCGGACAGTGCGCCCGGCTCTGCCGGCGCCTGGGGCGTGCAACCCGCCAGGGCGGCCATACCAGCCGCAGCGGCGCCCAGACCCAGAAACGCGCGGCGACTCACAGAAAACTGCTCGTTGCTCATAATAGATCCCCTTCCCTGCAGGCTCTCCTCACCGAAGATCCTGCGCTTTCAACACGGCGAGTCGTCCTCAATCTGCTCGCCTTCGAACGTGCCCCATCCTACGGGGCGGCGGCGGAAAAACCATCGGATGAGTCGGGTGATTCCCTGGGTATTTCTCTCATACGACTCGGGTGATTTCCCTCGTTACGCAAGATATTCGCGCAGTTCAAGCGCTTTTTTGCTAGAATAACTCCGCGATTCGAGGGAGGGGAACATGCACGCTGTTGGAACCAAGGGACGCGAGAGCGCCCCCGGGCGCATATCGGTCGAAACCGATCAAGCAAGTCGCGGACTTCTGTGCGCAGTCGCCCTCGCCTTGGTCCTCGCCTCCTATTGGCTGCTCAACTACAGCGTCTTTCCGCGCTTCGATCATCTGTGGACCGGCAATCGGGAGGCAAGCGCCATCGCCAGCGGCATCGTCCTCTCCGCTTTGGCCTTCTGCTCCTATTGGCGTCCGTGGCTTTTTGGCAGCCGTCCCGTGCTGGGCGCGACCGTGGCCTCAGCGGTAGGCGGAGGCATCCTGACCATCATCGGCCTCGCCCTCTCTAACATCCCCGCTGTTGTTGTTGCGGCCACTCTGGGCACCGTGGCCGTGGGCCTGGCAAGCATCGTGGTGGGCCTCAGCTGCCTTTCCCTCGACCTTCGCGCCGTGGGTCTCATCGCCATCGGCGCCTATGTGGGGGCTTACGCCCTCCGTGCCCTTTTCGCTCTCCTGGCCCAGACAACGGGTGTGGCGCTCTTTTTCATCTTGCCCTTGGCCAGCGTCCTCATGGTCGCGCGCTTCGCCCGACCCGTTTTGGATCAGTCCTATACCCAGGGAAGTCCGGCCGAGCTGGCCCTCACCTCTCCCGCCTCGTTCCTCCCCTTCGAGCACCGCTTCTTTCTCACCCTGCTGCTTTTCCGCTTTATCTACGGCTTCACTCTCACGTTTGGCGAACTCGAGCGCACGCCGCTGCTGACGCTCGGCGCCCTTGTGCCCCTGGCTGCCATCTTCCTGTGGGCTCTTGTGCGCAAAGGGGCACTCAGCCCTGAGACGCTTTTCCAGCTCTCCATTCTCTGCTCGGTGGCGGGGTTCCTCCTCATCACCTTGGGAGGCGCTACCACTGATGCCGCCAACCTCCTTCTCACCTGCGGCACCGGATTCTTCGAGATGTTCATGTACTACATGCTCATCGCCCTCAGCGCGAAAAACCCTCTGGCCGCCCTGCCCGTGATGGCCTGGGGAAGCGCCATGGCCTCCTGGGGTACGCTCCTGGGCGCCAACTTCGGGCGACTCGCTAACGGCTTTGCCACCGACCCGCTTCTCGCCTCCGGCGTTATCGTCTTCGTCGTCTTTTTCATCGTCGCCTACCTGACCATCGCCCTCGATGGGCGCCCCTTCACCGCCACTCTGCAAGGGCTCGCTCCCCTTCCGCCCCAGCTCACCGTTACCACCGAAGAAGGCGAAACGATCTCGCTGGAGAAGCGCTGTGAGGAACTGGGGCGTCTCCACGAGCTGACAGCACGGGAGCAGGAAGTCTTCGAGTACCTGGCGCGCGGTCGCAACATTCGGTTTATCGAAGAAGAGCTTGTCGTCTCCTACAACACGGTGAAAACCCACGTGAGCCACATCTACGCCAAGCTGGGCGTCCACTCGCACCAAGAGCTCATCAACCTCGTCGAGAATGCCGATACCACCGATCGCTCCTAACGCGGACAGTCTCCCAAGCGCTTCTGGAAGAACCTCACCGAAATGCAAGAAAGCCTCGCCGCTTTACGCGTGCAGGGCTGAAACGCAAAGGTGCGGGCGTCGCCGCCGCCCTCCGCGCCCTTCGAAAGATTGATCCGCTACAGGCAGAACACCAGCTCGTCCGTGGAGCCCGTCAGCTTGCCCGTTAAGGGCTGCTCGCATTCGTAGGCAATGCCCACGGCCGGTCCCACGTGGGTGCCGATGACGGGGCTCACCGGCATCACCTCCACGGCGCGTCCCACGAGAGGCTCGATCACCTCGCGCGCCCACTCGAGGGCCGGCGCCGCCGAGCCGATGTAGTGCACCACCACGCGCTTGAGGCCGTGGGCGGCCACATCTTCCTGGAACACTTTCACCATATGGGCCATGGCCTTCTTCGTGGTGCGCACCTTTGCCAACGTCGTCGCCTCCCAGTCGGCCACGGTCAGCACGGGGGTAATTTGCAGCAAGCTGCCCAACAGCGCCGCCGCGCCGCCGATGCGGCCGCCGGCCTTTAGGAAGGCCAGGCTCTCCGGCACGAACAAAAAGCGCGAGCTCTTCACGCCCTCGACCACCGCCTCGGTGCAGGCGCTCAAATCGGCCCCGGCATCGCGGGCGTCGGCGGCATCGAGCACGGGAAAGGCCTCGTCGCCGCAATTGCTTGTGGAATCCACCAGGGCGCAGCGGAACTCATCGAAGCGCTCCTTGCAGCGGCGCGCGCTGCGAATGGCGCCCTCGAAGGTGCCGGACATCTTGGACGAGATGAACACCCCCAGCACCTCGTCGCCCGCGGCCGCCGCCCGTTCGAACAGCTGGTCGAACGTATGCTGCGAGGGTTGGCTCGAGGAGGGCGGGTTGTCGGCCATAGCGTGGATGTTCTCGTAGAAGCGGTCCACGTCCATGGTAGCGTCGATGTACTCGCGCCCCTCGTGGTTCACGTAGAGGGATACCACTTCGATATCGCGCTCGCGCGCCACCTCGGCGGGAATCGAGGCCACCGAATCGGTCACAATCTTAATCACGGTGTCTCCTTTCAGAAGACCATTGAAACCGAGGTTCCCCGCACGGGGCCTCGCGACATTCGGTCGGTAAGAAACCGTTTCCGCCATGGTACCCAAGCGCAAGCTCGGTGGCTAGGCACCGCTCACTTTTCCTCCACTCCCGTGAAATCGAAAGTCGGGATAAAGCTTTCCTCGCAAGCGCCCCCCTCTTGCCAGAAGTAGTCCGCAACGCCCAGATCATCGGCATAGTCGAGCAGCTCCTCGTATTCAGCCTCCGGCACCGTCTGCGCCAACTGGGGAGAGCGCTCCAGGGCTCGCACCGCCCTCGCGCTCCCCTCGGCGGCAAAACGGGAAATCACGGGCGTGTACTGGTTCATAAGCGACAGCCGCACGGCAGAGCCGAAGCGCTCGTGCAGCAGCTTCACAACGGCCTTGGAGTTCTCCAGCGCCCCGGGCAGCAGCAGATGGCGTACTACTACTCCGCCCACCAGGCGCTCTTGGCCGCGATACTCGTCGTAACGGGGCTCGCCGGCCACCTCCACCATGGCCTCGAGCGCAGCAAGGGCCACCTCCGGGTAACAGGGGGCCCGAGAATATTCCGCCGCCAGCCCCCCATCGGCGTACTTGAAGTCGGTCAGATACCCGTCGACAAAGCCGCGGTTGGCATGAATAGCCTCGACGGTCTCATAGCCGCTCGTATTCCACAGCACCGGCAGCGCCATGCCCGTTTCCCGGGCGCGTCCCACGGCCTCGCGGATCAGCGGCGCGTAATGGGTGGGCGTCACGCAGTTGATGTTGAGCGCCCCGGCCTCCTGAAGCTGCCCCATTATGGCAGCCAGGCGCTCGACGGACACGGGGCGCCCCTGCTCGCCCAGGGCAATGTCGGCGTTCTGGCAGTACGCGCAGCGCAGCGGGCAGTGGGCGAAGAAGATAGTGCCACTGCCGTCATCGCCGGAAATAGGCGGCTCTTCCCAAAAATGAAGGGCCGCCCGTGCCACCCGCAGCTCAGCGGGCGCACCGCATACGCCGCGCTCGCCCGCCGCTCGATCGACGGCGCAGCGGCGCGGACAAAGCTCACAATGCTGCATGCTCATCTCAGAAAGCCATCTGACCGCACGAGTACCCGGACGCCCCGCATCCCCTAGTTGCTCGAGAAGTCAAAATCATCGAAGCCGTGGTCGTGGCCGCAACCGCAGTCGTCGGCAAAATCGTCATCCCAGTCGTCCTCCTCGGAGGGGCGCTGGCCGTAGGCCTGCTCGGCGCGGGTCCAGTCAAGACCGGCCGCCGCCCCCTCGGCCTCCTCGTGGTAGATGAGCGTCAACGCCGCCGGAGCCATATCGGCCCCGCCGATGACAGCCAGCAGCTCCAAAAGATGCATCATGGCCTCGGCCTGAGGCAGAATAAGCTCGGCGTCGTCGGCGGCCATCAGCGCCGACGACAACTCGGCCAGCAGCATCTCCACTGTGTAGGCGCCGACAAAGCGCTTCTCGCGCAGGGCACGGACCACGGGATCGGCCTCATGGCCGTCCAAGCGCACATCCAGCTTGCCCGCCGTACCCACGCTGCGCGTCACGGCGTCGCTCAGCGCCTGCGCCTCGATGACCGACACCAAATGAGCCGCCAGCTCCAAGGTGTGCCCGGCGCGCACCAGCTGAGCCGCACCCGGCGCTCCGGCATCGCGCACTTCGCCGAACACCGCCTCCAGGAGCGCCTGGGCCTCCACGGGCACGTCACCCTCGCAGGCCACGGGCGCCATGAGGTTGTCGGTGCCGAAGGCCGGATCGGCCACAAGCGAGCGCACCGTCAGAGGGGCCTCCACCATCACCAGGTCGTTCACCGTGGCCACGGCGTTGATCTCGCGGGCGAAGTTCGGCGTCGTGGCTGACAGGTCGATCAGCACGGCACCCGGCGCCATCACGGTGACCAGTCCGTCGTCACCGAAGTACAGGTCCTCCAAAGCCGTCTGGGAGGTGCAGAAGGTCACCACCAACGATGCCGAGGCCACATCCTGCACGCGCTTGAAGCCGGCTGCCTCAAGGCGCGGCTCCACCGCTCCGATAAACGACGGCGCGCCCACATAGGCGTAGAGATTCGCCATACCTATCGCTCTCCCTTCACTTTGCGCGCAATGCGATCGGCCACCGACACGTTCTCGCGCTTATCGCGTCCCCAAAATACCACGGCCAGCATCTCGGGTCCCACATGGCTGCCAATGGTGGGGCCGATGCTGCACTCGAGGCACAGCAGGTTCGGGTCTTCCTTCATCAGCAGCTCTTTCAGGCGCTGGGCATCTTTGGGGCAGTCGGCCTGGCCGATGACGACCGCATGGCTAGGGCCCGAGGGGTCGGCGTTCTTCTTGTAGTACTCCACCAGCTGCTTGATGCCCTTCTTGCGGCCGCGGGCGACGCCGATGAGGGCCAGCGTGCCGTCCTCGCCGATGTTGAGGAGGGGCTTCACGTCCAAGGCGGCGCCGGCCACCGCCACCGAGGCGGGAATGCGACCGCCGCGGCGCAGGGCGTTCAAGTCGTCCACCATGAACTCCTCGTTCACGAAGCAGCGCGCCTCGGCCGCCCACTGGGCCAGCTCGGAGGCGGTCATGCCCTTCTCGTGCTGCACGAGGGCCTCGTAGACGAGCAGACCCTCGGCCACCGAGGCCAAGCGCGTGTCCACCAGATGCAGCTCGAAATCGGGGTACTCGGCCAGAACCTGGTCGCGCACGACGCAGGCGGCATCGAAGGTGGCCGAAAGGCCGCTGGAAAACGCCAGGTACACCGTGGGCACGCCGGCCTTGGCCGCCTCGGTGAACGTCTCGGTGAGCGTCTGCAGCGACACCTGGGCCGTCGAGGGCTCGGCACCCTTGCGCATGGCATTGTAGAACGCCTCGGCTGAGCTCGACTCGAACAAGTCGTCCTCGTAGGTGCCCCCGTCGACGATATAGGGAAACTTCATCAGCGTGACGCCGTCGCGCTTGACCATCTCAGCGGGCAAGTCGCAGCATGAGTCGATGATCAGATGGCAGTCGGCCATTCCAGACCCCTTCCTGGACGGCAAAACCGTCCCTCTCGGCACCGGCGGCGTCGGTACGATACCGCCTTGGCCTGCGGTTATACAATGTGACGCAACTCAGCGACAAGCTGGCGGCGCCGCTCGTTGAGACCGAGCTCCAAACCCACCGGATAGGTATGAGGGTTGAGGATGCGCAGCTGGCTCTCATCGAGCGCCTCGAGCCCTTCCTGGGCCCGCCGCCGCGCCGCCATGGCCGAGCGGCCCTCAGCGTCGAGTACTACGCGGCCCTCTTGGGCCAGGGGCTTCAGCAGCGTCTCGAAACGCAGCCCCTGGAGATTCTTCTGGCGCAGATCGTCGAGCGGATCGACGATAACCTCGCGCTCGTCGGGCATCGCATTCACGTCGAACACCATGTCGCCGGCAATATGGCCGTCGGCCTGGTAGTAGCGGCGTACATCGAGCACGCCCGGCGTCGTGAGCTTCGCCGCCGACTCGGAAATTTTCAGACGGTTCGTCCACGGAGCATCGGGCGTAGCGCGCACAGCCGAGAGCTTGTACACGCCGCCCAGGGTGGGCTGATCGTAGGCGCTGGCCAGCTTCGTGCCCACGCCGAAGGACATGACGTCGGCCCCCTCGTCCAAGATGGACTTGATGGTGTACTCGTCCAAATCGTTGGACAGCACAATGCCGCAGTCGGTCAGCCCCGCCTCGTCGAGCATCGAGCGGGCCATTTTGGAGAGCCACGAAAGGTCGCCGGAATCGATGCGAATGCCCGCCAGGCGCTCGCCCCGCTCCTTCATCTCAAGGCCCACGGTAATGGCGTTCTTAATACCCTGCTCCACATCGTAGGAATCAACGAGCAGAATGCAGTTGTTCGGGAACACCCGGGCATATTCACGGAAGGCCGTCAGCTCGTCGTCGAAGGACATGACCCAAGAATGGGCGTGGGTGCCCGAGACGGGAATGTCGAAGAGCTTGCCGGCCAGCACGTCGGAGGTAGAGGCGCAACCGCCCACCACTGCCGCCCGCGACGCCCAGACGCCGCCGAGACCCTGGGCCCGGCGCAGGCCGAACTCGGCCACCGGGCGCCCCTGGGCCGCCCGGCACACCCGGGCCGCTTTCGTGGCGATGAGCGTTTGGAAGTTCACCATGTTGAGCAGCGCCGTCTCGATAAGCTGGCACTGCATGATGGGACCGGTTACCCGCACGAGCGGCTCGTGGGGAAACACGATGGTGCCCTCGGGCACCGCGGCAATGTCCAGGGAAAGCTCCAGGGCGCGCAGGTACTCCAAGAACTCCGGATCGAACAGGCGGCCGCCCCCGGGGGCGTCGAGCGAGGCCAGGTAGGCGATGTCATCGTCCGAGAAGCGGAAGCTCTCCACCAAGTCGGCCAGCTGGGCCATGCCGCAGGCCACCGCGTAGCCGCCCTTGAAGGGGTAGTCGCGGAAGTACATGGTGAAGCAGGC
>CAJUFS010000073.1 GCA_910585575.1 uncultured Adlercreutzia sp. | reverse complement strand
TGCGCTCTAACCAACTGAGCTACGGGCCCTTGAAAAAGTGCTTGACTATCTTACGCCACAAGTCACGGCAGGGTCAAGGAAAATTTTACTGTTTTGTAAAAAGAGCTAGGATGGCGGCAAACGGTAAAAGTGGCACAATAAAAGAAAGACTTTGGAAGGATTTGTCATGGTGCCGCTGAAGGTTCTTACGCTGGTTGTCGCTGGTCAAGGACAGCCCTCTGTACTGGTATTACAGCCGGTCGAAGACGCGCCGGTGGGCAAGGCGCGCATTATCCCCATCTGGGTAGGCCCCTCTGAGGCGGCGCAAATTGGCATGGCGCTGGAGCAAGTGAAATTTGAGCGCCCGATGACCCACGATCTTTTCCTCGACGCCCTCACGAACCTGGATGCGCGCATCGACTCCATGGTCATCACTCGCTCCAAGGGGCAGATGTTCTTCTCGGAACTCACAATCAACCAGGGAGGGCGCCTCATTCGCCTGGACGCCCGGCCCAGCGATGCGGTATCTCTTGCCTTGCGCCAAGGGGCGCCGTTGTATATCGAAGAGGAGGTCCTCGACCAGGCCTCATTCCCCTTCCTATTCAAGGGGGAGAACCAATCAGAAGAGGAGCTGGCCGAGTTCAAAACCTTCCTTGACCACCTGTCCCCCGAGGACTTCGAGGGCATCGAAGGGCTGTAACCGCTCCTTACAAGAAAGGGTCCGCATCCCCTGAGGGACGCGGACCCTGTGGGCTTCGCTCTATCCGCAGAAACCTACTGCGAACTTACAAAACTTCCCTACTCTTCGCTCTCGTCCACCTCGTCGAGGTCGTCGATGGCAAGCGTACCGTCTTCGCTCTCTTCGATAAGCTCAAGCTGGTCCTCGTTGCTGTTGGCAGCGGGCTTCGCCTTCTTCTTGCCCGTGGAAGAAATAGCCACGGCGCAGACGCGATCCTTGTCGGCCACGTTCATGACCTTCACGCCCTGAGTGGAACGACCCAGCTCGGAGATGCCCTTCACCGGGGTGCGCACGATGACGCCCTCCTCGGACACAATCATGATCTCGTCATCGGGGCCGACGATCTTCATAACCGCCAGCAGGCCCTTCTTCTGGGTCATGGTGATGGTGTACACACCCTGGCCGCCACGATGATGCTCGGGATATTCCTCGATCTTCGTGCGCTTACCGAAGCCCTTCTCGGTGATGACGAACAGGTCGGTGCCGGGGCGGGCAATTTCCATGCCCAGCACGTGAGCGTCGGCAGGCACGTTCATGCCGCGCACGCCCTGGGTGCCGCGACCCATGGCGCGGGCCTCGGACTCGTCCCACAGAATGGCCTTGCCCGCGCTGGACACCATGATGACCTTCTCGCCCTTGGCCACGCGCTTCACCGAGATCAGCTCGTCGTCGTCGCGCAGGTTGATGGCGATCAGACCGTCGCGGCGCGTGCGGTCGTACTGGTCCATGGACGTCTTCTTCACGTTGCCCTGAGCGGTGGCGAACATAAGGAACTCGTTGGCCGGGAACTCCTTGGTGGCAATAACGGCCGAGATGGACTCACCTTTCTCCAGCGGCAACAGGTTCACAATGGCCGTGCCGCGGGCGTGGCGCGACGCCTCGGGAATCTCGTACACCTTCAGTCGGTAGACCTTGCCCTTGGTGGAGAAGAACAGCATGTAGGAGTGCGTAGACGCCACGAACAGGTGCTCCACGAAGTCTGCGTCCTTCAAGTTCACGCCCTGCATGCCCTTGCCGCCGCGCTTCTGCTGGCGATAGGTGCTGACGGGCAGACGCTTGATGTAGCCGGCCTTGGTCATGGTGACGACCATGTTCTCGTCGGCGATAAGGTCCTCGACGTCGATGTCCTTGGCCTCGGCGGCAATGCGAGTGCGGCGCGGGCTGCCGTACTTCTTCTTGATTTCCTGCAGCTCTTCCTTGATAACCTGCTTCAACAGGTTCTCGTCGGCCAGGATGCTCTTGTAGTAGGCAATCTTCTCGCGCAGCTCGGCCAGCTCTTCCTCGATCTTGGTGCGCTCCAAGCCGGTCAGACGGCGCAGGCGCATCTCAAGGATGGCGTCGGTCTGCTTCTTCGACAGGCCGAAGCGCTCGGTCAGGCGCGCGGCGGCTTCCTTGTCGGTTTCCGACGAGCGAATGATATGTATGACCTCGTCGATGTTGTCGAGGGCAATGATGTAGCCCTCGAGGATGTGCTCGCGCTCCTCGGCCTTCGCCAACTCGTAGCGCGTACGACGGGTGACCACGTCTTTCTGGTGCTCAATATAGTAGAAGAGGATTTCCTTGAGCGAGAGCACGCGCGGGGTGCCGTTGACCAGGGCCAGCATGTTGGCGCCGAAGCCCACCTGCAATTGCGTGTGCTTATACAGCTTGTTGAGCACCACCTGGGGAATGGCGTTGGCCTTCAGGTCGATGATAATGTCGATGCCCTTGCGGTCGGCGGCGTCATGGATATTGCTGATTTCCGGCAGTTTCTTGTCGCGCACCAGCTCGCCCAGCTTCTCCAGCAGGCGCTTACGATTCACCTGGTAGGGAATCTCCTTCACCACAATGGAGGCACGGCCGTTCTTCTTTTCCTCGATCTGGCATTTGGCGCGGATGGTCATGTTGCCGTGGCCGGTTTCGTAGGCATC
Source organism: uncultured Adlercreutzia sp. (assembly GCA_910585575.1). GTDB lineage: Bacteria > Actinomycetota > Coriobacteriia > Coriobacteriales > Eggerthellaceae > Adlercreutzia. The sequence continues at coordinate 9,437 of CAJUFS010000073.1, read as the reverse complement.
CAGAATGCCCTTCTTGCCCATGATGAGGCCGCCCGTGGGGAAGTCGGGGCCCGGCATAACTTGAAGCAGCTCTTCCGTGGTGACGTCGGGGTTGTCCATCATGAGGCAAGTGGCGTCGATGGTCTCGCCCAGGTTGTGGGGCGGGATATTCGTCGCCATACCGACGGCAATACCGTTCGAGCCGTTGACCAGCAGGTTCGGGAAACGAGAAGGCAGAACCGTGGGCTCCTGCAAGCTCTCGTCGTAGTTGGGCTGGAAGTCGACGGTTTCCTTGTCCAAGTCGCGCAGCAGCTCCATGGCCGGCTTGTCCAGGCGGGCCTCGGTATAACGCATGGCAGCAGCGGAGTCACCGTCGATAGAGCCGAAGTTGCCGTGGCCGTCGATGAGGGGCAGGCGCAGGCTGAAGGGCTGGGCCAGGCGCACCATGGTGTCGTATACGGCCGAATCGCCATGGGGGTGGTACTTACCGATAACGTCACCAACGGTACGAGCCGACTTCATATGCGGCTTGCTGGGCGTATAGCCCGACTCGTTCATGGCGTACAGAATGCGGCGGTGCACCGGCTTCAAGCCGTCGCGCACGTCCGGCAGGGCGCGGGACACAATAACGGACATGGAGTACTCGAGGAACGAGGTCTGCATCTCCTTGCCCAGGAATGCCGCACGTACCGTGGTGCCTTCGCCGCCATTGGCGCCTTCGATAATGGAGCCATGGGGGTTCGGCATGTCGACGAGCAGGGAGCGCGCCTTCTCCTCCTCGGAGATGACGTGCTTCACGTCGGATTCCTCGTCGAGCGTCGAGCTGGCCGAGGCAAGTTCCGCTTCCTCGTCAGCTTCCTCATCGGTATCGACGTCTTCGGCCAGGTAGGCGGCGTCTTCCTCCGCCTTTTCTACCTCGGCGCGCTCCTCCGCGTCCTCGAAGTCGTCGAACTCATCAAAATTATCAGCCATTAGTTTCCTTTCTATAGTTCAGAAACATAGTGGTTTGCAAAGATCAGCGAGGTTCCGCCAGGGAGAACAGAACCCTAAATGTCCAGGAAGCGGACGTCGCGAGCGTGCTTCTGAATGAACTCCTTGCGGGGCTCCACCTGGTCGCCCATCAGCTCGGACACCACGCGCTCAGCCTCGACGGCGTCGTCGATGTTCACCTGCAGCAGCGTGCGGGTGGCCGGCTCCATGGTGGTTTCCCACAGCTGCTCGGGGTCCATCTCGCCAAGGCCCTTGTAGCGCTGCACATCGAACTTGCCGGGATCGGGGTATTCGGCCAGCGTGGCGGAAAGCGCCTTCTCATCGTAGATGTAGCGCTCCACCTTCGGGCTGCGCGAGTTCTTCTTCTTCAAGCCGAAGATGGGGGGCTGGGCAATGTAGATGTAGCCCAGGTTGATGAGCTCGGGCATGTAGCGATAGAAGAAGGTGAGCAGCAGGCAGCGGATATGGGCACCGTCCACGTCAGCATCGGTCATGATGATGATGCGGTGGTAACGGGCCTTCTCGGCGTCGAAGTCCTCGCCGATGTTCGTGCCGATGGCGGTAATGAGGCTGCTGATGGTGTCGGACGACAGCGAGCGATGCAAGCCGGCGCGCTCCACGTTCAGGATCTTGCCGCGCAGGGGCAGAATAGCCTGGAACTTACGATCGCGCGCCTGCTTCGCCGAGCCACCGGCCGAGTCACCCTCTACAATGAAGATTTCGGACTGGCTGGCGTCCTTGCTGGCGCAGTCGGCCAGCTTGCCGGGCATGCTGAACGAGTCGAGCACGTTCTTGCGGCGCGTCATTTCGCGGGCCTTGCGAGCTGCCTCGCGGGCCTTCAGAGCCTGGGTGGCCTTGCCGATGATGCGCTTGGCCGGCGTGGGGTTCTCCTCCAGATACTCGGCCAAGCCCTGGGTAACGGCGTTTTGCACCAGCGGACGAATTTCGGTGTTGCCCAGCTTCGTCTTCGTCTGGCCCTCGAACTGCGGATCATGCAGCTTCACCGAAATAATGGCGGCCAAGCCTTCGCGCGCGTCCTCGCCGGAGAGGTTGGAGTCCTTCTCCTTCAGCAGACCCTTGCTGCGCGCGTAGTCATTGATGGTACGGGTGATGGCCTGCTTGAAGCCGTCCATATGCGTACCACCCTCATGGGTGTTGATGTTGTTGGCGAAGGCCATGACCGAATTGGTGGAGTAGGAGCTGGACCACTGCAGGGCCACCTCCACGGTGCCGTCGGCGTTCTCGGCCTCGAAGTAGATAGGCTTGTTCAGCGTTTCCTTGCCCTCGTTCAGGAATTTCACGAAGTCAACGATGCCGCCCATAGCCTGGAATACCTCGGTGCGCGGGTTGCCGTCGGCGTCGGTGATGCGCTCGTCGATGAGGATGATCTTCAGACCGCGGTTGAGGAAGGCCATCTCGCGGAAGCGAGCCGCCAGGGTGTCGTAGTCGTACACCGTGGTCTCGGTGAAGATTTCCGGGTCGGGCCAGAAAGTAACCGTGGTACCAGTGGTTTTCGCCTTGCCGATCTCGTGCAGCTTCGTCTTCGTCTTGCCGTGGTCGAAGTCGATCTCGTACTCGACGCCGTCGCGGCGCACCTGCACCTCCACCTTGGTGGACAGGGCATTTACAACGGAAACGCCCACGCCATGAAGGCCGCCGGACACCTTGTAGCCCTCGCCGCCGAACTTACCGCCGGCGTGGAGGATGGTGAGAACCACCTCAACAGTGGGAATTTTCTCCTTGGGGTGCTTGTCCACGGGAATGCCGCGGCCGTTGTCCTCGCAGGAGATGGAGTTGTCGGGATGAATGGTTACCTTGATAGTGTCGCAGTAACCGGCCAAGGCCTCGTCGACCGAGTTGTCGACCACCTCGTACACCAGATGGTGCAGGCCGCGAGGACCCGTCGATCCGATGTACATGCCCGGGCGCTTGCGAACGGCCTCAAGTCCTTCAAGGACTTGAATGTCAGAACCGTCGTAGTGATCTGGTTTGTTTGCCACTGACACGCTCCTTCTGTCTCTAAGCATAAAAATGCGCCTTAGTATGGCGCTGATTCTGTGTCAATTATAGCAGAAGCACCTTACTTTTTCCCTACAAGGTCTTAGATGGCTTGTTTTAAGGCGTTCTGAGCCATAGTTTGCAGGTTTTATGAGATAAGTATTGAAAAATGAGCCCTACGCGGTTAGACGCGCCCTGCATCCGCGAGAGGAAGATACCGTACATCGCTGTAGCTGAGCATCTCCTGATCGAAGTACGCCAAATTCGCCGTCGTGAGGAACGTCTGGCTTCCCTCACCGATATGGGCGACAAGCGCCTCACGGCGCGCGCCATCGAGCTCGCTCATTACATCATCGAGGAGCAGCACGGGCTTCTGCTCGAGAATCTCCTCAATCACCGACGCTTCGGCCAGCTTGTAGGACAACACCACAGAGCGCTGCTGGCCCTGACTTCCATACAACGAGGCATCCTGTCCATCAAGCGTGAAGGTAACATGGTCGGCATGGGGGCCCACCACGGCTCGTTTGCGCACCAATTCTTCCCCCGCGCGCTCATGAAGCGCGCGGGCGAGTTGCTCGCGCGCTGTTTCACGTGAAATCATTGGCTCTGACCAGGGGGTATCTCCCCAAGAAGGAAGATAGTCCATCCCCAATGCTTCCCGCGCGCGAGATATTCCCTCATAACGGGCAACCACATGAGGGCGAAGACGATTGAAAAGCGCAATGCGATAGCAGGTTAACTGGGAGCCGACTGTAATGAGCATTTCGTTGATGGAATCAAGCAGCGCAGGAGACGCCTCCTCTTTCAGAAGGCGATTCTTGTGCCTCACAACCTTTTCATAGTCGCGACGCACGACGTAGTAGTTTTTGTTCACCTGCGACCCCAGCCCATCAAGCGCCGTGCGCCGCCGCGTCATGGACCCCTTCACCAAGTCGAGATCATCGGGGGTAAAGGCCACCGAGGGCACAAGCCCCTTCAGGTCGGCAGGACGCTTAGCCTTTCCGTTGAGCCGGTATTTCTTTCCGTGGCCTTCAAGGGTCAGATCCATCTCGAGCTGGCGATTCCCATCTGAAATAGAGGCACTCAGCCGCGCTGATTCGCAGTCATGGCGAATCAGCTGCTCGATCGTCGCGTGGCGAAACGAGGTCAGTGCCGTCAAGAGCTGCACGCCCTCGACGATGTTCGTTTTACCCATGGCGTTCTCGCCTACCAGCACCGTAAGATCGCCCAGGTTATCCAGGCGAGCATGCTCGTAGTTGCGAAAATTCCGCAGCTCTAGACTTTCAATGCGAAGGGTCACACGGCTCCTCTATCGAAGACCGCCGGGATACCATGAGCATCCCGGCGGCGGCGACTTATTTCTTTTCGGCCCACCTTAGGCGATGCGCACCGGCATCACCAGGTACAAGAAGTTCTCGGGCTCAAACGCGCGGAAGATACCCGGCTTCAAAGAAGACTGCACTTCCAGGTACACCTGATCGGTGGCAATGGAGCCGAGGCCGTCGAGCACGTAGGCATAGTTGAAGGCAATCTCGACGTCTTCGCCCTCCACGGTGCACGGGAGAATTTCCTGGGCACTGCCGACGTCCTGCGACGCGGCGGTAATTTGCGCCGTCTGGGAATCCTGGTTCAAATCGAAGCGCACCGGAGAGGCTGCCGAGCCAAGAAGCGACGCACGTTTCACGCTGGCAACGAGCTTGTCTACATCGAGAGTCGCTCGCGTGGTGTAGGCATCGGGAAGCAGCTGCTTGTAGTTGGGGAAGTTCCCCTCGATGCGGCGATTGATGAACACCGTGTCCTCGCAGGTCACCACAATCTGGTTGTCGGCCAGGGCCAGGGACACCGGCGACTCCGTCTTCGGCAGCGAGGCAATTTCAGCCAAGAACGTACCTGAGATAACCGCCTGGAACTCATCGGCCGAAGCGTCAGGGAGCGGCGCGTCGGTAATAGCCAGACGATAGGAGTCGGTGGCCACCATGCGCAGCACGCCTGCCTCAAGTGTGATAAGCACACCGGTCAGAACGGCGCGGCTTTCATCGCGCGACACCACACGGGAGACGCGCTTCACCATCGAGGCGAACTGGTGAAAGGGGATTTCGATCTTCTGGTGGGTGTCCACATGGGGGAAGCCAGGGAAGTCTTCCGCATTAAGAGCGCGGATGGAGAAGGACGACGTATCGCAGGTAATAAAGGCTTGCTCGTCGGCCGCCTCTACATGCACCGCCGCATCGGGAAGGTTCTTGATGATGTCCGAGAAAAGCTTGCCCGGCACCACTGTGCGACCCTCTTCTTCAACCAGGGCCGGAGCTGAGTACTGAATAGAAAGCTCCAAGTCAGTTGCTTGCAGAATAATGCTGTCCTGGCGCGCCTCAACGAGAATACCTGCCAAAACCGGCAGGGTCGAGCGCGTGGAAACGCCTTTGAATACAACGGAGAGGGCGTTAGCCAGCTCGGTGCGATTGATGCTGAATTTCAAGAGGGGTCCTTTCTCGCAGCAAAGACAGCCTGAAGAGCCGTGGTCATCGTAGGGTGAAGGGCTATTATAACGTCTCTCGTAAAAGAGAACCTTCCGAGCCTTGCGGCCTCGCTTTTCCGAGCCTCTTTACTATTGTTGATGCCCAAGATTGGGCGGCGGGAGTGTCTGTTGAGGATTATCCTCCGCCCATTCTTCCACTTTTCCCCAAATTTTGTCGAGGTGTCAGTGGAAAAAGTGGATAACTTGACATCATCCCCGTATGAGCGGTGTAAAACCAACATTGCTCGCCTCTCTGACTATCCACCCCGTTCTACACCTTAACGGTTTACGTCCGCTCATCTTGTAAAGGGTGTTCGTGAAAATTAGCGTTTGAACTGGTATTTCATAATTCATTCAAACCTTTCTCCTCTCTAAACAAACCTTTGTTCGAAGCTCCGAGGAGAACCGTAAAAACTTCTCAAACAAAGAGCGAAGGAACCGCAGGTGAGTGACGTGAGGGTTTTTGTCAAGGAAATTCCTCGAAGTTTTTAACCAAATCGGCTTTTTTTCACCACGCCTCCCGTTCAAACAATTCAATGTTTTCCACTTTTAATGAATAAATTGGGCAAAACTGTGAAATACTTTGGAAATCCCAGTTGATGCTCGTATGAATTTTCAACAATTCCTGAATAACTGGTGAATTATCAACCGCCGCCCCAGAAAACCGCAGGAAACAATAGGTTCCTTAATCGAAACACGCTACAATAGCCGTGAAAAGTCCGAAAAACATTGAATGAAACGCTGAACAAAACGGAACAATCTTGGAAACTTTCAACGAACACCCTGAATCCTCTGAAGAGACCGCAAGCGCGGCTCTTTTCGACTACAGCTTCGTCGAAACCACGGGGCGCATTGCCCTTTACGACGACCTGCGAAGCGCGCCGCGCGTCATCGACATCCCCCCGGGAGAAACGGCGTCCTACATCGAGGCCCTTGCCTCCAACGTCTATGAGCAAGCCCGCGGAGCTGGCGGCTCAATCCCCTACTCGGTCATCCGCGAGGTGTCCGAGAACTTTATTCATGCGCGGTTCCGCGAGGTGGTCGTGTCGATCCTTGATCGAGGTAACACAATTCGTTTCGCCGATCATGGACCGGGAATTCCAGCCAAGGAAAAAGCCCAGATGCCTGGTTTCACCTCAGCGTCCGAGCCCATGAAGCAGTACATTCGCGGCGTCGGGTCGGGCCTCCCCCTGGTAAGAGACTACATGGAATCGTTCCGGGGCACTATTACCATCGAGGACAATTTGGGGACGGGCGCCGTCGTCACGGTCAGCCTCGTTCAAGACCCCCTCGATGACCCCGCTGCGCTGCAGCAGGAAATCCAGCGCGAGCAGGCAGTGCTCGACCAGGGAATGGCCGTCGCCCCAGGGATGCCGCCCGCTGCGGCAGGCCAGCCCTTCGTAGCGGCGCCGAACATCGCAGCGGCCCCCAGCCCCGCTCCCGCGAACGTCGCCTCATACGCCCCCGCGCCCTACCCTGTCGCTCAGCCGGTAGTGCCCGCGGCGCCCGTGGGACAACCCGTGGCCGCTTACCCCGCCGCCGGAGTCGCCACGGCCTACGGATACCCGGCTCAGCCCGCCTACGGCTATGCCCCTGCAGCGGCCATCGCCGGCCCTCCCCTCTCCGACCGTGAGCGAGAATTCCTCAAGTACTTCCTCTCGGAGGGGCTGCTCGGCATCACTGATATGAAGAACATCACGGGGCACCCAGGATCCACGGTCCACACCACCATGGAAAAGCTGCAGGAAGCGGGATTGATAACCCGCGTGGGCCAGAAGCGCGCCCTCACCCCCTACGGGGAGCAGATCGCGCGGAGCCTGTAGCCGCAAGCTCATTTGCTACAATAATGCCCCTTCGGCAGCAACGGGAAACAACGACCAGAACCCCTACGGGAGAACAAGATGGATAGCGAAAAACTCAACGAACAATGGGCGGGAATATGCTCCCAAGTAAAAAGCTACCCCGATGTTGACGCGTCCCAGGTCGATGCTTTCTTCTCGCGTCTTGAGCCGCAGGCGATGAGCGCAGGATTTCTCATGCTCACGGCCGACAACGACTTTATCAAGAACTGGGTAGAGCAGAACTACGTCGACGTGGTGAAGCGCGCCCTGTTCGATCTTCACGGTACCGTCTTCACCGTGGCCCTTGCTGTGGACCCGGGCCAGGAGCAGCGGAAAGCCGCTCAAGCGGCAATGCCGGCGCGAGCCGCTGAACCGGTCCCCGCCTACCCAGTCGCCCCGACCGCTTCTATCAACCCAGGAGCCGCGCAAGGTACCGCGCGCCCTTACGGTGAAAGCTCTGCGTTCCCGAGCGGCTCCCCCGCGGATCCCTCCATGTCTCTGGGAGACAACCCTTTCTCGAGCGCAGGCTCTTTCTCCGCGCCCCCTCAAAACCCCGTGAATGGAGGGGCGGGAATGGCGGCTTCGGGGGCACCCTACATGCCCTCCTACGATGAAACGGCCCTGGTCGATCACTACTCTCCCGACGCTTCGACGCCCCGTGAAAACGCGGGCACGCCAGGAGCGGCTTCGGCGCGCCCCGGCGGCCCGTCTTCGACCCTTACCTTCGGTAATTACGTCATCGGCGATTCCAACCGTATGGCTTACTCCATGGCGGTCGAAGTGGCCGAATCTCCTGGTCGCACCCCTTTGAACCCGCTGTTTCTGTACGGGAAGAGCGGCCTGGGTAAGACCCATCTCATGCGGGCGATCCAGAACTACGTCGAAGAGACAAGGCCGTCGCTCAAGACCGTCTACGTGGATTCAGCCGACTTCCTGTCACGCTACACGGAAGCCAGCCTTGCTCACGACCGCGAAAAGGCAAGCTTCAAGAACTTCAAAACCTACTACGAGGAAGCCGACGTCCTTCTTATCGACGACGTGCAGTACCTGCAGGGCAAGAACCAGACTCTCGATATCGTGTTCCAGCTCTTCAACACCTTGACCAATCAGGGAAAACAGGTGGTGCTCTCGGCGGACCGCGCACCTAAGAACATCGATATTGACGAGCGCTACACCTCCCGTTTCAACGGCGGCGGCGTCATCGAGATCAACCCGCCGGAAATCGAGACGAAGCTGGGCATCGTCAAGTCCTTCATCAACAACTACAGCCAGAACGAGGGATTCGGGCACTTTGAGGTCTCCGACGACGTGCAGATGTACATCGCGGAAAACTCAAGCTCCAACATTCGCGAGCTGAAAAGCGCGGTTACCAAGGTCATCTATCAGATGACACTCTCCGATCAAGCTGATATGACCATCGAGGAAGTGCGCCTGCTGCTACAGAACCACTTTTCCGGAGGCGCCTCCCGTAACTTGGCCGTCAGCGACATCCAGCGCGAAGTAGAAAACTTCTTCAAGGTGTCCCACAACGACCTCGTAGGACCTAAGCGCGCCCGCTCCATTGTGTACCCGCGCCAAATTGCCATATATCTTTGCCGGCAGCTGCTTGATCTGCCCTACCAGGACATTGGCCTCAAGTTCAACCGTGACCATACGACGGCCATGCACTCGGTCTCTATGGTCGAGGAGATGATGAAAAAAGACCGCGGCGTGCAGGAGGAAATAGAAGCACTGCGCAAAAGAATCCGCGAGCTTTAGTGCAAAACTAAGAGGATTAACGGGGAAAACGACGGGTACAACTCAGGTTTTATCCACGAACTCGGGAGAACTCTCCTAGGGGCAGAGAAGCCCCGGGTGGAAGTTCGGTACAGATTGCCCACGAGTTAGGAACGGTAAAAATAAAGGATCTACCAGCGAAAAGACCTGGTTTGCCACAAAATCACCGTGCTTATTGATACAACTAATGGAGAAATACTATTTCAAGAAAACTGAGCTTCTTGTCCCGTCGCCCTAACCAACCATGGATTCAACCTAAAGGCCCGTTGACACGGGTTGTTTGTGGTATATAATCGGAAAGCTACTCTTTGAACCACGAAAGGGAAAGAAACAATGAA
>CAJUFS010000072.1 GCA_910585575.1 uncultured Adlercreutzia sp. | reverse complement strand
GGGTCGCTCATGCGCGAGACGCCGCCGGCGGCGCGGATGTCGGCGGGAATGCGCTCCAAGGCCATGACGGCGCAGGCGCCGGCTGCTTCGGCGATACGTGCCTGCTCGGGCGTGGTGACATCCATGATGACGCCACCTTTGAGCATTTGGGCGAGCTGGCGGTTGAGGGCAATTTGCTCGGCGCCGCTGGGAACTGGGGCGGGAGCGCTGGCGGTCGACGCTGCGGCGGCAGTGGAGGCTGGCGCGGCGGAAGCGGTGGTGGAGGTGAAAGCGCCGGACGTTTCGGGTGAGGACAAGGGGGCCATAAGATTCCTTTCTGGGGTAAATGGGGCGGGGGAAGCGTCGGCGAAGCCAGGCGCGACTCCGTTGGGGGGTGCTGGGTAGTGTAGAATGGCTGTGGTTATATCGATATAGCCAGTTTTTTAAAAATTGATAAGGTCACAGCTGGAGAACCCCTTTGCCGGTAACTGCCTAAGGTTTAAGCGGCCGATGGATGTCCAAGCGAGTTGATGGTTTTCGGGCGATCTGACGGAGGTCTCAGCAGCGAGCGGTTGGAAGTACGGTCGATCTAGTGGAAGTACGGTCGATCTAGTGGAAGTGCGGGCGGCCTGATGGAGCCCAGGAAGGAGAGGAAGCCATCGGTGCTTACCTATGACTTGCAGAGAGATTCGACGGTGCCGCTCTATGAACAGCTCTACCGTTGTCTGCGCCGCGATATAGAGCAAGGACATTTGAAGCCTTGGGCGAAACTGCCGCCCAAGCGTGAGTTCGCCCGTCACTTAGGGGTGAGCGTCATCACTGTCGAGGGCGCCTATCGCCAGCTTGTCGCCGAGGGCTACGCCTATGCCCAAGAGCGCCGCGGGCACTTCGTGGCCTCATTGGCGCTGCCCTCCGATCAGGAGCGACGGCTTCGCCGTTTGGGCCTTCATCCTACCGAAGCGCCTGTGGGGGAGACACCTCTGCGCGAGGTGCTGCTCGGCCGGGAGGGGAAAGCCACGGGGGTCTGGGAAGAGTTAGGGGGGCAGACGGCGCCGGCACTGCAAGGGGTGTTCCCTTATAAAACGTGGGCGCGGGCCACGCGGCAGGTGCTGGCGGAGGAAAGCGAGGCGAGCCTTCAAAGAGCCGCAAGCCCTACGGGGGCCTTGCGGCTGCGCCGGGCCCTGGCGGCGTATCTGCGCGCGTCACGCGGTATTGAGGTACACCCCGATCAGATTGTCGTAGGCGCTGGTGCGCAGACACTCTACTCCTTTGTGGTGCAGGGCCTTGGCCGTCAGCGCACCTTTGCCATCGAGAGCCCGGGGTATCCGCGCCTGGCCCAGGTGTATCGCAGCAATGATGTGGGACTGGTTGCTGCACCGCTAGATCGGGACGGCCTGCGTATGACCTTTTCCAGCAACGAAGCCGTGTCGGTGGTGCACTGCATGCCTTCCCATCAGCTGCCCACCGGCACGGTTATGACCGCCCGACGACGGCGGGAGTTGCTCGGCTGGCTCGAGGACCGTCCCGATCGCTTCCTTATCGAGGACGATTACGACTGTGAATTTCGCATGACAGGGCGCCCCATTCCCGCCATGCAGTCGCTGGATCGAACCGGGCGCGTTATCTATCTGAACACCTTTACCAAGTCGCTCGGTCCCACGTTTCGCATTGGCTATATGGTGCTTTCTCCCGAGTTGGCGGCGGTGTTCCGCGAGCGTCTGGGGTTCTACGCTTGCACGGTGGGCGTGCTTGATCAGTTAACGTTGGCCCGTCTGATAGAGACGGGCGAGTATGAGCGCCACGTGAATCGTCAGCGCACCCGCTATCGGCGTGGTCAGGATGCCTTGCTGGCTGCGCTGCACGATGTTGACGGCGCCGAGCGCTTGACTGTTCGGCGCGCGGGAGCGGGGCTGCATTTCCTTCTCGAGGTGGATAGCGCGGAGCCTCTCTGGCCCGAGGAAGCCGCCCGACGTGAGCAGGCTATCGCTGATGCGGCGTCGTCGCGGGGCATCCATCTCGTGCCTTTGGGGGCCTATGATACCGAGTTGGCTGCGGGCCTTGTGCCCTCGCAGGCTCCCGGTGCCTTTTCGGTGAAGTCCCGGCCGGCAACGATGGTGGTGTCGCTGCCGTCGCTGCCCGAGGAGAATCCTGTGGCTATAGCCGAGGCCCTGGTGCGTGCCTGTTTGAGCTAGGCGATGACCTCGCCTGTCACTGAGAAGGTAACCACGTTCAAGGGCAGGTCTTTGCCGCTGAGAGCCACCGCCTGGGCGGTGTCGCGTTCCAGGCCGCCGCAGCAGGGAACCTCCATGCGGGCGATGGTGACGCTGGTGACATCGTTGTCGGCCATAATGGCGGCCAGCTTCTCGGCATAGGAGCCCTGATCCAGCTTAGGGCAGCCAATAATAGTGACGTTGCCCTTCATGAAGCGCTCATGGAAGCTCGCGCAGGCAAAGGCGGTGCAGTCGGCGGCAACCAGCAGACCGCGGCCGTTGTAGTAGGGCGCTTGAGTGGGCACAAGCTTGATCTGCGCTGGCCACTGCACCAGGCGACTGGGCAGCTCGGCCACGGTGCGATCGAGGTCGTCTTCGGCAATCTGCTCGGCAGCGGCACGGGCGGCTAGGTGCTGGGCGACGGCGTGCTCGTCGTAAGCCGCCGCTTCTCGCTCGATAAAGGTAATCGCGCCTGTGGGGCAGGCGGGCAGGCAATCGCCCAAGCCATCGCAGTAGTCGTCGCGCAGCAGGCGCGCCTTGCCGTCCACCATGCCGATGGCGCCCTCGTGGCAGGCGTCAACGCACAGGCGGCAGCCCGTGCACTTTTCCTCGTCAATCTGAATGACCGTACGCAGCATGGCGCTTCCTTTCCGCAGGTGGTTCCAAGCTTCTATGCTTCTCATCATAGAGTTCTCGAACGCCTGCGGCGGTTCCCGCCCGCACCTCGAAAGTATTTCGTTACGCCCTCGCCATCGGGGGAAGCAGCGCAGCTTTGGTCCTTGAGGCGTTGCCGCCTGCTACGCCAGCAGCTCCTCGACGGCCGCTATCTTGCGGTTGAGGGTGTCGGTGTGCCCGGGGCGCACGTCGGCCTTCAAAATGACCTCGGTGCGGATGCCCTGGTTGGCCAGGACGAAGGTGGCGTCGCGCACGACGGCCATGACGTCGTCCCACTCGCCTTCGATCTCCGTGAACATGGAGGTGGTGCGATGGGGCAGCCCCGAATCGCGGATGATGCGAACGGCTTCGGCCACGTAGGGGGCCAGCTCGTCGCCCACGCCGAAGGGGGCGATGGCAACAGCAACTAACGTGTTCATGGGGCTTCCTTTCTTCGGTGTCTAGGAGGCGGTGCTACCGCGCTTCCAGCTTCAGGGGAGCGTCGGCGACGTCTTCGGGGGTCAGGTGGTACAACTCGTCCAGGAAAGCCACCTGGAAGCTGCCGGGGGCGTCGGAGCGGGCGGCAGCGCGCGTACCGGCCACGTTGTAGGCTGCCGTGGCCGCGAGGGCGGCCACAAAGGGGTTGGCCACGCAGCAGAACACCGCCGCCACGCCGCCCAATGAACAGCCGGCGCCGGTGATGCGCTCCATCAGCGGCGAGCCGCCGGTAAGGCGCACGGCAGTGGTGCCGTCGGTGACCAGGTCGATGGGGCCGGATACGGCCACTGCGCCTCCCGTGAAGCGAGCGATGGCCGCTGCTGCCGCTTCGGCGGCGTCCACGGAATCGGTAGCGTCCACGCCGCGGGGGCCGGCGCTCGGGGCGTCTGCGGCTGCTTCGGCGCTTACTGGCTTGTCGTTGGTGTCGCCGGCGGCCGTGCTTCCGGGCGTTTGGCTCTCGTCGGTTGCTGCGTCTGCCGCCCCGGGTTGCGCGTCGTTGCACGCGGCAGTTCGGTCAACGTCCAGTCCCCACAGACTCGCCAGGGCTATCACTTCGGAGGCGTTAGCGCGCACCAAGGCCGGCTTGCACGGCTGCACCTGGCGCAGCAGCTGCGAGCGCAGGCTGCCGATGCCGATGCCCACGGGATCGAGAACCCAGGGCTTGCCGGCCGCGGCCAGGGCCTGGGCAGTGCGGGGAATGGTTTCCTCATAGATGGGCAAAAGCGTGCCCAGGTTGATATAGGTGGCACCCGAAGCTTGGGCGACGGCTTCGCCTTCGTCGGGCAGGTACACCATGGCCGCTGATCCGCCGACGGCCAGCTGGGCGTTGGCAACGAAGCTCTGGGTGACGGTGTTGGTGATGGAGGGCGCCAGCGGATTGGTGGCGCGCACCTCGCGCACGGCCTTGGCCATCAAGGCGCGCAATTCGGTTTCGGTAAACGTGGTCATGACGTTCCTTCCCGAGCGCAAAAAAGCGCTCCGTCCGGGGAGCGCTTCGTTAAGCGATGGTGCTCCCTACGACAGTGTTAACTGACAGGTTCTAAGGGTTGGGCGCAAGCCCTCTCAACCGCCGCCCGTCGCGCTGAAGCGCAGCCGACAGGGACGGTACCCCTGCAACGAGTTAAAGCATAGCGGAAAGTGTCGGGGCTTAAGGGGCGGGTAAAGGAATTCGGGCAGAAAAAGGGGAAAAGGGGAAGAGGGCGAGAGGGGGTGCAGGCAAAGGGGGAGGGCGGCCGTAGAGAGGAAGAGAGTGGGGGAGTGCGAGGGGATGTCAGGGATTGCGAGGGAGGGTAGAGGCGCTGTGCTATGATGGCCGCCATGAACGGAAACGAACGACAGAGCTTGCATGATGCGCTGGGCTTGCGGGATGCGCCCAGCGCAATCAGCGAACCTGAGGGATCGCCTCGGCGCGTCATGATGGCCATGAGCGGGGGCGTCGACAGCTCGGTGGCGGCGCTTCTGCTGTGCGAGGAGGGCTTCGATGTAACGGGCGCCACCATGAAGCTGTTCAGCAACGCCGATGTGGCCTGCGACGCTGAATCCACGTGCTGCTCGCTGGACGACGTGGAGGACGCTAAGGCGGTTTGCCGCCGCTTGGGCGTGCCCCATTACACCTTCAATTTCGGCGATCTGTTCGGCGAGCAGGTGATCGACCGCTTCTGCGCCACCTATGTGGAGGGCGCCACGCCGAACCCCTGCATCGACTGCAACCGCTATCTGAAATTCGATGCGCTCCAGCGCCGTCGTCGCGAGCTGGAGCTCGATTATGTGGCCACGGGCCATTACGCCCGCCGCCGCTTCGATGACGCCACGGGGCGCTGGCAGCTGCTGTGCGCCCGGGATGAGACAAAAGACCAGAGCTACGTGCTGTATCACCTGACCCAGGACGCCCTCTCCCATATGCTTTTCCCCTTGGGTGATCTGACGAAGAGCGAGGTGCGGGATGTGGCGCGTGCCCACGGGTTCATGAACGCCGAAAAGGCCGAGAGCCAGGATATCTGCTTCGTGCCCGACGGGAATCATGTAGGCTTCATCGCCCGGCGCTTGGGGCTTGCGGGCTCGGGGCTTGCGACTGAGGCTGGCGCATCGAGCCCGGAGCAGGGCATCGCCCTGCCAGCGGCTTTTCGGCCGGGGCCCATTGTGGACCGGGCGGGCAAGGTGCTCGGCACCCATCGGGGCCTTATCCACTATACCGTGGGCCAGCGCAAGGGCATTGGCGTGGCGGCGCCGGCGCCCCTGTACGTTTTCGCCAAAGACCCTGAGGCCAACGCCCTGGTTGTGGGAGCCGCCGAGGATGTGCTGGTGTCGACGGTGACTGTCCGCGATATCAACCTGATTGCCGTGGAGCGCCTCGAGAGTTCGCGGGCTGTGCAAGTGAAGACTCATTACCGTCAGCGCCCCGTCGAGGCAGTGGTGCGGCAAACGGGTGACGACGAGCTCACCATTGCCTTCGCCGAGCCGCAGCGGGCGGCCGCGGCTGGTCAGGCCGCGGTGCTCTACGATGGCGACCTGGTGGTGGGAGGCGGCACCATCGCCGGCTGTCGGTAAACCGATTGTCGTTTAAGCGGGCGCCGATTTGCGGGCTGCCATGGGCTGCCGCTCGTTTGCAAAAGGCATCGCGGCTGACGCTGCTGCGCCAAGGTCGTCTCGCGCTCGAATTTCTGGTAGCTGCAAAAAGCGCCCCCGGTCCGCAGGGACAGGGGGCGCCTGGAGCGCTCTTAGGCAATACTGGTTTAAGAGGCGCTGTTGAACATGGGGGTGGACAGGTAACGCTCGCCGGTGTCGGGCAGGATGACCACGATGTTCTTGCCGGCGTTCTCGGGGCGCTCGGCCAGCTTGGTGGCGGCGGCCACCGCGGCGCCGGACGAGATGCCCACCAGCAGGCCGTCGTGGGCCGCCAGCTCGCGGCCGGCAGCGAAGGCCTCTTCGTCGGTGATGGGGATGATCTCGTCGTAGATCTCGGTGTTCAGCGTATCGGGCACGAAGCCGGCGCCGATGCCCTGAATCTTGTGCACGCCGGCGCGGCCCTCGGACAGCACGGGAGAGCCGGCGGGCTCCACGGCCACCACCTGGATGGCGGGGTTCTGCGCCTTCAGATAGGCGCCCGTGCCCGAAATGGTGCCGCCCGTGCCCACGCCGGCTACCAGAATGTCCACGGTGCCGTCGGTGTCGGCCCAAATTTCCGGGCCGGTAGTAGCCTCGTGCACGGCGGGATTGGCCGGGTTGGTGAACTGGGAGGGAATGAACGAGTTGGGAATTTCGGCGGCCAGCTCGTCAGCTTTGGCGATGGCGCCCTTCATGCCCTTGGCACCCTCGGTCAGCACCAGCTCGGCACCGTAGGCGGCCATGAGGTTGCGGCGCTCCACCGACATGGTCTCGGGCATGGTGATGATGATGCGGTTGCCACGGGCCGCCGCGATGGCGGCCAGGCCGATGCCGGTGTTGCCGGACGTCGGTTCGATGATGACAGTGTCGGCATTGATCTTGCCAGCGGCCACGGCCTCGTCGTACATGGCCTGGGCGATGCGATCCTTCACCGAGCCTCCGGGGTTAAAGGACTCCACTTTGCCGATGAGGGTGGCGGGCAGCTGGTGCGCCGCCTCGTAATTGGTGAGCTCGACTAACGGCGTGTGGCCGATGAGCTCAGTTACGCTCTTGTGTACGTTCACGAACCTGTCCTTTCTGGTCGCGGGTCTTCCGGGGGGCGGAGCCACGGGGTACCCTGATTCGCTCAAACAGTCCTCGCTTTGGAAAACAGCCCACTGGGCTGTTTTCGTCGCTGCGGAACTCGCTCGGTCAGGGCACCCCGTGTCTCCGCTGGGCTCTCCCTTGGTTGAGGAGGAGGTAGTCCCCGACGGACTCGCTGCTGGCTGCTGGGGCTCATGCTACCTGATGGCGGGGTTCCGTCAACCGAGGGGGTATAGTGGTTTTCGATGGCCGCGACGGCGTGGGGGAGGGCCGTTGGGTATGATTTCTGCATTGACGATGCGTCGTTAGACGTATAATGTCTAGAAAACTACTAGACTTTGGAGCTCGCATGACCTTGCAACAGCTGCGCTACCTCATTGCCATTGCCAACCACGGCTCCATCAGCGGAGCCGCCCATAGTCTTTATGTATCGCAGTCGAGCCTCTCGGTGGCGGTGCGCGACATTGAGCGCGAAACCGGCGTCACCATTTTCGAGCGCTCGAACCGCGGCATTACGCTTACGAACGACGGCATCGAGCTTTTGGGCTATGCGCGTCAGGTGGTGGAGCAGGCCGACCTTATGGCCCAGCGCTATGCGGGGCCCGGCCATAGCGGCGCCCAGCGGCTGGCCATCACCTCCCAGCACTACGCCTTCGTGGTGGAGGCGTTTTTGGAACTGGCCGAGGAGTACGAGGGCGACGGCTACAACTTCAACCTGCGGGAAACCCGCACGTCCGAGGTGATCGAGGACGTGCGCGACTTCCGCAGCGACTTAGGGGTGCTGTATTTGTCCACCTTCAACGAAAGCGTCATCGGCCATGCGCTGGAGGACGCTAACCTGTCCTTCAACCAGCTGTTCACGGCTCAGCCCCACGTGTTCGTCAGCGAGAATCATCCGCTGGCCCAGCGCACGCTGGTCACTATCGACGATCTTACCGATTACCCGCGCTATTCCTTCGAGCAGGGGTCCAATAACTCGTTCTTCTACGCCGAAGAACCCCTGGCCGAGCTGCCCCACGAGAAGCGCATCGCCGTCAGTGATCGCGGCACCCTGTCGAATTTGCTGGCGCATCACAACGGTTACACCATTTCGACGGGCGTGCTGTCCAGCGAAATGTACACGGGCATCGCCAGCGTGCCGCTGCAAACCACCGAGCGCATGCGCGTCGGCTACATCGTGCACAACGAGCGTCAGCTCTCCGAGCTGGCCGAGCGCTATATCGAGAAGCTCAGCTTGTTCGTAGAGGGCTATCAGCTGGCCCAAGCCGCCCTTTAACGGCGGTTGGGCGACAGCGGCTGGCGCACCACGCCGAGGCCCTCGAAGGCGCCGTAGAGCACCATGCCCTGCTTGCAGCGGAAGGTGCACTCCTTGCAGACGGGCTCGTCGCAGTAGACGTAGGCGTCTTCGTCGGCCAGGGCGAATACGAGGGGCCCGTGCTTACCGGGCAGGGGGTATTTCACCTGCAGCCCCGTGAAGGTCTTCAGCATCACCCACGCCAGACGCACGGGGCGCTCTGCGGCATCGGCCAACGCGGCGGGAATGCTCCACGACACCTCCACCGCGTTGGCGTCGTAGCCGCCGACGATGCGGTAGGCAAGGGAAAGCCCCGCAGGCACCGCGTCGCCTTCCAGCAAGGGCAGAGCGGCGCTCGTGTCCGGGAAGGGCGTGGAAGCCCCCTGATAGGGCAGCTCGGCTACGGGAGAGCGCCCGGGCTCGCGAAAGCGGGCTGCCTGGCCGCGGTCGAGCACGACGGCTGTGGCATCCCCGACGCGCATAAAGCTCGGGTCGCCTTCGTCGACGCGGGGCTTCCAGGTGGCTTTGGTGCGTGTGGGGCTTTGGGTGCGCTCGGCCATGACGCTCCTTCAGTGACGGCAATTGGTTGGGGTGAGGTCATTATACCGAGGAGTAATTGTTTCCTTCGCGTAACGCTTTGTGACAGACTTTCGATGCAGTGGTTCGCGCGCGGGATAACCAGTGATAGGATACGAAAAAACGCGAATTACCCTGATAGGATCCTCGCCATGGCCGAGCTGAAAACCCCGACGCTCTTTGAGCGCATGCACCTGGATATATCCGAGGTGCTCGACTGCATGCCCGGTGGCTTTTTCGTCTACCACGCCCATGGCGACGAATCGCTCGTCTACGTCAACGACGCGTGTCTGCGCATGTTCGGCTGCGCGACGCTCGAGGAATTCAAAGAGCTCACGGGCTTTACCTTCCCCGGCATGGTGCACCCCGACGATATCGACTCGGTGGAGCGTTCCATCTCGCATCAAATTGCCGCCAGCACCTACGACATGGACTATGTGGAGTACCGTATCGTGCGCCGCGACGGCAGCGTGCGCTGGATCGAGGACTACGGTCATTTTGTCAGTGCCGAGGAGGGCGATTTCTTCTACGTGTTCGTCAATGACGCCACGGACAAGAAGCGGGCCCATGTGGAAGAGCTCGAGAGGATAAACGCCCAGCTGACCGAGGCCTACGAGCGCGAATTGGAGCATCGCTCGCTGCTGCGCAGCGCGCTCTCCCAGGCTGAGGCAGCCAATGTGGCGAAGAACACGTTCCTGTCGAACATGAGCCACGACATTCGAACGCCCCTCAACGCCGTGGTGGGCTACGCACAGCTCATCAAGGCCCACGGCAACGATCACGGGCGCGTGCTCACTTATTCCGACCGCATTCGCGTGGCCTCCGAGCAGCTGCTCGACGTGGTGAACGAGACGCTGGAGATCAGCCGCCTCGAAGCGGGGCAGATGCAGCTGGCCGAGGCCGAGTGCCGCATTACCGCCATCATGGATCAGGTGGCCCTCGATTGCCGCGATACCGCCCAGCGCAATGGGGTTGAGGTGCAATTGGACGTGGCCCCCCTGGCCCACGACGCGGTCATCACCGACGCCGTACGCCTGTCTCACTTGCTTTTGCAGCTGGTGGACAATGCCATCAAGTACTCGCACCGCGGCGATGCCGTTCGGCTGGCGGTGGAGGAGGTGCCGGGGGCGCCGGCGGGCTATGCGTCCTTCCGGTTCGTCGTGGCCGACCACGGCATCGGTATGGAGCCGGCGTTCCTCGACCGGATGTTCCTGCCCTTCGAGCGCGAGAACAACACCACCGACAGCGGGGTGCAGGGCACGGGTCTGGGACTGACCATCGTGCGCTACGTGCTCGACTTGCTTGAAGGATCTCTCGATGTGGACAGCGCTCCCGGCGAGGGGTCTACCTTCACCGTGGACGTGCGGCTGCGCGTGGTGGAGAAGGGGGAGGGCGCCGCCAGCCCTGCAGGCCATCAGGGGCTCGGCTCGGTGCGCAATATCCTGCTGGTGGAGGACAACGAGCTGAATCGCGAAATTGCCGTGTGCCTTCTGGAGGACGCGGGCTACCGGGTGGAGACGGCCGAGAACGGGCGCGTGGCCGTCGACAAAATCACCCAGCGGCCGGCCGATGCCTACGATGTGGTACTTATGGACATTCAAATGCCCGTCATGGACGGCTACGAGGCCACGCGCGCCATTCGCGCGCTGCCCGACGCCCTGCGCGCGACGCTGCCCATTATCGCGGTGAGCGCCAACGCGTTTTCGGAAGACCGCATGCGGTCGCTGGAGAGCGGCATGAACGCGCACCTGCCCAAGCCGTTGGACGTGCGGCGCCTCGAGGCGCTCATGGCCACGGTGGTGGCGTAAGGCGTCGGCGCCGTTAAGCCTTCGATTCGTCGTCGATGGCTTCCGGCGTTCCCGGGTCTTCTTCCTGCCGCTCATAGGCGGCAATGATGTCCTGCAAGTAAGCGGCGTACTGCTCGGCGAGGGCGGCCGGCTTCTCGATGCGCACGGCAGTGCCGAACTGCGCCAGCCAACCGAAGAAGGTGGGGCTGGCGGTTACCGTGGTCCACAGGCGCGCATGGCCCTCGTCGACGGGGGTAACCTCCACATCTTTGCCGAAGCGGTCGATCATGGCGCTCATCACCTCTTCGCCCACGATCAGCGTGACGGGCACCGCCTCACCGCCGAACATGCTGAAGGTGCGGCTGCTGAAAGCGGTGATATCGAAGGTGGCGATGGCCTCGTTGCGTGCGGCAGTCTCGTCGGCAATGCGCAGGCCCTGCATGCGGTCGACGCGGTAGACGGGGAAGCTCTCGTACTTCTCGTTGTAGGCGATGAGGTAGTAGCACCCTTCGGAATATACCAGGCGCACGGGGGTTTCCAGGTAGGTGCGCCCTTTGCCTTGGGCCACGGGGCGCTTGTTCACGTCATGCTTCACGTAGCGGAAGGCCACTTTGCGCTTGGCGGCCAGGGCCTCGTGGATCACGTCGACGTTGTGGAACACCGACTCGTTCTGCATGCGAATGCGGCCCTCGACGTGCACGTGCTTCGCGATGGAGCTGACCTGGTGCTTCGAGCCCAACGACGCCACGCCGCGCACCAGCTTGTTCGAAATGCGCTCGGTCAGAAAGCGCGAGGACTGCACGGCGTCGATGAGCAGGGTGAGCTCGGCGGCCGTGAACGAGCGCGAGACCAGGGCGTAGGTGGTGGGGCGCGTGGGCAGCTTTTGGATGTCGAAGCCAAAGGAGCGCAAGGTATCGATATCGCGATAGATGGACTTGCGCTCGGCGTCGATGTTCTCGGCGGCCAGAAGCTCAATGAGCTGAGGCGTGGAGAGACCGTGCTGCTCGTCGGTGTGTCGATAGAACAAACGCATGAGATGCAAAAGCTTGAGTTTCTGACGCTCGTTGTCCATGAAGATCATCCTCTCAAGAGGGGGCGGATGAAGCAATTGCGGGGCCGACGAGGGTATACGGTAGCGGGTGAAACAGGGGTGCATTCAGAAAGGGCGGCATTCCGTCGGCAGATAAAGTCTCTTGTTGTCCACGGGCGGCAAACCGCTCGATGACAAAGAGGCTCATAGACCCGACCAGCTGCTTTCCCTTCCTAGAATAGACAACGTAGCACATTCTGAACTCGAAAGAAACGAGGTGTTCCTGTGACTGCAACAAATAATTCGACGGCTCCTCTGGCCGGCATGAAGGTGATCGACTGGACCGAGGTTCAGTCCGGACCGTCCTGCACGCAGCTGCTTGCATGGATGGGTGCCGAGGTCATCAAGATCGAGCGTCCCGGCGGTGACCCCACCCGTACCGAGCTGCTCGATATTGCTGACTCTTGGTCGGTGTACTACCTCCAGCTGAACGCCAACAAGAAGTCGCTCACGCTGAACGTGAAAACCGACGAGGGCA
>CAJUFS010000071.1 GCA_910585575.1 uncultured Adlercreutzia sp. | reverse complement strand
GCCAGCTGAATGCGGCGACGCGGCCTCAGGTTAACGGCCATGACGCCCCCCCCCCGCTGCGTTTTTGCCACTGCAGACGGCTTCTTCGCGCAACTCGCCGACACGCGCTCCTCCGCATTCTCGCGCCTGGCGTCGGCGGTGCTCGCCGTCGAGCGCGCCTCCGCTGGCACCGGGCACCCCCAATCGGTCACCGTTCTTTCGTCATCAAGACTGCGGGCAATGATCTCGTCGACGAGCATCTCGAGATGGCGGCAAGCCCGCTCGGTATCGCCTTGCTGGGCAAGCAGGATCGCCACGCTGGACTGGTTGCGCAAGTCGTGACGAAGCCGACCTACCAGACGCACTTCGCGTTCCACCAGGCGATACTGCTGCAAATAGTGATCGAGTTCGTGCTGCAGCAGCTCGGCGCGCTCCCGCTGCTGCTCCCCGCAGTTGAAGCGGTAGAGTCGCACGAAAAGCAAGACGTCCACCGCTGCAGAGAGGATGGTGGCGCCCATCACCCCCGCGAGAAACCACAGCGGCGCCTCCCTATCCGTCATGGCAACCGCTATGCACAGGGTCAGCAGAAGCAGCTGAACGACGATGAACCCTCCGAAGGTGAGGACGCCGCGATCGGTGTGAAGATGGCTCATCCGACGATAGGCGAAATCGAAAAGCACCAGGGCGATAAGCACGACCGCAATACGCACCGCCTGGGCAAGAAGCGCCAGATCCCAATCGCCCAGCCCTCCCCCGTCTGCAAAGCTCAGCGAAGTTTTCAGCAGGCGCCAAAGAACGATGGCAATGCCATCGGCAATGAGCAGAATAGCCAGCAGACACGCCACCACCATGCTGCGGCGCAGCAGGCTGTCGCGAGCGAACAGCATCATGGGCGCCCCCATGGCTATCGTGCCCACCACGATACGCAAGGGAGTCATGAGGATAAACGCAGAGCTGGCCGCCGGCAGAATCAAGGCCAGCGTCGCAATCCAGAAGACTTCTTTCCGCCGGATGTCCAGATAAAAGGTGGCCGCATAGATGATCAGGCAGGGGGAAACGAGAAACAGGGCGTAGTTAAGGAGATCGAAAGCGAGTTCCATCGCAATTTCCCGCAGAGCCGATCTCGCGCTACAGGCGGCCGCGCAGGTGCTCGGCAAAAGCCTCCCGCGATTCGCGACGGCGCTTCTGTGAGACAGGCAAGGTGGTGCCCGAACGCATTTCGACCGCATCAGAGCGCATCTCGGCTATACGGTCCATGTTGACGACGAAGCTCTTGTGGCACTGGACGAACGAACCGGGCAGCTTACGGGTAATGCTGCTCAGCGACTCATAGGCCTCAATAGTGCGATCGTCCATGAAAATGCGCACTTTGCGGCGATCCGACTCGATGTACTCCACGTCAGCAGGGTCGACGCTCATGATGCGGCCGCCCACCTTAAGGGCAAAAGGGCGCACCACCCGCTCGTTGAGGTTGTCCACCGCCTGGCACAGCGCCTCTTCCAAATCGGCCTCGTTCACCGGCTTGGGCAGGAACGAAACGTGGCGCGTGCGATAGACGCGCGTGCACAGCTCGATATAGCCCGTAACATAAATAACTTGAACGCCGTCGTGCTCCTCCAAAAGGCGCGAAACGGCATCGATGCCGGCGATGTTTTCCCGCGCAGCGGCAAACCCCGCCGAGGCAAGCACCCCTTCGCCTTGAGCGGCTTCGGAGGGAAACACGATATCCATGAACACGATGTCCGGCACTTCGTTCTCCAACGATGCCTCGAAAGCGCTCAGGCTCTCAAAAGCCGTTGCGCTGAGATCGGCCGGCACGACGCATTGCTCGACAAGTTTGCACAACTCGGCGGCTTGCAGCGGATCATCGTCAACGATGGCTACCTTGTAGTGTTTCACGCGCTTCTGCCCTCCCTGGCCGCGGTTCACCAATTTGTGCGCCCGAGCCACCTCATTATTCTCCTAATGCCTGGTCAACGAGGGGTTAAGCGCCGCTGAAGGACGATTGTATACATTGAGGGAACGCGTGAATAAAAGTAAAATCCCGAATGTAATAACTGACTTGATTTCTGTAGCCATCCAATACATTTCCGCTATGATCGCCCCGAAGCCGCCCTCGCAATGCCTGCCGTTTCCGAGGAGGTTGCCCGCAGCGCGAAAAGGTCGGGTACCATAGGCAGGAGCAACCCGCGCCCTGCGCCCGAATCGGAGGAACCGTGAACTTCCACAACGCATCTTTCAAGGCCGCCTACGGCACCTCGGAGCAACTGCCCGCATCGACTCTTCCCGAAGTGTCCTTTGCCGGCCGCTCGAACGTGGGCAAGTCGTCGCTCCTCAACAAGCTGATGTACCGCAAGGGCTTGGCGAAGGTCTCCTCCACTCCGGGCAAAACCGCCACCATCAACTTCTACGACGTGGACGGGGTCGACTTTGTTGATTTGCCCGGCTACGGCTACGCCAAGGTGTCCAAGGCTGAAAAGGGCCGCTGGTCCGAGCTTATCGAGGGCTATTTCAACCAGGAGCGCATTTTCGCCCTAGTGGTGTCCCTCATCGACATTCGCCATGACCCGTCGGCGCTCGACAAGCACATGGTGGAGTTCCTGAAGGCCTCGGGGCTTCCCTTCGCCATTGCGCTGACCAAGGCCGACAAGCTGTCCAAGCAGCAGCAGGCCAAGCAACGGGCGTCCATCCGCAAGGCCCTCGATCTACCCAAGGGCACGCCCATGGTGGTCACTTCATCGGAAAGTGGCACGGGCATCGACGAATTGCGTACCCTGATCAGCCGCTACGTGGACGAGGCCTAAGCGGACCACACAGCGCCTTCGCCGCGCTGCGGCACCCCGCGACAACGCACCTCTTGCGTTTCGCACGAGCGCGGCAGGTCCGGACTGCGCGGCTTCGCTTCCTAATTTTCGAAGTTCTCGGCGAAGCGGGCGTTCATGGCCTGCTCCTGCACCACGTCGGCTGCCTGGGGCTCCTCGATCTCGCGGAAGAAGAAACGCGCGTAATGGCAGGCCACGTAGGTAACCATGACAGCGGCGAAGATGGTCTCCAGCGCAATGAGCGCCTCGAGCATGGGCACCGCCGCAATGGCAATGCCGGCACCGTCCAGAAATGCCACGGCGCGGCCCAGCGAGAACGCCGAAATGACAAAGGGAAAGGTCATGGCCGCGAAGCTGGGATAGAAGTTAAGCGCCGCCAGCTTGGGCAACTGGGTGAGCACCATGATCAGCAGAATTTGCGCCGCGATGAGCAGCACCCCGACAAACGCCGGATTCGGATCGGGGTTCGACGCCAGATAGCCCGCCAGCGACAGGCTCATGGGCGCGGCGTAAATGCAGAACAGCGGCCGGGCGCCCTCGGGGATCTCGTGCTTGGCATAACGGATGGTTACCAGCACCAGCAACACCATATAGCAGGCAAACCCGAACCAGAACAGCAGATTGCCGAGCCACTCCATAGAGAAGGTGGGCGCCGTCACCGAGGCCACGATAATGCCCACGTAGCAAATGAAGTACGTGGGAAACACCTCGTGCAGCTTGAAGCGGAAGATGTAGCGCACGGTAAACCAAATCATGAGGATGATATGCCCCGCCACCGCGGCGCACCACAGGGCGAAGGCCACCGCCATGGCAAAGGGGGCCAAGTACCCCGACAGCTGCATGACGGACATGAACAAGGTGGCCGACACGCTGGCCAAAATGGAGTTGTGCAGGTCATCGCGAATCATAGCGGGAAACATGATGATCTTCGCCACCAGCATGACCACCAGCAGCAGCGAGAGGATGCCGCAGGTACCGCGAGCCAGCTCCGAGTAGGGCTGCAGCAAGTTTCCCAAAGCCGCCAAGCCCAACGCAAGGCCCGCCGTGGGAATGGGAACTTTTTTGATGAGCGACGACAGCGACATAGGGGCACCTTTCTCCCAAGGATGCTTTCAGTATGCGCCTCGTCGCGATGGCGAAAGATGAGTCTTTCGCGTTGCAAACAGAT
Organism: uncultured Adlercreutzia sp.; assembly: GCA_910585575.1. Taxonomy (GTDB): domain Bacteria; phylum Actinomycetota; class Coriobacteriia; order Coriobacteriales; family Eggerthellaceae; genus Adlercreutzia. The sequence goes on along the minus strand of CAJUFS010000071.1, from coordinate 8,585 downwards.
CGTCAGAGTTCGGTAACCGCCAAGTACGAAAAAAGCCCCGAGAGCCGATGCTCTCGGGGCTTGCGTACATCTGGTGCGCCGAGCGGCGCTGCCGCGCTTAGCGCGTGTTGGAGGCGTAGGGAGCCTTGTCCTTCAGCAGCACGTCGTGGGCGCCGCCCTCTACGATGGAGGTGGCGGACACCAGCGTGAGCTTCGCCTTGTCCTGGAACTCGGGGATGGTAAGGGCGCCGCAGTTGCACATGGTGCTCTTCAGCTTCAGCAGAGTGATGGCCATGTTGTCCTTCAGGCTGCCGGCGTAGGGCACGTAGGAGTCGACGCCCTCTTCGAAGGACAGCGACTTCTTGCCGCCCAGGTCATAGCGGCCCCAGTTGCGGGCACGGGCCGAGCCCTCGCCCCAGTACTCTTTCATGTAGGTGCCGTTCACCATGACCTTGGCCGAGGGGCTCTCGTCGAAGCGGGCGAAGTAGCGGCCCAGCATGACGAAGTCGGCGCCCATGGCCAGGGCCAGCGAGATGTGGTGGTCGTAGACGATGCCGCCGTCGGAGCAGATGGGAATGTAGACGCCCGTCTCGCGGAAGTACTCGTCGCGGGCCTTCGCCACCTCGATGGTGGCCGTGGCCTGGCCGCGGCCGATGCCCTTGGTCTCGCGGGTGATGCAGATGGAACCGCCGCCAATGCCGATCTTCACGAAGTCGGCGCCGGCGTCGGCCAGGAAGCGGAAGCCCTCGGCGTCCACCACGTTACCCGCACCGATCTTCACCTCGTCGCCGTAGTGCTCGCGCACCCACTCGATGGTCATCTTCTGCCAGTCGGAATAGCCCTCGGAGCTGTCGATGCACAGCACGTCGGCGCCGGCCTCTACCAGAGCCGGCACGCGCTCGGCGTAGTCGCGGGAGTTGATGCCGGCGCCCACCATGTAGCGCTTGTGGGAGTCGAGCATCTCATCGGGGTTGGACTTGTGGGAGTCGTAGTCCTTGCGGAATACCAGAGCTACCAGGCAGTCGTTCTCATCAACGATGGGCAGGGAATTCAGCTTGTGATCCCAAATAATGTCGTTGGCTTCCTTCAGCGTGGTGCCGTCGGGGGCCACCACCAGCTTCTCGCGCGGGGTCATGAAGTCGGCCACCTTCTCGGTGAGCTCCATGCGGGACAGACGGTAGTCGCGCTCGGTGACAATGCCCAGCAGCTTGCCGTGGGCGGTGCCGTCGGCCGTGACGGGCATGGTGGAGTGACCGTACTGGTCCTTCAAGTGCACCACCTGGGCCAGGGTCATATCGGGGGAAAGGTTGGCATCAGAAGTAACGAAGCCGGCCTTGTAGTCCTTCACGCGGGCCACCATGGCAGCCTCGTCCTCAATGGACTGGTTGCCGTAGATGAACGAAAGGCCGCCCTCGGTGGCCAGGGCCACGGCCATCTTGTCGTCGGATACGGCGGCCATAATGGCGGACACCATGGGCACCGACAACGTGAGCGGGCATTCCTCCTGCCCCTTCTTGTACTTCACGAGCGGCGTCTTCAGGCTGACGCGCGCCGGAATGCAATCGGCCGGCGTGTGGCCCGGAACTAGCAGGTACTCGTTGAATGTGCGGGACGGTTCATCGAAATAGTAGGCCACAGCTGCGCTCCTTCTTTTCCTCGGACTGAAAAGTCGATAATTGCATCATTATAAGGGCGATTATCGGGAATAACCAGAGCGGCCAGGTATTTTCGGCAGCGGTCGGAAGAGAGCCCCTAAAAGCGGGACGGCCCGCACCGTGGCCCTTCCCTAGCGCTCCATGAGGTTTTCCATCGAGCAGTGCAAGGCGAAGGCAAGCCGGTAGAGCGTTTCTGCAGAGGCGCGATTAATGTTCTTCTGCCGCTGCTCGTACATTTGGATAGAGCGCAGCGTGACCCCGGAAGCCTTCGCCAACTGCTTTTGGGAAAGACCGCAGAGCTTTCTTTGGCGTCGCAAGCGCGTGGGCAGCGAGGCATTCTCTAAGCGGCGAGTAAGCACTTCGACGAACTTCTGCTCGGGGGCCTCGTGAAGTGGATAGAACATGGCCACCAGCTCGTCGTAGGGCACCGTGTCGAACACCTGACGGTAGGGACGCCCGGTTTCCATTTGGTAGTAGGCCAAAATCCAACCGAGCCAGTAGTCTTCCCGAGGCACCACCTGCGCTTGGGCAGGCACGGGTTTCTCGATGGCGAGGTACGGAGCGAGCAAACGCAGCAGGTCGAGAGCCGACTTGCCCGATACATATACCGGATTGTGCCGCTCGAACTGCTCGGCTACGCCCGATGCCAGAAAGGCTTGGGTCAAATCCTCGCCGGACACCTTCCACTCGTTCACGCCGATATCGAACAGTGCCCCCAGCGTTTCGCGGGCATCATCGAGATACTCGAAGTCGAAGTTGACGACCTCGTACGCCATCCGTCCCATTACGCCCTCCTCATAAGATCAACAACATAGGTGCCCTGAAATCCTTGTTCGGCAGACTGCGCAACCACGGCATGATAGCGCTCGCGCGCCTGGGTATCACGCGCCATGCGCAAAGGATTCCACCACTCGCCTTCGACCGTCGCGCAGCCAACGAAAGACAGGGCCTCGAAGGCGCGGGGCGTTTTGAGAACCACCTGGTATCCCAAACCACCCAAGAACAAGGCGCGCTCCAAATCCTCAAGGCTGATTTGGTTCGACAGAAAGTCGCGCGCAAATGAAAAGTACGAATCGTCGGCGCGGTAGCCATGCACCAAGTCAGCGTCAGCTAAGCTGACCCCATAGTGCTGGAGAATGAAGTCGCGCGCCACCGCGCTGGCAGCCGGCCCCACTTCAAAGGTGCGATGAGCAAGAAGAACCGCGAGCCAGTTAAGCGCCGAGTACTCCGGCGCTGCCAAATCGAGCAGGCTCAGGCCGCTGAGATCGAGCGCGTATTCGTTCACGCAGCCATCCTCCAACGTGGGGCAAGCCCATTCGCTGGCCAGCTGCTGCGATTCGGTGCAGTAGAAGCCCTGGCCGTAGTCGTTAAAGGGCGATCCCGCACCAAACTGAGGCCGGGAAACAACCTGCGAAGACCCATGGAAAAGTGTAAGCGTCTCATGCCCGAAAAACGCTGCTGCTTCGTACATGCTGCCTCTCCCTTCTTTCCAAAAGTATCACTTTGGTGATAGTTTAGGAGACTCGTAGAGCGTGCGCAACCCACTCATTCGTCGTGCGCAAAAAAGAAGGAGCCCCGAGAGGCTCCTTCTTGTCGCATCTGGCGTTGCCAGGCTTGCTTGGTTTTCGTGCGGCTGTACTTGGCGGGGCCGTGGGCTCCGTGGCCGCAGGCGTAACCGTTGTAGCGGGGCTTGGCCGCCAGCGTCGCTTCTGCTGCTGACTGGCGCCACACCACGTTGCGCGAGGCGTGGCTCGCCCGGGCCGCCTTCGCACTCACCGGCACCGACCGCTTGCGCTTCTTCGACATTCCCTCTCACCTCCTCCAAGGCTCGACGACAATGCCGCCATTCTAGCACGATGCCGCAACGCCTCCGGCGAGGCCGATGGGTTGTGGCCTACCGCGCGACGGCGGCATCCATGGCGTCGGCGAAGATGGGGTGGCTGTCAAGTCCGATAACGAATGCTCTTTCTCTTAATATAACGTACATTTGTATGGTATAATGCTAGCAAGAGCCAGTGCAGGGGCAGCTTTATTTCTGTCACAGCCCATCGGTCGAAATTAGCAGACGCGCATCGGGCGACTTAACCTGCAAGATCCTCCCAGCCATTCTTAAGATGGCTTGACATATAACTATTTTGTTATATTATGAGGAGGACAGTATGAGCCACTACGAAATAGTCTTCTACGAAAAGGAAAACGGACGCATCCCTGTGCGTGATTTTCTCGATTCGCTCCCTGCGCATCAACGAGCGAAATGCCTCCGCGATCTTGAGGTGCTGAGCGAGAAGGGCGCCGAACTGCGGCCACCGGCCTCGAAGCACCTGAGAAACGGAATCTTCGAACTGAGAATCCCTACCTCGGGAGAACAAGCTCGGGTGTTCTACTTCTTCTACCAGGACGGCTTGATCGTGCTTACGAACGGTTTCCTGAAAAAGACGCAGAAGACACCTTCGCGAGAGCTAAACCGGGCGATTCGCTACAAGAACGATTGGGAGAGAAGGCGCAATCATGCTTAGCTTCAAAGAGTATCTGAACGAGCAGATGAAAGACCCCGCGTTCGCCGAGGAATGGGAGCGCCTCGAGCCGGAGTACGCCGTCATTAAGGCCATTCTCGACGCCCAAGACGAGCTTGGCATTACCCAAAGCGAGCTCGCCGAACGCTGCGGAATGAAGCAGAGCGCTCTCAGTCGTCTGCAAACCGGCAAATCAAGCCCCACCCTAAAGACTCTGCAGCAACTTGCCGACGGCATGGGAAAGAAGCTGGTCGTTCAGTTCGTGTAGCGCTCCCCGTCTAGCGCCTCGAGACAACAAAAAGAAGGAGCCCCTTGGGGGCTCCTTCTCGTCACATCGGATGTTACCGAGCTTGTTTTCCTTGCCACAAGAGGCCCTACCGCGCGACGGCGGCATCCATGGCGTCGGCGAAGATGGGGGTGGCCAGGCCGAAACCGCCGGAGACCTCCAGCAGCTGGCCCGTGGTGCAGGCACTCTCGTCGCTAGCGAAGTAGACCACCGCCGCGGCGATGTGCTCCGGGTCGGCCATGCGGCCCAGCGGAATGTGGCGCAGGAAGAACTTCTTGAAGTCGTCGGTGAGGTTGTCGTTCACCGCGTCGGTGGCAGTCATGCCAGGCGCCACCACGTTCACGCGAATGCCAGCACGGGCCAGCTGCACGGCCATGGACTTGCTCATGTGGTTGATGGCCGCCTTGGCCGTGCCATAGGCAATTTGGCTGATGTCGGGCACGCTGCCGGCAATGGAGCTGATGTTCACGATGGAACCGCCGCCCGCCTCACGCATGGCGGGGATAACCGCCTGGCAGCCCAGGAACACACTGCCGATGTTCACGTCGATGTTCTTGATGAAGTCCTCGTAGCCCGTGGCCGTGATGTCCTTGTCAGTGGCGGGGCTCGTGCCGCCGAAGTTGTTCACGAGCACATCGACGCGGCCCTCGTTCTTCACCACGGTGTCGATCATGGCTTGGAAGCTGTCGGGCACCGAGGCGTCGTTGTAGACGCACTTCACCTTCAGGCCCTGGGCCGCAAGCTCCGCCGCCTCGGCCTCGGCGCGCTCCATATTGCGGGCGCCGATATACACCGTAGCGCCCTCGTTAGCACAGGCCTTCACAATGGCCGCGCCAATGCCGCGCGTCGCCGCCGTGACCACTACAACTTTATCTTGCAAACGCACAGGAAGCTCCTTCGCATCGTTGGTTGACCCTCCCATCCTAGCGCGCCCCATCGACCGCCGCCCTTCCGCTTCCGCACCTGTCACGTCCTCGTTCCCGAAAGAGCAAAGGGAGCCCTAAAAGGGGCTCCCCACTGTCAAGGGCTTTTGCCGGCGATGAGACAAGTCAGACGGTTGGCTGTCTCACCTGGCTGTCTCACCCTCCTCACCCCAGGCTGCGGACAATGTGCCTTCCTACACGTTGTCGGGCAGCATGATGGGAGCGAAGTACGGGTAGTCCACTCCGCGGTTGATGAGATTCTCAACGCCCTCGATGGCCTTCACGAACTGCTCGCAGGTGAGCGTCACGCGCACCTCGCCGGACTGTAGGTTGCCCAGGGCGCGGTCACCGCGGCAACCCAAGGACAGGCCGGGCTTGCCGGTCTTGATGGTGCGCATCCAGGTGTCGACGCACTGGGACTCGCCGCGGAAGGGGAACTCCAGGTACTGGAAGTCGGCCTCGATCAGGCCGGCCAGCAGATGGAAGGCCCCAGAAGCCTGAATCTGCACCGAGATGCAGTCGGGCTCGGCGATGTCGTTGTCGTCGAGCGGCGAGGCCACCATGCCGGCATAGGGCTTCTCGGGCAGCGTGTCCAGATAGCTTTCCATATGGGCACGGGAGGCGTCCTGGTTGCCGTGCCAGGGGTAGGGCGGGTTGGCCAGCAGCACGCCGTCGTGCCACTCCTCATCGCGCTCGCAGCAGCCGCAGTTGGCGCCGCAGTAGGTGGTGAGGAATTTCTCCGGCTTGATGCCGATAGTCATATGGAAGTGGGCGGCGATGCCGATGATCTGGCAGCCCGTGGAGGGGTTGGTGGCCATCTTCAGGTCGCCGTACTCCTCGAAGCCCTCGGGCGAGTCGATCATCTTGATGGCCACCGGGTTGGTGAGGGGGCGCAGCGCCATTACCAGACGGTTGTTCAGATCCTGCCATTCCTGCTTAGTGAGCTTCATGGGAATTCTCCTCTCTTAAAGGGCGCCCTGCCCCAAACAGGGCACCCGCACATTCCTTCGCATTGCCGCGCTTTACGCAGCGGTGAAGCCGCCGTCCACCGGCAGGGCCACGCCCGTGGTCCACGCCGCCTCGTCAGAGGCCAGGTACAGGATGGCGTAGGCGGTCTCGATGGGTTTGCCCAGACGACCCATGGGGTGCATGGCGCCGTAGACCGGCTCGCCCTCCTCCACGCTGCCGAACTTGTTGATGAGGTCGTTGCGCACCAGGTCGGTGAGGGTGGTGCCGGGGCACACGCAGTTGCAGCGGATGCCCTTCTTGGCGTAGGAAATGCCGAAGTTCTTGGTCATCTGCACCACGCCGCCCTTGGCCGCATGGTAGGGGGCGTTGCCGTCGCACACCGAGGACAGGCCGGCCGTGGAAGCGATGTTCACGATGGAGCCGCCCTTGCCGAGCATGTAGGGCACGGCGAACTTCGAGGTGATGAACGAGCCGTTCAGGTCGGTGTCGATAACCTCGCGCCACTCCTCGATGCTCGTCTCGTGAGCGATGACGCCCGAGTCCACTACGCCGGCGCTGTTGACCAGGATGTCGATGCCACCCATCTCCTCGTTGATGGTGGCGAAGGTGGCCTCGATGGCCTCGGCGTCGCGCACGTCCACCTCGTGGAAGTACACCTCGCCACCAGCCTCGGTGATCACCTTGGCAGCCTCGCGGCCGGCCTCGCCGTCGAAGTCGACGATGGCGATCTTCGCTCCCTCTTCTACAAACAGCTGAGCCGTGGCCAGACCGAGACCCTTGGCACCACCGGTGATAATGGCGCGCTTGCCTTCCAGACGATTCATGATCTCCTCCTAATCTTCCCGGAACCCTTGTAAGGGACGGTGCCTCCGTCCGGGCGCGAAGGCCTCCCTTGTCAACGAACTTGAAGAAACGCGAGAGCCTAAGCCTGCGGGTGCTCGCTCTCCCACTCCTCGAAAATGCCCAGCAGATCGGCGCCCTTGCCCGTGGCATAGCCGTCATCGACGGCCACCACAATGCCGTTCACGCCCGAGGCCTCATCGGAGATGAGCCAGAAAGCCGCGTTAGCCACCTCTTCGGGGGTGATCCAGCGGTGGCGATTGTGGTTCAGGGCCACAGCCTCCCGCGCCGGCGGCACGTCGTAGACGCTAGCCGCCATGGGCGTGATGGTGGCACCGGGAGACACGGCGTTCACGCGGATGCCCTGAGCACCCAGATGGAAAGCGGCGCCCTGGGTGATGGCCTTCATGGCACCCTTCGAGCCGATGTAGCCGATGGGATCCCATGTGCCCACCTCGGCGTTAATGGAGGTGGTGTTGACAATGGCGCCCTGGATGCCCAAGCGATCCATGACGCGGGCCACCAGCTGAATGAGGTTCAACGAACCAAACACATTCACCTCGAAGGCGTCTTTGACCGTCTCGTGGTCAAAGCCCAGGATGCCGTCGCGGTCGCCCAAGATGCCCGCGTTGTTGTACAGGCCGTCGATGCGTCCGTACTTCGCCTCCACATCAGCCACCATGGCGGCGCAGGCGTCGTAGTCGGCCACGTTCAGCACATAGGCGTCGACGGCATAGCCCTTCCCGGTCATCTCGGCCTCGGTGGCGGCCAGCGCCTCGCCGTTCCAGTCGACGGCGGCAATCTGCCAGCCCGCGCGGCCGAAGCGGTCCACGGCCGCTTTGCCAATACCCATAGCAGCCCCGGTGATAATGACTACCTTCTTGTCTTCCATAAAGCGATCCTTTCTCGATCGATTTCGCGCCCTTCCGCTATCGCGGCTTGGCGCGGGAGCCCGAAACCCAGAGCCCTACTGGTGAATGAAGCGGGCGCACAGGAAGCTGATCACGCCCACGGCCACGCAGATGCCCAGGCAGATGAGGGCCGTGCCCGTGCTGTCGATGAGCGCAGCGAACACCGGCGCCACCACAATGCCGCCGATATTGGAGAGCATGGTGAGCTCGCCCGTGCACTGGCCGGCAATTTGCGGCTGGGTAATTTCGTTGGGAATGGCCCAGAAGGGACCGAGGATCATGGACACCGAGCCGTAGGCCAGCATGAGCAGCACTGCCACGATGATGGCGCTCGCATTGCCGATGATCGGGATGAGAACGAGCGTCACGGCGGTAATGCCCGTGGCAATCATGAGCGTCTGGTAGCGCGAGCCCTTGAAAACGTTGTCGGACAGGATGCCGCCGAGGGGCGCCGCCACAATGGTGATGAAGAAGGTGGAGCTGATGACCATCGTGACCAGGTCGGAGGT
>CAJUFS010000070.1 GCA_910585575.1 uncultured Adlercreutzia sp. | reverse complement strand
TTCGCCTTGGCGATGGAGGCCGCGGTCACGGCCGGGGTGGCCGGCTTCGCGGGCTCGGAGGGCTTGGCGGGCTGCTCGGGGGCAGCGGGCACTACCTCGGAGGCGTACAGGAAGGGCTTGGCCAGGCCCTTGGTGGAGAGGTTGTAGTCGTCGGCGATGAACGGAGCTGCCTGATCGGTGCCCAGGTAGTCGCGCACCTCCTGCAGGACCTTCTCGCAGCGCTCCCACACCAGCTCGGTGGCGCGGTCGGCCGCCTTCTCGGCCAGCGCAGCGCGCTCGGCCTTCGGCGCCTTCTGCATGGCCGCGTCGACCAGCTTGTGCTGGGCGATCAGCTCGTTCTGCAGCGCATCCAGGTAGGTGCGCAGACCCGGAGCCACCTTCTCGCGGTTCTGGTCGCCCAGGGTATTCAGATCCATCATCACGTAGGACATGGACTGGTCCCACGGACCGGCTTCGGAAGCCGCGGCGACGCCGCCCTTGGCATGGTCGGTGTCGTCGTAGACTGAGCCGTAGCGCTCGTTGACCTTGCTCAGCAGGGCCGAGTACATGGGCACTTCGACGTTGAACTCGCCGGGCGCCAGGCCCTCCCACTGGATGGTGGCAATTTCGGGATCGAGGCCGCGGCGCACCTCGAACATATGGGTCTCGGAAGTACCCATGGTGCCGATAACCTGAGAGTTGCTGAGGCCAGAGCCGACGCCCTCGACGTCGGTGCCCTCACCGCGGTAGCCCAGGAAGCGCAGACCGTCCATAACGGTGTAATCGGCGCGACCCGGCTTGAAGAATTGAGTGGGGTTGGTGATGGACACCCTGCCATCGGCAACCGAATAGTCGAGATCCTTCGCAGCGTCGAAGAAGTGACGGCCCTGCACATAGCGCTTGCTCGAGCTGGTAGGAGCCGGACCATAGGTGCCCACCACGTCGATGGTGCCATCCTCGTTGGTCTTCAGGAAATCAGCGTCTTTGGCGGTTTTGATGATGTCCTTCGAGCACAGAACCCCCTTGCCCACTACGGGAGTGGGGTCATCCTCGGACGTCGCCTTGATGTCCAGCGGCATGGCCAGGTTGCCCATGTTCGGATTAACCGACACCTGGTCCTCGGGAAGCAGCAGAGCAACCCACTGGTGGCCAGAAACCACCGACATGAGCCAGGTCTCGTTGTTGTCGCTGATAATAAGCTGGTCGCAGGCGTATGCACCATTTTCGTCAATCAAGCGGCCAATAAGCTCGACACCCTCGCGAGCCGTGTTGCTCTGGCCGAGGATGATGCTGGCGTAGTTGTACTCGCCGATACCGCTATCCTCATTTGCCGGGTCGGCTTTCCTCGCGTTGCTATTCATGCTGGTCGAAAGCGTGGCCGTGCAGGAGACACCCTTCTCATTGATGCCTGCAGAGGTGTAGGCGTTGGGCTGATTGTCCCACGCGTCCACGTTATCGCGCACGTAGGTGTAGCGCAGCGTAGGCTTGTCGGCATTCCACTTGAAATCAGTCTCGTCTGAGTAATAGAGGAACCCGCGAGCGTGGGCCTCCTCCACACCGAACGTCTTATGGTAGCGCTTGGAATAATCCTCCGAGCGACCGTACAGATAGGTGTTCTGATCCGCCGTGTAACTATCGGGAATCCAGAACTGAGTGCAAGCCAGCGCCTCCAGAGGTACCCCTGCGACCAAGGTGCCAGCCAACGCAAGCGGCAGCGCCAGCTTGCCTAGATGAGAGAGCTTCATAACTCCCCTTTCTCCATCTTTGACCGCAGCGGCGCCTTAGGGCGCATGCGGCTCCTGTCAAAGATCGAGATACTGGGCAGTCTCGGACGCGCGCGGTTTCCATCTCCTCCATACCTTCAAACCGGGTCCGTCCAGTTCCCTCGAACGGGCTCAACCTATCAAAAAAGCGCCCCCCCCCCCGCAAGGGTTTTCGGGCAGAAAGGGCGCTACGAGGCGGGTGTAACTTGGGTTTAGATGAATGTTTACGCAGGTAGATGCGTTATCTGTGACAAAACGTCAATGAAAAGGCTGCCAGTGTTCAAAGAGAAGAAAGGCCGGCTCTCGTTAGGAGAGCCGGCCCAATGATGCAGGCGGATGAGAAGCGCCGCTAGTTACTCCCCCAGCTTTTCCGCGCGCGTTTGTTGGAACCAGGCAGCCAGTTCGGGCATACCCTCGCCGGTGCGCGCGCTCGTAACGAAGATTTCCAGATTCGGATTCAGGCGACGCGCTTCAGCTTTCAGGCGCTCCATGTCGAAGTCCTCGTTCAGCGGCAGATAATCGCACTTGGTGACAATGAGCGCATCCACAGCGGCGAACATGGGCGGGTATTTCATCACCTTGTCCCAGCCCTCGGGTACCGACAGCAGCATGACGCGCGTGTGAGCGCCGGTATCGAATTCTGCCGGGCATACCAGATTGCCGATATTCTCCAGGAACAAGTAGTCGAAGCGCATACCGCCGAAGGCTGCGAAAGCGCGCTCGACCATGCCCATTTCCACATGGCAGACACCGCGGGTGTTCAGCTCCACCGAGGCCACACCGGCCTCCTTGATCTTGAGCGCGTCCACATCGGACTCGAGGTCGGCCTCGATAACGCCGAGGTCCTCCACGCCCAAGACGCGCAGCTGCTTGATCAGAGCCAAAAGCAGCGTGGTCTTGCCCGCACCCGGCGACGCCATGACGTCTACGAAAAAGGTGCCCTCCCCCCGACGATTGGCGCGGAAGGCGTCAGCAGCCGCATCGTTCGCGGCCAGGATGTTCTGCTTGACTTCGATGACTTTGCGCTGCTCCATGGCGTGCTCCTTCTCGGATCGTTGACTGGGGTCATCTTATCCCATGGGGCGGCATCGCGTCCCCACATTCTTCGGCACGAAAGCCGAGCGAAACAGAAAGCCGAGGGGCGGCGCAACGGCAAGCTGACGGCGGCAAGCAAGGAGGGGGCGAAGGCAGAGGGGTGGCCGCTAAAGCAGAAGGGCAGCCGCCAAAGCAGCTGCCCTTCCGAATGCACCGTGGGATTGATCTCGAAAGCTTTCTAGAGCTTCGCCTGATCAGTCGCCTGACGCGCCTGGGCCTCGACCATTTGCGCACGCACCGCCTCATGCCCCGTACCGCCGTAGGTGGTGCGGGCCGCCACGATAGCCTCGAGATTGAGCGCCCCGGCAATGTCGGCCTCGAACAGAGGGCTTTCTGCCTGGAAGTCGGCCAGCGTCAAATCTTCCAAATCGCAGCCGCGCTTCTCGCAAAGCAGCACCAAGTGCCCCACCACTTCGTGAGCCTGGCGGAAAGGCAGGCCCTTCTTCGCCAGGTAGTCGGCCACATCGGTGGCCGCCAGGTAGCCCTTCTTCGCCTGAGCCATCATGGCCTCGGGGTTGACCTGCATAGTCGCAATCATACCTGCAGCACACACGTAGCAGTCCTCCAGGGTATCTGCAGCATCCATGGCACCCTGTTTGTCTTCCTGTAGGTCCTTGTTATAGGCCAGGGGCAGGCCCTTCAGCGTCATCATAAGGGCCATCAGGTCGCCCACCACCCGGCCGGACTTCCCGCGAATGAGCTCGGCGAAATCGGGGTTCTTCTTCTGGGGCATGATGGAGGAGCCCGTGGCATAAGAGTCCGACAGCGTCACGAACCCGAACTCGGAGCTGGACCAGAGCACCAGCTCCTCGCAAAGCCGCGACAAGTGCAGGCACGACACACTGCAAGCATAGAGCAGATCGAGCAAAAAGTCGCGATCGGACACAGCATCAAGCGAGTTGGGAATGGGATGGTCGAAGCCCAAGGCCGCCGTGGTGGCGAAGCGATCAAGCGGATAGGTGGTTCCGGCCAGGGCCGCCGCGCCCAAAGGATTCGCGTCGGCAGCCGCCTGGGCGGCGGCCAAGCGATCGAAGTCGCGAGCGAGCATCCACACATAGGCCAACATATGATGCGAGAACAGCACCGGCTGGGCATGCTGCAAGTGGGTATAGCCCGGCAAGATCACATCGAAGTTCGCCTCGGCCTGGGCCAGCAGTGCCTCGCGCAGAGCCAGGTTGGCCGCCATGAGGTCAGCCGCCCGCTGTTTGGCGAACAGCCGCGTGTCCGTGGCCACCTGGTCGTTGCGCGAGCGCCCCGTGTGCAGCCGCGCCCCGGCGCTGCCGATACACTCGGTCAGCGCGCTCTCGATGGCCATATGGATGTCCTCGTTGTTGATGTCGAAGACAAACGAACCGCTCTCGATATCCTTCTGAATACCGTCAAGCCCTTCCGCAATAGCCGCCGCGTCCTCCTGAGGAATAACCCCCTGAGCCGCCAGCATGGCCGCATGGGCCTTCGAGCCCGCAATATCCTGCGCATAGAGCCGCTGGTCCACGGGCAGCGAAGCCCCGAACCGTTGGGTGAACGCATCCACCCCTTCCTCAAACCGACCAGACCACAGAGCCATAAGAAAAACCTTTCATTACCCGAGGAGCAGCCCCGCCGACAGTCGGCGTCGTCGGAGAACTTCTCTGAACACTAACTTTAAACTATGGCCGAAGGCCATTTCGTAAATGCATGAGGGAGCGCAGCGCCTGAGCCGAAGGCGAAGTAGCGAAGCGGGTAGTTCGCAGACGATGCCGGCTGGCGGCGGGGCGAACAAGCTAAAAGGCCTTGGCCTACGCCGTTGCTTTCTCGGTGGCCTCGAGGATTTCCTCGGCTTCGCTTACTACTTCCTGGCAAGCGGCGTTGGTGGCGTCAACATCGGCGAAGGAAGGCATACGGGCGTCGTTGGCCAGACGATTTTCCGCCCACACCTTGCAGGACAGGCTATGGATGTCGATGAAGCCCTTGGCAGCCTGATGGTCGAAGGCGTCGTCGGCGTCGTAGGTGGCCAGGCCGAAGTCATAGAGCGAGAAAGCGCTCTTCCGTCCCACCACGGTGCAGCTGCCCTTGTACAGCTTCAGCTTCACCGTGCCCGTCACGCACTGCTGGGTGTTGGCCAGGAAGGCATCATACGCCTCCTTGAGCGGCGAGAACCACAGGCCGTTGTAGACCTGGTCAGCCCAGGCCTGCTCGATGGCCAGCTTCGCGTGGAGCACGCCGCGCTCGAGGCACAGGTCCTCCAGCGCCTTATGGGCCTGGATGAGCGCCAGACCGCCCGGCACCTCGTAGCACTCACGGCTCTTCACGCCCACAAGCCGGTTCTCCACCATGTCGATGCGGCCGAAGCCGTTGGCACCGGACAGCTCGTTCATGGCGTAGATGATGGAGAGGAAGTCCATGGGCTTGCCGTCAAGGGCGCAGGGAATACCCTGGTTGAACTCGATTTCCACGTAGGTGGGCGCATCGGGGGCCTCAGTGGGGTCGACGGTCATGGTCCAGATGTCCGCCGGCGGCTCGCACCAGGGATCCTCCAGCACGCCGCACTCGATGGCCCGGCCCCACAGGTTGTCGTCAATGGAATAGGGCGCCTCGGCCGTGGCTTTCACCGGCACATTGTGAGCCGCGGCCCAGGCAATCTCATCGGCCCGGCAGCCCAGATCCCAGTCGCGCACCGGCGAGAGAATGGTCAGGGTCGGGTCCAACATGAGGACAGAAGATTCAAAGCGCACCTGATCGTTGCCCTTGCCCGTGCATCCATGGGCCACGAACTTGGCGCCATAGGCATGGGCCACCTTCACCAGGTGCTTGGCAATGAGCGGACGGGACAGGGCGCTCACGAGGGGGTACTTGTTCTCGTACATGGCGTTGGCGGCCATGGCGCAGGAGAGGTACTCGTTGGCGAACGTGGCTCTCATGTCCACCACTTGGCAGCCGATGGCGCCCGTGGCCAGAGCCTTCGCCTTCACCGCTTCCAGACCGTCGTGCTCCTGGCCCAAGTCGCCCACCACGGCGATGACATCGAGGTTGTACTCTTCCTGGAGCCACTTGATGCACACCGAGGTATCAAGACCGCCGGAGTACGCAAGGACGACGCGCTCCTTCTCGCCCGGCGCCGGAGCAGCGGACAGCTGCGGGGCATCATGGAGGGAAGAAGCGGGGGTGTTGGCGGAGTTCGACGGATTCATGGTTGTGCCTTTCTGATAAACGAGCTTGCGGTGCGATGCCCGTTCGGAAAGGCGGCGGAGGGTGCTGGATTGCGGTGCGGCCTGCTGCGGACCGAAGCGCACCAGGGTGCGACGGTCGAGCGCTCAAGCGCAAATCAAGCGAGGGGAATTATTCCACGGCTCATTCCAAGGTGGGCTTACCTTGAAGATGCCCCAGACGGGGCCGAGATAGTCTGCTTACGCGCTACGGCGTCGCAGACGGCTGATACGTCGGCGTCGGTCGACGTTTGCCGTGGAGGTGAGGAAAGCATTCATGCGCACGCAGCCAGCGGCGTTACCGCCGTGTACTTGAGCTGTGTAAGCCGCTGCCTGCATAGTGCGAAGTTCCTTTCCTAACGCCGGCCGTCCGAGTTATGGGGCGTGTCCGCGTGCGGACTGACCCTCGGCCGTGCGATTGGTCGGTATTATGCCGTAAAAGATGAGGGTGTCAATAACGAATCGCCGAGTTTTTTCGAAAACGGTCGAAATTTTTTGTGCAATGTGCTGTGCGCATGCACAAAAAATGGCGCTTGCGACCTGGAATTATGCAGCCAATGGCTCATAGAGTTTGTCCTTTATTTGTGCAGGAAACCGCGGGCATCTCATCTTCTGTCACAAAATACAAGCCGCCGCGTACGGCTTGCGTACGCGGCGGCTTCGAACTCTCTGCGGAGCAGCCGACTCTTATCCCTGCAGCAGCGTGGCCAGCTTTTCCACCAGCACGTCGACATCGGCCTCGGTGCAGATGAGGGGCGGCAGGAAGCGCAGCGTGGAGGGGCCCGTGGCGTTGAGCACCAGGCCACACTCCAAACCAGCGGCCACGATATCGGGCGCCGCCGGAGCCTCGTGGGTCAGGTCGATGCCGTTCATGAGGCCCAAGCCGCGCACCTCGTTGACATGGGGTAACCCGGCCAGACGCTCGCGCATGTAGGCGCCCACCTCTTCAATATGGGCGGCCATACCCGGTGCCAACAAGGTGGACAGCGTAACATGGGCTGCCGCCATGGCAATGTTGGAACCGCCGAAGGTGGTGCCGTGGTCGCCCGGGGCGAAGGCCGCGGCCACCGAGGTCTTAGCGGCGCAGGCGCCGGCCACGATACCCGAGGCGATGCCCTTGGCCATGGTCACAATATCGGGCACCACGTCGAAGTGCTGGAAGCCGTAGGGCAAGCCGGTGCGGAAGATACCGCTTTGCACCTCGTCGCAAATCATGAGCGCCCCGTGCTCCGCCGTCAGGCGACGCACGGCCTGCACGAACTCCTCGGTGCAGGGGTGCACGCCGCTTTCGCCCTGCACTACCTCCATCATGACGGCGCAGATGCGGTCGCCCTGGGTGGCGAACAGGCGCTCCAAGGCTTCCACGTCGTTGATGGGCGTGGAGGTGAAGCCCGCCGGCAGCGGCTGGAAGGCCTCCTGCTTGGCCGGCTGGGCCGTAGCAGCCAGGGTGGCCAAGGTGCGGCCGTGGAAGCTCTTCGCCAGGGTGACAATCAGGCGCGGAGCCAGCTCGGCATCGATGCCGGCCGCCTCGGTACGGCGGCGGGCGTAAAGGCGCGCCAGCTTGATGGCACATTCGTTGGCCTCGGCGCCGGAATTGGCGAAGAAGGTCTTCCATGTTTCGGGATGGGCCTCTTTGTTGCCCGCGTTCAGCATGGTGGACAGCAGCTGGGCCACTTCCCCGCGATGCTCGATATAGTAGTAGTTGCTGACGTGGATGAGCTTGGCGGCCTGCTCGGACACGGCCTCGACCAGCGCCGGATAGCAGTGGCCCAAGCTGCACACGCCAATGCCGGACAGGAAGTCCAGGTACTCGCGGCCCTCGTCGTCGCGCAGGATCATGCCCTCGCCCTCGACGAACTCCACGGGCTTGCGGGCAAAGGTGCCCATTACATATTCGGATTCCAGAGCCATTTCACGGGCCAGGGTCATGAGATGTCCTTTCTCGGTTCACGCACAGGGTGCGCAGCGGATGGCGAAGCGGCCACGGGACGGACCGCCCACGCCCTTAGCGGTTCTCGATCAGCTTGGCGGCAAACTTGCCCACGGGAGACAAGTTCAGGAACTGAGCCGACTCCAAACCGGTGACCATGGTGCCCATGCCGGAGTCGGTGAGCATTTCCAGCAGCAGGGCGTGAGGCACGGTGCCGTTGATGATATGGGCACCGCTGACGCCGGCGTCCAGGGCGCGCACGCAGCTGCCCAGCTTGGGAATCATGCCGCTGGTCAGCTTGTCGCCGCGGATCATGGCCTCGGCCTCGCCGAGAGTCATCTCGGCAATGAGCGAGGCGGGGTCGGGATAGTTCTCGTAGAGGCCGTCCACGTCGGTGAGGAAGATGATCTTATGGGCGCCGATGGCCGCGGCAATATGGCCGGCGGCAATGTCGGCGTTCACGTTGTAGCAGCCGCCGTCCTCACCGATGGCAATGGAGGCGATGATGGGAATGTAGTCCTCGGCAATAAGGTCCTCGATGAGGGCGGTGTTGATGCGAGTGATCTTGCCCACGCGGCCCAGGCGCTCGTCGGCCTGCTCGGCCACGATGATGCCCGCGTCGGTGCCCGACACGCCCACGCCCATGTTGCCGTGGGCGTTCATGTCCTCCACCAGCTGCTGGTTCACTTCGCCGGTAAGTACCATGCGCACGAGCGCCATGGCCTCGTCGGTAGTAACGCGCTGACCGTCGACGAACTCCACGGGAATGTCGAACTTGTCGAACACGCGGTTGATGGCCTTGCCGCCGCCATGCACCAGCACCGGGTTCACACCCAGAATTTTCAGCAGCACGATGTCGGCCATAACGCCCGCGGCCAGCTGGGGGTTCTCCATGGCCGAGCCGCCGTACTTGATAACAATAGTCTTGCCCGTTACCTGCTTGAGCCAGGGCATGGCCTCGAACAGAATTTCGCCGGTAGATTCCGCGATGCCCTGGGCGCGGGCCTCAGATGCGTACTTCATGAACGGTAGTCTCCATTGATCGTTACGTACTCGTGCGAGAAATCGCACGTCCACATGACCGTGCTGTAGTCACCGGCGTGCAAATGCACATCGATGGCGCACTCGGGCTGCTCGAAGCGCAGTAGCGCCTCGTCCTCGTCGAAGGGAACGGTGAGTCCCGCACGGCACACAGGCAACCCCAGTATATCGATGTCCACGTCCTCTTGGGCAAACTGCGCCCCCGACCGTCCGAGGGCGGCAGCAACGCGGCCCCAATTGGCATCGTGGCCGTACACAGCCGTTTTCACAAGCGGCGAATTGGCCACCGTGCGGGCCGCCGCGTCGGCGTCTTCGGCCGTGGCCGCGCCGCGCACCGTGACAGTTATGAGGCGCGTGGCCCCTTCCCCGTCGGCGGCCATGGCGCGGGCCAGCGTCATGCACACCACATCGAGAGCCTGCTGGAAACCGGCGAAGGCCGGCGTGCCCGGCTCGAAGCGGGCGCCGCCTGGCGCCGCCGCGCCCGAGGCCAGGGCAAAGCAGCTGTCGTTGGTGGACGTATCGGAGTCCACCGTGACCTTGTTGAAGCTCTTGTTCACCGCCCGGGTAAGCGCCGCCGACAAATCGGGGGCGGCCACCGGCGCATCGGTGGTGATGACGGCAATCATCGTGGCCATATTCGGCATGATCATGCCCGCGCCCTTCGCCATGCCGCCCACGGTGAACATCGTGTCGGGGTAGCCGAAATCATCGCCGGGGAAGCTGACGGCCAGGTGCTTGGGGCGCGTGTCGGTGGTCATGATGGCCCAGGCCGCCTGGGCGCCCCCCGCCTCGCGAGCGGCGTCGTCAGTTTGGGCGTCCAGGGCCGCCAAGGCCGCCGGCACTCCTTCGCCAAAGGGCTCAAGGCGCAGATGCTGGCCGATGACGCCCGTGGAAGCCACGAGCACCTCATTGGCCGGGCAGCCCACCGCGTCGCCCACCAGGGCCGCGGTATCGCGGGCCGCTTGCAGGCCGCGCTCGCCCGTAGCCGCGTTGGCAATGCCGGAGTTCACCACCACCGCGCGGGCGCAGCCGTAGGAAGGCGCTCCCGGACCGCCCTCGCTCAAATGCTCGCGCGACACCCGCACCGGAGCGGCGCAAAACACGTTCGTGGTGAAGGTGGCCGCTGCGGCGCAAGGCTCGTCAGCCACTACCAGGGCCATGTCAAGACGATCAGGGTCGGCACGGAAGCCCGCGTGGACACCGACGGCCTTGAAGCCGCGTGCGCTGGCCGGGCCGCCCTCTTCGTGGAACACCAGGGGCGTGTCGGTCAGATCGGGAATGGGAAGCGTCATGAGATTCTCCTCTTACGCACAAGGGACAATGGCGAAAACGCCCGAACCGCCTAAGCGGCCCGGGCGCCATAGCTAAACGGGATTGGCAATTTCCTCAAGACCGGCGGTCTCGGGCAGACCGAACACAATGTTGGCGCACTGCACCGCCTGACCGGCGGCACCCTTGCCCAAATTGTCAATGGCGCCCGTGGCCACAATGAGGCCGGCCGGATGGACCGCCACACCCACCTGAGCACGGCAGGTGCCGGCTACCGAGGCCGTGCGCGGTTGCACGCCGGCGTCCATAACCGTGACGAGCGGGCTTTCGGCGTAGAACGTGCGGTACATGTCCACCAGCTCTTCGGTGGTGGGAGCCTTCACGCCCGGGGCAAGCGGCAGCGTGACCGTGGACAGCAGGCCGCGATTGATCGGAGCCAGATGCGGCGTGAACACCAGCCGTCCCTCCAAACCCAGGATCTGCTCGATCTCGGGGGTGTGGCGGTGAGTGCCCACGCCATAGGCCTCCAGGTTCTCGTTGGCGAAGCAGAAGTGCGTGCGCTCGGTGGCCTTCTTGCCCGCACCCGTGACCCCGGAGATGGCGTCGGCCACCACCGGCGCCACCGCGTCCACCAAGCCGGCGCGAATGGCCGGCGCGGCGGCCAGCGAGGTGGCCGTGGGATAGCAGCCGGCGCAACCCACCAGCACCGCCTGGCCCTCAGCGCGGCGCGCGGCCGCGGCGGCCAGCTGGTCGCCCGTCAGCTCGGGCAAGCCGAAGGCGGCCTGGGCCAGAAGATCGGTGGCGGTGTGGGGCGCGTACCACTGCTCATAGACGGCGGGATCCTTCAGGCGGAAATCGGCAGACAAGTCCACCACGGTGACCCCCGCCTCAATAAGAGCCGGAGCCATGCCCATAGCCGCCTTGTGCGGCACGGCCAAAAACACTACGTCGCAAGCGGCGAAGTCCGCATCTTCGTGGGTGGAGAACGCCAGGTCGGTTACCCCGGCGAAGGCGGGGTAGGCCTTCGC
The DNA here is from genome assembly GCA_910585575.1 of uncultured Adlercreutzia sp. Classification (GTDB taxonomy): domain Bacteria; phylum Actinomycetota; class Coriobacteriia; order Coriobacteriales; family Eggerthellaceae; genus Adlercreutzia. The sequence continues at coordinate 1,370 of CAJUFS010000070.1, read as the reverse complement.
GATAGGCGTGCCCGCCAGCGCATCGGACGTGGCCACGGCCAGGTCGAACGAGGGGTGGCGCGTCAAAAGGCGCACCAGCTCGATGCCGGCGAATCCGGCGGCTCCCACTACTCCAGCACGATAGGTCATAGGGACTCCTTCTCGAGCGACGCCGAAAACTCCGGCATCGAAAAGCTGTTTGAGCACGTGCACAAAGATGACGTGCGCACGATGCGTTCCATCATACCCCCTTTTCGCGGGTTTGTGACAACTTGGAGCAAGTTGTCGGGCGCCCCGTCATGCAAGCGGGGCTTCCGATACACTGGGGCAATGTATCTTTTTGAAAGGAGCTCGCAACATGAGCAACAAAGGTAAGAAAGTTAAGGTGCACTACACCGGCACGCTCGACGACGGCACGAAGTTCGATTCGTCGGTCGATCGCGGCGAGCCCATCGAGTTCGTGTGCATGACCGGTCAGATGATCCCCGGCTTCGACGCCGCTGTGGAGGACATGGCCGTGGGCGAGAAGAAAACCGTGCACATTCCCGCCGCCGAGGCCTACGGCGAGCGCGACGAGGCCGCCGTGCAGAAGGTGCCCGTCGACCAGATTCCCAACGCCGATCAGCTGCCCGTGGGCCAGACGGTGTACATGATGGGCCCGGGCGGCCAGCCCTTCCCCGTGTTCGTGGAGTCCATCGAGGACGGCATTGTCACCTTCGACATGAACCACGAGCTGGCCGGCAAGGACCTCAACTTCGAGATCGAGCTGGTCGAGGTCGAGGACTAACCCCTCCCCTCTCGCTCGCGCACAAAGGGCTCCGTCGATGACGGAGCCCTTTTTACGTCCATCCGCGAAGCAGAAGCGACAGCCGGCACGCTTTAAGCAAGGGCCTCGGCGGAATAGGACTCAACGGAAACCGGCGCCGTCGCTGGGACCTTCTTCGGGAACAGGCCCTTGAACAGACCGGGCAGGACCGCCCAGGAACCGGGCTGCGGCACGGCCTCGGCTTCGGCCAGGGCGCACACCGCCGAAGAAGCGTGCTGGGAGCTGATGCCCAGGGCGGCGAAGCGCTGCTCCAGCTTCGTGCAGTAGGCGGCATCGGCGGAATCGAGGGCGGACACGGCAGCTTGGGCCTTCTCGTTAAACAGCTTCATGGGGGGCTCCTTTCAACGCGGGTGCGAGGGAATTGCTTTCGACACCACGCAGTTTAGGAGCCCGCAACCGACAAGCTTTTGGTCGTTTGAACGAAGCTAATAACAGTCTTTTGTGCGATCAGCCAATGCCTAGAAACCGAACTTCCTGTCCTCGAGGCGGGCATCCACCGCATCGCCCGTAAGGAACACCAAGAACAGGAGGGCTGCCAGCTCGCGGTCGGTGGCCTCTTCCATGG
>CAJUFS010000069.1 GCA_910585575.1 uncultured Adlercreutzia sp. | reverse complement strand
CACAGGGCCGAAAGGGGCCCAAAGATGAACATGCCCAGGGTGACGCCGCCGATGAGCAGAAGCAGGCCCCGGGTTTTCGCCACGGCGCGCCAGCCATCGCGCAGGTTGGCCCCCACGTGCTGCTGGGCCGCGGCCGGATCCACCACCGTGGGCACCTTAGCAAGCAGCAGCCCCAGCACCGCCACGCAGGCACCGAGGAAGTCGAGGAACATGACGGCGGCGAACCCCAAGGTGGTGTACAGGAAAATGCCGAAGGCCGGCGCCCCGATGGAGGCGATGGAGGCCAGCAGCTGGTCGAGGGTGTTGATGCGCAGTAGATGCTTGTCGGGCACCAGCATGGGCATAGCAGCCATCATGGCCGGGCTGTGGAAGGCCTGGCCCACCGATCGGGCGATGCACAAGGCCAGCAGCAGAGGGAACGAGACGTCGCCCGCCAGAATGAGCAGGCCGGCGGCGAGGGAGATGAGTCCCACGGCGCCGTCAGCCACAATCATGATGAGCTTGCGGTTGTGCTTGTCGGCCACGATGCCCCCGAAGGGCGAGAGCAGCCCCATGGGAAGCATGGCGCACAGGTTCATGACGGCCAAGGCCAGGGCGCTGCCAGTGCTTTCGGTGACGTACCACACGATGGCGTAGCCGGCGGCGAAACTGGTGATCATCGAGGCCGCTTGACCGGCCCAGATGAAGGAGATGATGGCGAGCCAGTTTTTCGCTAGCGGGAGCCCGGCAGCGCTCAGGCCCGGGGAGGCGATATCGCAGTCGCGGCTGGACGTGGCTTCGGGCGCGGAAGAGCGCGGGTGGGTGTTCTGAGTCATAGGTACTCCTTGGAAAGACAAGCGCCGAGGGGCGCAGAATGCGGTCAGGTGAGAGAGTGCGGTTGCGGCGGCCGTTGCGCCACCGCTTTTAGGTTGCAAAGAAATTGAGCCGATACGCCTGGTTGCGGGCATGCAAAAAACGGTTGCCCTCAGGGGCAACGGGCGCATTGCGGCAAGGCAACTATGTTGCAACTATGTTAGAGGTAAAGCACTCCGGCCATCAAAACACCTGTCCTTGGGCACCGGGCCCGTTTGTTTTCCAAGTTCGACCAGTGTAAGGGGAGGACGAGGAGGCGTCAACCGCTTCTATTCCTGGTGGTGCTGACCGTGGCGTTTCCCATGGCCCGAGCCGACGCCTTGGCCGTTGCCCGCACCGTTGCCGGCTCCGGAACCCTGGCCGCTTCCCGTTCCCGCGCCATGGCCGGCGTCGTTGTCCGAGCCGGAGCCGTGGTTGTGGGACTCGTCTTCGCAGAGATGATCGATGGCATCATGCAGTTCGCGCATAGTCATAGCAGCGCAGTCGTCCACGGATACGGAATCATCGAGCTCCGCTAGCTCGCAGGCAGCGCGGTAGCGGCCCACGCCCATGCCCGCCGCGGCGGCCGCTTCGCGGGTGGCCTCGTCGGCATGATGGCACGCGCCCTGGTAGGGATGGCCGGCAAGCACGGCGTCGCTTTGGGCTTGCAGCTCGGAAGCCAAGGCGTTGTCCTGGGTGGTAATGTTCACATCAACGAACGCGTCTTTGGCCAGATAGGGGGCCATAGCCTCGCTGTCCATAAGCGCGGCGAAGGCCTCTGCGTAAGACCGGCCCTCCAGGGAAAGCGCGTCCAGTACCGCGGCGCCATCGTCGTTGATGGCGGTGGCTTTCACCACGCGATCGAAGGCGTTGACGGTCAGCTCCAGGGAGGGGTTCACGTCCACGCCCACGAAGGCGGCCGGCTGCTGCCACAGGTGCCAGCCGGCGCCCGCCAGAATGCCCACCAGCAGGAGGCAGGCAGCCGCAGCTAGAGGCGCCCAGCGACGGCGCCGCCGTGGCGAACGGGCGGCGGGGGCAACAGGGCTTGGCGAGTTTGCAGGAACGGGTATCGCGAGGATTGCTGCGGCGGGGTTCGACGTCGCAGCAGGATCAGACGTCGCAGGAGCCGCTGCAGCGGGATCGGGTGTCGAAGGAGCTGCCGTCCCGGCAGCTCCAGCCGCTCGGGCCGCTTCAATGGCGGCCAAGGTGTGCGTCTTGGCCGAAGCGGGGGCTTTCACTTGCAGAAGCGCTTCGCGCACGTCGTGCTCGAAGTGGTCGTTGGTCGGGTGCGTCATGAGAGCACCTTCCTCAAGTGTTTCTTGCCCCGGGCAATCCACGAGTACACCGTGTTCACGGGGGCATCAAGAAGCTGGGCAATTTCCGGGGCGGTATATTCCTCGCAGAGGGCCAGGTAGAGCGGGGTACGCGGCGGATCATCGAGGGCCTGCAGCGCGTCGACGACCTCGCTGGTGAAGGAACCGGGCTGCTCGTCGGGCGGGGCGGCCGGCTGCGCAGCGCGCTGTCCGACGGCTTGCTGGGACTCCGCCGCGCCCAGCGCCTCGTCGCCGCCGGCCGTGCGTGTGCGATGGGCTGCCTTCAGCATATCCAGGCAGCGGGTGCGCGCCACGCGGATGAGCCACGCCTTGCGGTGCTCATCGTCGGCGAAGGTGGTGGTGTCGGCCAGGGCGTAGCGCAGGAAGGTTTCCTGGAAGGCGTCTTGGCAGTCGGCCTCGCAGGCAAAGTACAGCAGGCAGACGCGCCACACCGTGTCGGCGTGGCGCTCCATAGTGCGTTCTATGTCAGAGGCGGGGCGCATGAAGGGTGGCAGCCGGGGCCGTGGGGCGTGGACAGTGCGCTAGCGACGGCAGCCGTGACCTGCGCCGTTGCCGCAGCCATGCCCGTAACCGTGATGGCCGGAGCGCGGGCAGGTCCATCCGTCGGAGGCGTCGTCAACGCGGTCATCGGTGTTTGCGGCGCCGCTCATCCCCAGGCAGCCGTGCACGCGGCTGGCGCAGTGGTCGATGGTGGCGAACAGCGATTGCGCGATGGTGGTGGGGCAGGCAACGCGGTGGAACCCGGTGGCGCACCCGGCACAAGCCGGCGCATCGGCCGCTGGCAGCAGGGGCGTGGTGGCGGCGCCAAAAGCTACGCCCGGGGTCACCGCTAGCGTCAGAGCCAGCAGGCCCGCAACGATCATTTTCTTCATGAAGCTTCCTCTCTCACTAAGGCAGAATCTACCAGAAAAACGATCCAGCAACGGGGATCCTTGCAAGAATTTTGAGAAGTTCGCCCACGGATGCTGCCTCGGCGACGGTTTTCTTTCGAATGCAGCCCAGAGCGGGCGAAATATCTATGATGGACAAAAGGCGATGAGCCGCAGGCTGGGCGCGTTTGCAACTTCACTCAGAACATCAAGCGCCGGCCCGTCGGCAGAGGCAAGGAGCCGTCATGAGCAAGAAGCTGAACAAGCTGAACAAGCTGCATAAAACCCTGGCTTCCCAAGGCGTCGGCAATCGATCCGCGGCGGCCAAGAACGGCCCCTCGAAACGAGCGGCGGCAAAACGGAAAGAGCCCCCGCGCGGTCCGGGGTGGTACGAGGCGCGCGAACGCGGCAAGCAGGTGCGCCAGCGCGTGCCCCGCTCCAAGCTGGGCACATGGAATGTGCGGCGGGATCGCGCGGAGGCTCTGGACTTGCTGTTCGCTCAAGACGAGAATCGCCTGCCTTACCTGGTGCCGGAGCGCCATCAGCGCATGGCCGCCAACTCCTTCGCCTTCTACCGCGGGGCTGCGGCGGTGATGGCGGCCGATCTGGCCAATGCGCCTAGCACGGGCCAAGTAGTGCAAGCCTGCGGCGATGCCCATATTGCGAACTTCGGCGGCTATCGCTCGCCCGAAAGCCACCTAGTGTTCGACCTCAACGATTTCGACGAGACCGCCCCGGCTCCTTGGGACTGGGACGTGCGGCGTCTGGTGGCCAGCGTGGCTGTTTGCGGGCGTTATCGTGGGTTCGGCGAGGAATGGTGCCGCGAGGCGGCGCAGTTGACCGCCGAGAGCTACCGTCGGGCCATGCGGTATTTTGCGCGCCAGGGTGCCCTTGATGTGTGGCGCGCATACATCGATGTAGCCGAGGTGCTCCATAGCCTGGCCGACAGCGTCAGCAAGGCTGATCGACGCCAGGTGGCCTCTGACCTGGAGCGGGCCTTCGCCAAAACCAACGAACGGGCCTTCGACAAGCTGGTCACCATGAAGGACGGTCGGGCGCGCATGACCTACGATCCGCCCGACATCGTGCCGCTGTCCTTTTTCCTCTCGCCCGACAACGCCGAACGGGTGCTGCAGTCGCTCAGGCATCTCATGGACGGCTATCGCAGCACCGTGACGCCCACGTATCAGCCCCTGCTGGCCAACTACCAGGTGCTGGGCATCGCCCAAAAAGTGGTGGGCGTGGGCAGCGTGGGCACCCGCTGCTGGGTGGCGGCCCTGGCCGGCACCGAGGTGGCCGACCCGCTGGTGTTGCAAATCAAAGAGGCAAACGCCTCGGTGCTCGAGCGCTGGTGCGGGAAGAGCCGCTACGCCTCTCACGGCGAGCGCGTGGTGCAAGGGCAGCGCCTTATGCAGGCCACCAGCGGTGTGCTGCTGGGCTGGACCAGCGCGCCCGACGAGGACGGCGTGCGGCGCGACTACTACGTGCGTCAGCTGTGGAATTGGAAGATGTCGGTGAATTTGGAGAAGGCCAGCGCCGACGAACTGGAAATTTACAGTCAGCTGTGCGCCTGGACGCTGGCCCGCGCCCATGCCCGCACGGGGGACCGAGGCGCCATCGCCGGCTACTTGGGAAAATCCGACAAGTTCGACGCAGCCATGGCGGCCTTCGCCTGTGCCTATGCCGATCAGAACGAGGTGGATTACGAGGCGTTTCTGAAGCGTATTGGCAAGTAGGCGTTCGTTCCCGCAAAGGCGTCGTTGGTGACAGGCGCGAAAGGGTCGACGCCCCCTGAGCCATCGGCCTTTCGTTTTCCCCGATGGGAAGCAAAAACCTCCTCTAATGACGTGCTATCATGAGCGAATGCTTTTGAAAGCGCCGCGGCTGAGTTGGAGCCGTGGCGTTCTGCGGGGAAGGACGAGCGCATGGTTACTTTTCATCGAGCCGATGGAGCTGCCGACGGCGTAGTGGACGATGACTCCGTTGCCGCGGAGGTCTCGCGCGAATTCCTGGACCGCGTTCCCGGCGGCCTGTTCCGCTATCACGCCGAGGGCGCGGGCGAGTTGGACTATGTGAGCGCCGGTCTGGTCGAAATGTTCGGTTGCGAAAGCTACGAGGAATTCTGCCAGTTGACGGGCAACACCTTCGAGGGCATGGTCCTCCCTGACGACTGGGCTTTCGTGGATACCACCATTCGCGAGCAAATTTCTACAGGCGACACCGATCGCGTGGTGTACCGCATTCGCCGGGCCGACGGTGAGATTCGCTGGTTCGACGATAGCGGCCGGCTGGTGGAGGACGAGGACGGCGTGCGGTGGTTCTACGTCACGGTTATCGACATTACCGACCAGGTGCTTGCGCGTCAAGCTCTTGAGCGCGCCAACGAGCGGTTGGAAATTATCACGGCGCTGTCCAACGACGTGCTGTTCGATATCGAGTGCGGCACGGGCGAAAGCCACGTCTACGGTGATTTCGTCGGGCGCTTCGGCCGCGAGCCCCAGCAGCCTGATTTCGTGGTCCATCGTCGCTGCCAGCAGGAATGCCACCTGGACATTCACTCCCACGACCTCTCGCATCTGATGCAGCAAATCCAGGAGAACAGCCTGGTGGATTTCGAAACTTCCACGCCGGGTGCCGACGGCGAACCGGTGTGGTACCGCTACCAGTCGGTGGTGCTCTACAACGACGACGGCAGCCCGCTGCGCCACGTGGGGCGCCTGCTGGACACCCACGATATGGTCATGCGCGAGAGCCAGTTCCGTAAAAAGGCCGAGCGCGACAGCCTGACCGGCCTGTACAACCGCTCGGCGGCCCTCGATCGTATCGAGACCATGCTCAACACAGAGTCGCGTCCGTGTACCCTCATCACCGTGGACGTGGACGACTTCAAGGCCGTGAACGATACCTACGGCCACCCCGAGGGCGACCGCGTGCTGAAGGAGCTGGGTGCATTCTTGGGCCAGGTCATGCGTAAGGAAGACGTGGTGGCCCGCATGGGCGGCGACGAGTTCGCCATCTTCGCCGCGGGCTTGGGGCCGGGGCCGGCCATCGACCGCATTCTCGAGCACCTGTCGCGCGGTCCCTTCGCCACCACGCGCGCCACCGACGGCAGCGCTCCTGAGCAGGTCAGCGAAGAAGAGCCGCGCCAGGCATCGCCCACCATCTCCATCGGAGCCGTGTGCTGCCTCAACCCGCCCATCGCCTTCGAGAAGCTCTACGAAGCCGCCGACGAAACCCTCTACACCGCCAAAGACGCCGGCAAAGCCCAATATCAGCTACGGGTGATTGAGTAATTTCCTCTTACCCCACAGCCCGCAATCGCGCCGTATCAAAGGAGATGACGCGAGCGCCGCGGCCTTCGACAAGCGCCGCTAGCTCTTCGACGGAGGCGGGGAAGTGCACGCGGTCAAGATCGCACTGATCGAAGAACCCATGGTCGATCATGGACTGCAGCAGGGCAATCAGCGGATCGTAGAAGCCGTCGATGTTGAGCAAGTAGCATTCGGCCGGACCCAAATCTAGGCGTACGCGGGTGATGATCTCGCTGATTTCCTCAAGGGTGCCCACGCCGCCGGGCAGGGCCACGAAAACGTCACCCAACTCGATCATCTTCGCCTTGCGCTCGCCCATGGTTTCCACCACGATAAGCTCGGTCAGATCATGCTGGGCCACGCCGGCCTCAATGAAAAAGCGGGGCTCCACGCCGATGGCGGTGCCGCCGGCATCCAGGGTGGCGCGGGACACCGCGCCCATGAGGCCCACCGAGCTGCCGCCGTATACCAGGCTGTGGCCCGCTTGGGCAATCCAGCGCCCAAGGGCGTGGGCGGTCTCTTCAAAGCGAGGGTCGTCGCCGGGGTTCGACCCGCAATACACGGTAACGTTCATAAGGCTCTCCTCTTCAGTAGGTTTGTGTTGTTCGGAGAATGATCAAGCATAGCACCGAATAAGACTGCGGGCAAACAAGCGTTTCAGCTGTTGAGAAGTTGTGTCTGTTGCCGATCGGGTGCGTCGAAGCGAAAGGGGAGAGCTCGGTATTCCTGCGCTCTCTTCAAAGCAAAAAGGGACCATATGTCCACGCCCCCTTCCCCTCCTGACGCTCTTGCGACTCGAGCAACCTTACGGCCTTCGAGCACTTCGCTTACGTTGCTGTCATTTTTGCTGCAATGGTTGGCCGTTCCCGTTATGCTGCCGAAAGCGCGCGACGGAGATCGGCGAAATCCGCGAGAGAAAGGGGCAAGAGCATGGGCGCTATCAAGCATTTCCTGGTGAACTATACGGGTAACTTCAAAATGGCGCTGATGCTGTGGCCTCTGGCGTCCTTCGTGCTTACCCTGCCCATTTTGGCCTACCTGTACCATCGCGACGGGCGCCTGCGGTTCGTCTCGATGGTGGCTACTTATCTGACCGTGCTGTACGTGATGGGCCTGGGGTGCTTCACGCTGTACCCGCTGCCCGAGGGCACCAGCGGCCCGGGCATCACCTACGGCATTCCCGCCAACTTCAACCCGCTGAACTTCATCTACGACATTCAAAAAGAGGGCCTGCGGGCGGTGTTCCAGCTGGTGTTCAACGTGGTGTTCTTCATGCCGCTGGGCTTCATTGCCGGGCGCCTGTTGCGCATGCGCTTCGTGCCCACGGTGCTGCTGGCCTGCGCCACCTCTATGTGCATTGAGTTTGCCCAGTACACAGGATTGTTCGGGCTCTACGACTACGCCTATCGCTGCTGTGATGTCGACGACGTTATCACCAATACACTGGGCGGTGCGCTCGGTTGGCTCTGCGCGCTGCTGCTAGGGGCGAAGGTGGCGCCAGGCAAGATGGCCGAGGTGCCCCTGACCGATCATCCCGGCTTCGTACGCCGGTGCGTGGCACTGTGGCTCGACTTCACCCTCATCGGCATGGGCACTCTGGCACTCTGGCTGGTTATAGCGGGAGGCTATCAGCTGGTCACCGGCGAGCTGCCTCAATTGCCCGGGCTCGATTCCCCGCAGACGAACGAGTTGTGCACGTCGGCTCTGTGGCTGGGGTTGTTCCTGATCATCGAGGTGATTATTCCCTGGCGCCACGACGGCTCCACGCCGGGCGGCTCCTTTGTGCGCATGACCTTCGAGACGCACCCGCGCACCACGGGGTACCGCGTGCTGTTCTATGTTGTTCGCGCGGCCACGCTGCTGCTTACCTTTGAGGCGATTCCCTGGCTGCTCATCCCGGCGCTCACCCTGTTCTACCTCTTCGCGCGCCGCATGCCCTACGACTATATTCCCTAGGCTCGCGTCTCAGATGTTCCTCCAGAAGTCCTGCACCAGGGCCTGGCGGTTCTCGCAGCCGGTTTTCTGCAGCAGCCGGTGCACGTACACCTTCACCGTGGAAAGGGCGATGGACAGGGTCGAGGCAATGTTCTGGTTGTCCTTCCCCTGCAAGATAAGGCGGAGTACTTCCCGTTCGCGCTCGGTCAGGCCATGGCGATTGCCGTAGATAATGAGGTTGTCGCCAATGTGCGCGGCGCGCGCGTCGTCTTCATCGGCCGGGGGCGCGGTGAAGCGCAGGGAAAGTGAGCGGGCCGCATAGCCGATGGCCAGCAGGGAAGCGGCAAGCATAAGCAGGTTCTCGGCGTAATTGCGCTCGGCCGAGATAACCAGGGGGCCCAGCGCCCATTCGTCTGTCTGCAGCACCAAGAACATGAGGGCGTCCTCGGCTATGACAAGGAGGGCCAGGGCTGCCACTACCCAGAACACTACTTTGGCCCGAGCCATGCGCGTGCGCTCCAGGGGGTCGTGGGTGGCGAAGTAGCGGAACAGGGAGAACCCGAGAATCCACAGTACGTAGAACATGCGCAGGGAGTAGAACCAGAACCGTCCCTCGGGCGTGGTGGCGCCCATGAGCAGCCCCACGCTGACCACCAGGAACACCACCGGCGGCACGGCCTGCACCACGCGGTTGCGCTCGCCGGTGAAGTTGCAGGCAAGCAGCCAGAAGAACGTAAGGAACGCATCGCCGATGGCGATGGTGGCCAAGCTGCGCATGACCAAGTATCCCGGATCGACTGCCGTGCCCAGCACCACGGCGGCGATGCTGTCCTGCAGCATGAAGGCGACGTCTACGAAGTAGCACAGAAACCCGCCGAAGGCGAGAGCCATGCCCCGGGAGCGCGAGGCCAAATAGGCGGAAAAGCACGTGGCGGCCGCCAGCACCGAAGCCAGCATGACCAGTAGCGTAAAGTAGTACGTAACAAATTCCATGGGAATAACCTCGGCTATGACCTGGGGTTTATCAGAGGTGTATCAATCTAAACGCTGATGATACCCCTCATTGTCTTCTCTCGGTACACCCATTGTACCGCTTCTCGTTTAGAAAGAGCCAGAGCATAGTGGCTTGCGCAGGGGTAACGCGCTTCTCACGTGAGCCGGGTCGGGATGCCCGAGCGAAAAGCGCGCCTCGCGGGCGGTTTGGGAGAGCAGGCCCGCATGCACGGGGCCGCATCTGCCATGGGCGGCCTCCTTGGGGATAGCGAACGCACGGGGCGTTCGTGTTCATAGACAAGAGAAGGGAATCTCATGGAAGAGAAGGAAACCGGAAAGAAGGGCATTGGGCTCATCGGCCTTATCGGCATGGTGGTCAGCTCGTGCATCGGCACGGGCGTCTTCGCCATTACCGGTCAGCTGGCCAATGTGGCCTCGCCCGGCGCGGTGCTCATCGGCTGGCTCATTGTGGGCATCGGCTTCTTGGCCCTCGCGTTCTCGTTGAACAACCTGACGGAGAAGCGCAGCGACCTGCACGGCATCTTCTCCTACGCCGATGCCGGCTGGGGTCCGCTGGCAGGCTTCATCTCCGGCTGGGGCTACTGGCTGTCGGCGTGGCTGGGCAACGTGGCCTTCGCCACCATGATGATGTCCACCGTCGGCTACTTCTTCCCTGCGTTTCTGCCGGGCAACACCATTCCCTGCATTATCATCGCCTCGCTGGTGATGTGGGGCATCACGCTGCTGGTTATCCGCGGCGTGGAGAGCGCGGCGTTCCTGAACGCCATCGTCATGGTGTGCAAGGTGGCCGCCATTGCCGTCACGCTCGTGTTCGGTATCTTCCTGTTCAATGCCGGCATTCTGACCGCTGACTTCTGGGGCAACGTGTACAACAACGCCGTGGCCGCTGGCGAGTACGGTCCGGACGCCGTGGGCATCGGCGATGTGGGTACGCAGATCCTCAACTGCATGATCATCATGATGTGGTGCTTCGTGGGCATCGAGGGCGCTTCCGTGGTGTCGGCCCGTGCCGCCCGCAAGTCCGACGTCGGTAAGGCCACGCTCATCGGCTTCATCTGCCTGATGGCCATCTACGTTGGCGCCTCCGTGCTGCCCTTCGGCTATATGCCCTACACCGAGATTGCGGCGCTCGATTATCCGGCGCTGCTCTACGTGTTCGAGTCCATGGCTCCCGGTTGGGGCGGCCCGTTCATCTCCATCGCCATCATCATCTCCATTTTGGGCTCCTGGCTGTCCTTCACCATCCTGCCCGCCGAGACCACATCCGAGATGGCCGACTACAAATTGCTGCCCGCTTCCTGGGGCAAGCTGAACGCGAAGGGCGCGCCGCAGTTCTCGCTCATCATTGTGGGCGCTTGCATCCAGGTGTTCCTCATCATCCTGCTGTTCTCGGCCGACGCCTATGATTTCGCGTTCTCCATGTGCACCGTGGCCATTGTGATCACCTGGGCTTTCGCCGCCGCCTATCAGGCCAAGTGGGGCCTGCAGAACAAGAACGGCGTGCAGGCGGCTATCGGTTTTGTGGCCGTGGCATTCCAGGTCATCGGCGTACTGTTCAACGGTTGGTCGTTCCTGCTGCTCACCTGCGTGGGCTACATCCCCGGCTTCTTCATCTACATGAAGGCGCGCAAGGACTACGGTCATGCTGTGACCACGGGCGAAAAGGTGTGCATGGGGGTTATCAGCGCCCTGGGCGTGCTGTCCCTGGTGCTGCTGGGCATGGGCGTTATCGGCATCTAAGGAGCGGATGAATGGACATTAAGACTATTGGCGTTGAGGATTGGCTCAACGTGTGGGAGAAGTCGGCTACCTATGACATTGCCCAGTCGACTATTGCCTCGCTGACTATGGGCGAGATTCTGGAGCTGGACGGCCAGGCGGGCGCTTCCTTTTACGAGCGCTTGAACGGCGAGAAGATGAATTATGGCTGGATCGAGGGTTCGCCGGAGTTCAAGGCCGAGGTAGCGAAGCTCTACCGCAGCGACATCGACCCCGACTGCATTCTGCAGACCAACGGCACCACGGGCGCGAACCTGATGGCGCTCATGCAGTTGGTGGAGCCGGGCGATCATGTGATTGCCGAGTATCCCACTTACGACCCGCTCTATGAGATTCCGGCTACGCTGGGTGCCGAGGTGGAGTACTGGCATCTGCGCGAGGAGAACGCGTGGCAGCCGAGCATCGAGGAGCTGCGCGCGCTGGTCCGTCCCGATACGAAGCTTATCTGCATTAACAACGCCTCGAACCCGTTGGGCACGGTGCTTTCCAAGGAAACTCTCGAGCAGATTGCCGAGATTGCCCGCGAGGTAGGCGCCTATGTGCTCTCCGACGAGGTGTACCTGCCCCTGGAGAACACGGAGAACTTCTGGTCCATGATCGACCTGTACGAGAAGGCGGTCGTGACCAATTCCGTGTCGAAAACCTACTCGGTGCCGGGCGCTCGCATTGGCTGGTCGGTGTCCAGCAAGGAGCTGGCCGACAAGTTCCGCGTATACCGCGACTACACCATGATTTGCTGCGGCGAGTTCAACGACGCTCTGGCCACCTATGTGCTGGCCAACCGCGACGCCATCCTTAAGCGCAACCGTGCCATCATCGAGCGCAACCGCGCCATCGTGCAGGAGTGGATCGACGGCGAGCCTCGCGTGCGCTGGCAGGCGCCCAAGGGCGTGTCGGTGGCCTACATCCAGTGGGACATTCCCATGGATGACGAGGAATTCTGCATCAAACTGCTGAAGGAAGAGGGCGTGCTGCTGGTGCCGGGCAGCCGCTTCAACCTGCCCGGCGGCGCACGCCTGGGCTACTGCGCCCCCGAGGCCACCCTGCGCGAAGGCCTCGGCCGCCTGAGCAAAGCCCTCCGCCAGTTCGACTAACCCCTCTGCGCTACTTCTTTGGCATGTGCTCGCGGAGCCACTGGGCGAGGACGACGGCTTGGTTCTCTTTCTCGTCCTTGGCTCCGTAGAGTAAGGTGACGCGCGGGTAGTGGGCTAGCGTGGGTTCGGTTAGCTTCTTGGCGAAGGCGGCGGCTTCGGGGTTCTTGTTCAGCTCGGCGGTGTACTGCGCGACGAAGGTGTCCCAGTTTGCCGGGTTGTGACCGAAGGCTTTGCGCACGGCGGTGGAGGGGGCCAGGAACTTCGCCCACTCGTCGTAATGCACGCGGGCCTTGGTAAGGCCGCGCGGCCACAGACGGTCCACCAGCACGCGGTAGCCGTCGCTTTGCTCGTAGGGTTCGTAGACGCGTTTCGTGACAATTTCCATGGGAGCCTCCTTTGGTAATGGCCCCATAGTGGATCAATCCGGCCACGTCAGGCCGCCGAAAAAACATCCGTAAGCAAATCGCCCCCGCCTCGTAATGAGGCAGGGGCGATGCTTTTTTGTCGAAGCGGTGTCAGGGCTACAGCGCCAGCTTGTAGATTTCCGCGGCGTCTTCCAGGGTCAGCTTCTTGAAGC
>CAJUFS010000068.1 GCA_910585575.1 uncultured Adlercreutzia sp. | reverse complement strand
TGGGCACGACGGCCTACGCTTGTGCCAAGGCCGGCGTCGACATGCTCACGAAGTACACCGCGCTGCAGTACGGCAAGGAGAATATCCGCTGCAACTGCGTGCGCCCGGGCCTTATCGTGACGCCCGAGAACGAGGCGCGCGTGCCCGATGCACTGAAGGAGATCTTCCTGGCGAACATCGAGGTTACCCGCTATGGCTGCCCCGATGACATTGCAGCCATGTGCGTGTACCTGGGGTCCGACGAGAGTGCGTACTTCACCGGCCAGGTGGTTACCGTCGACGGCGGCATGAACTCCCATGTGCCCACGGTGGCCCAGTTCCGCGCTATGGCGTCCCGCACCTGGTAAACGGCCGACAGCGTTGCAAAAAGCGCTTCGTTGAAGGGCGGCTCCCCGCATAGTGGCGGGGAGCCGTTTTTGCTTTGCGGCCGGGCGCGGGGTTCTTGGGGCGTTGGGGGACTTCGGGTGTCGCGACGGTGACGATTCTTGCCAGATTGCGAACAGGGGTTGCGGGATTAGTTTCTATACGATACTATTCGCTCGAACAAGTTAGTTTCCAGTAGAAACGAGTTTCCTATGAGCAAGAGTATCGAAGAGGCTTCGCGGGCGACGAGCCAGGGCGCCGAAGTTGTTGACTACGAGGGGCTGGCCCGGCAGGTGGTGCGCCTCATGGGGGGGCTGCGCCGGCCTCATCCCGGGCCGCCTCCGGGAGGGCCGGGCCCCCGTTGCTGCGGTAAGGGGAGGCGTCCCGAGCCCGACGCGGTAGCGGCTTGTAAAGAAGGCGCGCATCCCGACCCTCGGCCGCCGTTTCCTAGCGATCTGCGCGATGCGAGCCGGGGCACGCCTATCGTGCTGGCGCTTTTGGGCCACGAAGGCGGGGCGGCCACCCCGGGACGGCTCTGCGAGCTGTCGGGGCTGAGCAAGGGCCGTGTTTCGAATATCGTTCGCTCGCTGGAGGCAAAGGGCTATGTGGAAAAGGCGCCGGCCCCGCAAGATGCCCGCAGCGTGGTAGTCACCCTGACGGACAAGGGTCGTGCCTTCACCGATGCCCATGAGCAGGCCATGGTCGGCCATACGGCGGCCATTCTTCGCCAATTGGGTCCGCAGGATGCCCGGGACGCCGTTCGTATTTTGGGTCATCTTGCCGACATCATGGAGGAAGGCGCGCCCTTTCCTCGGAACGTGAACGCGGAAGCTCCGGGCGCTGGCAGCAAGGAGGCGCGATGAAACTCTTTCGATTCTTCAAGGGGCACGTTGGCGCTTTCCTTCTGTGTGCTGCGTTGCTGGTCGTTCAGGCCAATCTCGAGCTGTCGCTGCCGAACCTTATGAGCGACATCGTGGATGTGGGGCTTATGCAGGGCGGCATCGAGGTGACGGCCGATGAGGTAGCCCCCTACGGCGACACCGGCGACGCTCTGGCCGTGCAGCAGGCCGTCGATGCCAAGCGCGCCCAGATGGAGGCTGCGGGCGATAATCTGGCCGACGTCCAGAACGGCTATTTGCTGCGCACGGCCGCCCTTATGTTCGCCCTGTGCCTGGGTACGCTCGTTACCACCATCGCCTCGGGCTTTGTGGCGGCTCGCACGGCGGCCTCCATTGCCCGCGACACGCGCAAGAAGCTCTTCCGGCGGGTCATGAGCTTCTCGCCGGCCGAGGTGGGCAAATTCAGCCAGGCCTCGCTTATCACGCGCACGACCAACGATCTGCAGCAGATACAGATGGTCACCGTCATGATGATGCGCATGATCATGATGGCCCCTATCATGGGCGTGGTGGCCTTTCTGCAGGTAACGGCCACGCGCAGCGGCATGGAGTGGATCATCGGCGTGGCCATTATTGCCATCCTTGCCGCCCTTGGAGTGCTCTTCGGTTTGACCATGCCGAAGTTCAAGATTGTGCAGTCGCTGGTCGATCGCTTGAATCTGGTCTCCCGCGACATGCTGGATGGCCTCATGCCCATCCGCGCTTTTGGCCGCGAAGCCTTCGAGGTTGATCGCTTCAACGACGCCTCGGCCGACCTCATGCGCACCCAGCTGTTCGTGAACCGTGCCATGGCCTTCATGATGCCTATCATCATGCTGGTGATGAACCTCATCACGCTGCTCATCGTGTGGGTGGGCACCCAGGGGGTGGCGGTGGGTACCATGCAGGTGGGCACCATGATGGCCTTCATCACCTACGCCATGCAGATTGTCATGAGCTTCATGATCCTCGGTATGGTGGCTGTTATGCTGCCCCGCGCCCAGGTGTCGGCGGAGCGCGTGTGGGAGGTGCTGGACTGTCCGCCCTCCATCGAAAGCCCTGCCGCGCCGGCGACGCCCGCTTCCGACGCGCCCCGCGGCCAGGTGGAGTTCCGCAACGTGTCGTTCTCCTATCCCGATGCGAAACGGCCGGTCATCAGCGACATCAGCTTCACCACCGCCGCTGGCAAAACCTTGGGACTCATTGGGTCCACAGGTTCGGGCAAGTCCACCGTGGTGAAGCTTATCCCGCGCCTGTACGATGCCACGGAAGGCTCGGTGCTCATCGACGGCGTAGATGTGCGCGCCATGGAGGTATCCGACGTGCGAAGCCGCATCGGTTTCGTGCCCCAACAGGGTTTTCTGTTCTCGGGCACCATCGAGTCGAACATCAAGTTTGCCGATGAGGCCATGGACGACGCGCGCATGGTCCATGCCGCCGAGGTGGCCCAGGCGACCGAGTTCATCGACGAGGAGCCGGAGGGTTACGCCACGCCCATCGCCCAGAAAGGCGCCAACGTGTCCGGCGGCCAGCGCCAGCGACTCTCCATTGCCCGCGCGCTGGCGGCCGAGCCGGAAATCCTCGTGTTCGACGACGCTTTCTCGGCCCTGGATTACGCCACCGATGCCAAGCTGCGCCGCGCATTGCGCGACGGCTCTGGCGATGCGGCCGTCGTCGTAGTGGCCCAGCGCGTGGCTACCATTATGGAGGCGGACGAGATTCTGGTGCTCGAGGCCGGCCGCATTGTGGGGCGCGGCACCCACCATGACCTTCTGCGCACCTGCGACGCCTATCGCGAGATTGCACTGTCGCAGCTTTCCGCCGAGGAGCTGGGTATCGAGGGCACGCCCCTGGTGGCCGAAACGCAACGGGAGATGGCGACCATTGCCGAAGAAGACGCGGCATCGAAGGGAGGTGAGGCGTAATGGCGCGCACGGAAACAACCAACGCACCGCGCCCTGCCATGGGCCATCCGGGCGGTATGCCCGGCGGCCCTATGGGCCGCGGCCCCATGCGCGGGCCTGCCCCCAAGGTGAAGGACTTCAAGGGAACCTTGCGCCAGCTGCTTGGATTCTTGCGTCCGCACCTGCTGGCGCTTATCGGCGCCGTGCTGTGCGCCATCGCCGCCATTGCCTTTAACGTGGTGGGGCCGGCGGTGCTCGGTCAGGTGATCACCATGGTCTCCGACGGACTCCTGGCGCAAGTGAACGGCACGGGCGCCATCGATTTCGGCGCTATCGGGCGGGTGCTCCTGGTGCTTTTGGGCCTGTACCTGGCCTCCTCGGCTGCCCAGTTGGCCCAGGGCTTCCTCATGACCGGCGTTACGCAGAAGCTCTGCTTCGAGTTACGCGGACGCATCGCTGCCAAAATTGCCAAGGTCCCCTTGTCCTACTTCGACAATCACGCCAAGGGCGACGTGCTCTCGCGTATTACCAACGACGTGGACACGCTTTCCCAAACGCTCAACCAAAGCGCCACGCAACTCATCACCTCGGCTACCCAGGTGGTCGGCGTCACCATTATGATGTTCGTTCTCTCGTGGCCGTTGGCGCTGGTCACCCTGCTTACGGTTCCGGTATCGCTCATTGTGGTCATGATTGTCGTGCGCCTTTCCCAGAAGTGGTTCGTGAAGCAGCAGAGCCAGCTGGGCGTGGTGAACGGCATTGTCGAGGAAGACTTCTCGGGCCAGAACGTCATTCAGGTGTTCGACCAGGTGGACGACGCTGTTGAGCGTTTCGAGAAGGAGAACGACGAGCTTTACGAAAGCGCCTGGAAGAGCCAGTTCCTCTCGGGCCTCATGCCGCCGCTCATGCGCCTGGTGTCCAATATGGGCTATGTGGGCGTGGTCATGGTGGGCTCGCTTCTCACCGTGGCCGGCATTGCCACCATCGGCACCATCTCGGCCTTCATGCAGTACGTGCAGAACTTCACCCAGCCCATCACCCAGCTGGCCAACGTGTCTACCACGCTGCAATCCATGGCCGCTGCTGCCGAGCGCGTCTTCGAGTTTCTGGCCGCGCCCGAGGAGAGCGAGCCTGCCGCACCGGAATTGCCCGCAGCCCGCACGGGGCGCGTGAGCTTCAGCCACGTGCGCTTCGGCTACGATGCCGATCTGCCCGTTATCAAGGATTTCTGCTGCGATGTCGAGCCTGGTTCCACCGTGGCCATCGTCGGTCCCACGGGTGCCGGCAAGACCACGCTCATGAAGCTTTTGCTGCGCTTCTACGACGTCCAGGCCGGCTCCATTTGCGTAGAGGGCATCGACGTGCGTAATTGGGAGCGTCGCGAGCTGCGCGAGGACTTCGCCATGGTGCTTCAGGACTCGTGGCTCTTCGAGGGCACCATCCGCGAGAACATCCGCTATGGCCGCCTTGACGCCACCGACGAGGAAGTGGAGCGCGCGGCTCGGGTGGCGCGTTGCGACGAGTTCATTGCCACGCTGCCCGGCGGCTACGACTTCCGCATCAACGAGGAGGCGTCGAATATCAGCCAGGGTCAGCGCCAGCTCATCACCATTGCCCGAGCCGTGCTGGCTGATCGTCCCGCGCTCATCTTGGACGAGGCCACCTCGAACGTGGACACCCGCACCGAAGTGCTCATCCAGGACGCCATGGACGATCTGATGGCCGACCGCACCAGCTTCGTCATCGCCCATCGCCTGTCCACCATCAAGCGCGCCAGCGTCATTCTGGTGCTCCGCGACGGCGACATTGTGGAAAAGGGCACCCACGAGGAGCTACTGGCCCAGAACGGCTTCTACGCCGAGCTCTACAACTCCCAGTTCGAAGGCTGCGAATAGCAAAAGAGCGGCTCCCCGTCGTGAAGGCGGGGAGCCGTCCTTGATGCTGCATAGGCACGTTCGAAAAGGCTTGCCGAGGCAGCTAAGGGAGACTCATCCATAGATTGCAAAAAAAGGTCACGAATCGTGACCTTTTTTGCAATTACTGCAGTACGCGTCGGTGGAGGCGCGGGTTTACGGGCGGGTCAGCTCCCCGGCGAGGGCAACCTGCATCTGCTGGGCCACGTCGGCAGTGGCAAGGCCCTGGCCGAAGAGGTGCATCATCTTGGTGAGGGCGGCCTCGCAGGTCATGTCGTAGCCCGACACCACGCCCGCCTGGGCCAGAGCGTCACCGGTGGCGTAGCGCTTCTCTTCCACGCCGCCTGCGGGGCACTGGGTGACGTTCACGATGAGTTTGCCCGCCTTCACGGCATCGGCCAGGGCACGGGTGAACCAGCTTTCCGTTGGGGCATTGCCGGCACCGAAGGTGCGCAGCACGAAGCCCTTGGCCTGCTCGTTTTCCAGCTGCGCGCGCAGAACGTTCTCGGTGATGCCGGGATAGAGCCAGATGACGCCTACGGCATCGTCCATGGCGGCCTCCAGCTTGAAGACGGCGCTGGGCTCGGGGTGCAGCAGGAACTTGTCGTGGTAGGTGATGTGCAGATCCATGTCGGCCAGGGACGGGAAGTTGAACGAGCGGAAGGCGCCGAAGTTCGTGGAGCTCACCTTGGTGGAGCGATTGCCGCGCCACAGATGCCGTCCAAAGGAAATGGCCACTTCCTGCACACGGGGAGCGCCGGACGCGTCGCGGGCGGCGGCAATCTGCAGCGCAGTGATCAGGTTCTCGGTGCCATCTTCGCGAATCTCGCCGATGGGCAGCTGACTGCCCGTGATGATGACCGGCTTCGCCAGATTTTTCAGCATGAAGGACAGGGCGCTGGCGGTGTAGGCCATGGTGTCGGTGCCGTGCAGCACCACGAAAGCGTCGTAGCTGTCGTAGGCGTCGGCAATCATGGTGGCCAGGGCCTTCCAGTGCGCCGGGTTCATGTTGGACGAATCGATGGGTGGGTTGAACTGCTCGTGGCTGATGTGGTAGCCAAGGCGGCCGATTTTCGGCACGTTCTCCATAAGGTGGGCCAGATCGAAGGGCACGAGCGCGCCGGTGTGGGCGTCCTCGATCATGCCGATGGTGCCGCCCGTGTAGATGAGCAGGATATTCGGGGCAGTGGAGGAGGCGGGGGCGGATGCGGAGGCAGTCATAAGAGGACCTTTCTGGAGAGGGGTTAGAACGAGGGGTCGTCGAAGCGTTCGTAGTGGATTTTGTCACGGAGCCGCTCGGCCGGGGTACGCGGGGTCAGCGGCTGCTCGGGCATGCCGAGCGAGAGGATGGCCTCGACGTCCAAATTGGCGGGAAGGCCCAGGGCCTCAGCCACGAAATCACGAGAAGGGCGGCTGTCGAGGGCCTTGCGGCCGCGTACCTGAATCCAGCAGCTGGCCACGCCGCTGGCGGCCGCCTCCAGGTGCATGTTGGCCATGAGGATGGCACAGTCTTCAATCCAGGTATCGGACAGGGCCGGGTTGGCCGCCACGACGATGGCCGCATCGGCGCCCTCCAGCATGTCGGAGCCGTGCTCGCGGCAGTTGGCCAAGAGGTTCAGGCGCGTGCGATCGCGCACGACGGTAATCTCCCAGGGGTAGCGGCTGCGTCCCGAGGGGGCCAACAGGGCGGCCTCCACTATACGGTCCATCAGCGCATCGGGAATAGGCTCGCCGGAATAGCGGCGCACGCTGCGGCGCCGGCGCATGGCGTCCAGCACATCGACGCCGGGTTGGGCGGCGAACTCGGGCTTCTCGGGCAAGATCTCAATCCAGCAACCGTCGGGGTCTTCGATGAAATAGAGCCCCATGGCGGCATTCTCGTGGCAGATGCAGCCCATGGCCTGGTGCAAGGCGTGGGCGGCGTCGTAGTCCGACACCGTGTAGGCCAGGTGTGAATCGCGGCCGCCGTTGTCATAGGGCTCGGTGCGCCCGCGGTTCCAGGTAAGTTCCAACTGGAATCCCGAATCCTCATTGCCGATAAAGGTGTTTGACCACGAGCCGTCCTCGGGTCCCATTTGGCGAATGACGGTCATGCCCAGCGCGCGCTCGTAGAAATCAAGGGACTTCTGCAAATCAAGCACGTGCAGGCAGCGGTGAATAGCTTTTCCGTCCATGGGCGTCTCCTTCTGAGATTGTGCGTTTGCGTCAAGCGTAGCAGATCGGCGCGGAAGTGGTTTGAAAGTCGCAGAACGGTGGCAGTTCCGAAAGAAAGAGGACGTTCTTGCTAGGATGACGCACAACAAGGAAGGAGCCTGTCATGGAGAAGCGAGATATTTACCTGGCCGGTGGGTGCTTTTGGGGCACGGAGGCTTATTTGAAACGGCTGCCGGGAGTTTTGGCTACTGAGGTCGGCTATGCGAACAGCGCGGTGGCCGACCCTACTTATGAGGAGGTGTGCTCCGGTGAGACCGGCGCGGCGGAAGCGGTGCGCGTGACCTACGACGCCGATGTGCTGCCTCTGCCGCTTTTGCTGGAGGCCTACCTGCGCACTATCGATCCCTTTTCGCTCAATCGCCAGGGCAATGACCGCGGCACGCAGTATCGCACGGGCATCTACTGGGTCGATCCCGCCGACGAAGCTGCGGTGGTTTCGGCGTTGGTGTCGCTGGCGCGGGTGGAGGGCAAAATGCCTCGCGTGGAATATGGCCCCCTGCAGAACTTCTCTCCCGCGGAGGCCTACCATCAGGACTATCTGGGACGCAACCCCTTCGGTTACTGCCACGTGAATCTGGCCGACGCCCGGGCTTTCGTGGCGGAGCACGCCGCAGACTTTGGCCAATAAGGAAGGCTACGGCTATTTGCGGGAGTACCTGGATTAGGCCTCGCACACCCCAAGGGGCGCCAGGAGAAGCTGTCCAGTTTTGGCGGCGGCTTCTGGAGCGAGAAGGCCGGGCTTCATGGCGAGCATGGTGACAGTGGCATCGGCCGTGATGCATTGATCGGCCGCGGTACCCGTTTGGGCGTTCAAGCCGCTGGGGCAATCGACGGCCAGAATGCGTGCCCCTTCGTCGGCACGCGCAGCATTGGCTGCTTGAATCCACGTGTCGTAGGGAGCGCGCACTTGGCTATGGGCGAAGCCGGTGCCCAGGATGGCGTCAATGATCAGGTCTGCTTGAGCGATGGTGGCGGTAAGGGCCGTCTGGTCGGGGTCTTCCAAGATGGTAAAAGCCGTTCGCTTCGGTTCTTCGAGTGCGTGAAGGGCCGCCGTGCGCGCCGGCTCGGCTGTGAGATTCGGCGCGGCTTGCTTGGTTACCAGGGTCACGGCATAGCCGCGATCTGCCAGATTCTGGGCGGCCACCCATCCATCGCCGCCGTTGTTGCCCGATCCAGCAAGGACAACCACGGCGCCGTCCCGAGGCTGTAGTTGAACCGCCGCTTCGGCTACCGCGTGTCCCGCTCGGGTCATCAGCTCCAAAAGCGAGGTACCTGCTTCCGCGATGCGCTGCTCCAGGGCAACTACTGCGGCCACGTCTAGCACTGAAGTGGTTGAGGCGGCTTTGTCCCAGGGGATGAGGGCGGCATGTGGCTGGGTCATGGCTCCTCCCTACAGCTGGCTGACCAGGTTGTCGGTTTCTCGGGCTATGCGCATTTCCTCATCGGTGGTGACGACGCAGATTTTGATGGGGGAGTCGTCGATGGAGACAATGCGGTTCACACCAATTTGGCCGGTCACGTTGTTGCGCTCGTGGTCGAGGATCATGCCCATGTGGGCCAGGCCCGAGAAGATGCGCTCGCGCAGCTCGGCGGAGTTCTCGCCAATGCCGGCGGTCATGACCACTGCGTCCGTACGGGTCATGGCCGCGTAGTAGCCGCCGATGGTTTTCTGCACGCGGTACACGTACATGTCGATGGCCAGCTCCGCCAGCTCGTTGCCGGCACTGGCCGCCTCCAGCACGTCGCGCATGTCGGCCGACACGCCGGACACGCCCAAGATGCCGCTCTTCTTGTTCAGGATGGCGTCCATCTCGTCGAAGGACTTGTGCTCGCGGCGCATAAGATAGGTGACAATAGCCGGGTCGATGGAGCCGGAGCGCGTGCCCATCATGAGGCCCTCCAGCGGCGTGAAGCCCATGGAGGTGTCGATGGATTTGCCGTGGTTCACCGCGGTGATGGAGCCGCCGTTGCCCAGATGGCAGGTGATCAGGCCCAAGTCGCGCAGCGGTCGGCCCAGAAGGTTCGCGGCTTGCTGGGCGGCGTAGCGGTGGCTGGTGCCGTGGGCGCCGTAGCGGCGAATGCGGTAGGTGTCGTAGTACTCGCGCGGCAGCGGGTACATGTAGGCCTTGGGGGGCATGGTGGCGTGGAAGGCGGTGTCGAACACGGCCACCTGAGGCACCTCGGGCATGAGCTCGCGCATCATGTCGATGCAGGCGTCAGCCGGCGGGTTGTGCAGCGGGGCCAGCTCTTCGCAGACCGTCAGCTTTTCGCGGGCGTCATCGTCAATGACTACTGACTTCGTGAAGTACTCGCCGCCGGCCACGATGCGGTTGCCGATGGCGTCGATCTGGTTGAGCCCGCTGATGGGCGACTCGGGGTCGTCGACCAGCACTTCCAGAAGCTTCGCCAGGCATTCCGCCACGGTAAGGTTCGCCACGTTGTAGGTGACCTTTTGGAAATCGGGGGCGAAGGACACGTTCATGTACGCTTCGGGCGTGCCCACTTTCTCGGCCAGGCACTTCATCAGCGCCACCTTGCCGTCGGTTTCAATAAGCTGGCTTTTCAGCGACGAGCTGCCGGCGTTCACTACCAAAACGATCATGGGCCCTCCTTGGGGATTGCGGCTGCGAAAAGGCTACACGAACAGGAACATGCACAGGAAGGCAGCGGCGGCCACCCACATGAGGGGTTTGACCTCGCGGGCCTGGCGGCGCGCCACCATCAGCAGCACGTAGGCGATGAAGCCCAGGCCGATGCCGTTGGTGATGGAGTAGGTGAACGGAATGCCCACAATGATGAGGAACGCCGGGAAGGCCACCTCGGGGGTGTGCCAGTTAATAGAGCCCACTTCCGACATGATGAGGAAGCCCACCACCACGAGTGCGCCGCAGGTGGCGGCCCCGGTAACCATGCCGAACAGCGGCGACAGGAAGGCGCAGACGATGAACAGCAGGCCTACGATGAGGTTCGAAAAGCCCGTTCGCGCGCCGGCGGCCACGCCCGAGGCGGACTCGAGGAAGCACGTGATGGAGCTGGCACCGAAGAAGCCGCCGACAATGGCCGCCGTGGAGTCGACGGTAAGGATGGCCTTGATGTCCTTCACGTCGCCGTTCTCGTCGATGAAATCGCCTTCTTTGGCAATGGCCACAGCCGTGCCCAACGTGTCGAAGAAGTCGCTCATGAGCAAGCTGAACACGAACAGCCACAGGGCCGGCTGCAGAATAACCTGCACGATGGCCATGGTGCCGTCCACCTCCTGGAAGGGGGCGGCGAAGGCGGAGAAATCGAGCCCCAGGCTCCAGGACGTGGGTACGGGGGTGACGCCCAGGGGCAGGCCCACCACCACGGCCACGATAATGGAGATAAGCAGCGCGCCGGGCACCTGCATGAAGGTGAGGATAACTGCCGAGGCTAAAGCCACAATGGCCACGATGGCCGTGGGGTCGGTGAGGGAGCCCAGGGCAATATAGGTGGAGTCGTCGGCAACGATGAGGCCGGCGCCTTTCAGGCCGATGAAGGTGATGAGCAGGCCGATGCCGATGCCGATGGCCTGGCGCAGGTCGAGGGGAATGGCGTCCATGACCGCCTTGCGCAGGCCGCCGAGCACCAACCCCAGGATAACGACGCCTTCCAGCATGACCACGGCCATGGCCACGCGCCAGTCGATGCCCAAAGAGCCGCACATGCCGTAGGCCACCACGGCGTTGATGCCCATGCCCGAGGCCAGGGCAATGGGGCGGTTGGCGAAGATACCCATGGCAATGGTGGCCACGGCCGCGCCGAAGCAGGTGGCGGTGAGGGCCGCCTCGAAGGGAATACCGGCGTCGGCCAAGATGGCGGGGTTGACGGCCACAATGTAGGCCATGGCCAGGAAGGTGGTCAGGCCGCCGATAACCTCGGTGCGCACCGATGAGCCGCGCTGCTTGATCTTGAAGAACTCCTCCATGGACGCTCCTGTTCCCTTGGGTGGCGTGATGGGGCTTATTGTAGCGTGTTTCTTATTGCCCTGGCGTAATTTACCGCTTTGCGGGACAATGGAATCCCATACAGAAAGGATGCCCCATGGCCCGTCGCTATGAAGAACTGATTATCGATATCCCTGATTATCCCGAGCCGGGAGTGGTGTTCAAGGACATCACGCCGGTGCTGGCCGATGCCGAGGCTTTCGCCGCGGTTGTGGATGATCTGGCGGCTGCTTTCGCCGATGCGGGCATTACCAAGGTGGTTGGCGCCGAGGCCCGCGGCTTTCTGTTCGGCGCGGCCGTGGCCTACAAGCTGGGTGCCGGTTTCGTGCCGGCCCGCAAGCCGGGCAAGCTGCCCCGGGCTACCATCAGCGAGGACTACGAGTTGGAGTACGGCACGAACTCCCTTGAATTGCACGAGGACGCCCTCGCCTCCGACGATGTGGTGCTCATCGTGGACGACCTCATTGCCACGGGCGGCACCGCGGTGGCCATGGTGAAGCTGGTGGAGCGCTCCGGCGCGCGTCTGGCAGGTCTGGCCTTCTTCATGGAGCTGGCCTTCCTGAACCCGCGCCCGCTGCTGGCCGAGGTAACCGACGCTGAGGTGCTCTCGCTGGTGGAAGTGGCCTAGCGCCCCCAGCCCTTGGCGGCCAGCTGTCCCGCTTAGCGCCTAGAAGAACAGTACGTTCATCAGCAGGTTCAGCAGAAACAGCCCTGCCACAATAAGGGCGAACAACCCGATGCGCCGCTTGTCTCCCAGGGCAAGTCCCGTGCGCTCATCAACCGGGTGCCCGTCGGGGTCGTCCACGGTCAGGCCGCCGTACACACGCTTGAATATCACGTAGGCTACGACGCCCGAAGCCAAGAAGAGCATGGTTGCGAGGAAGTTCTCCAAGGGGCTGAGGCACAGGGCGAAGGTGGCGATACCGCAGGCGAGCACTGAGTACACCACCACGCCCACCTTGCCGCCCCCGATGACGAACATGTCGGCGGGGCGCTCGGCCACGGGGTACATCTTTCGCAGCTTCATGACGATGAACCCCAGGAACATGTAGCGGGCCAGGATGAACACGATGTTCATTTCGATGATGGCCACGAAGTCGAACTGCGAGAAGATCAACGACGAAACGGCGATGGTGAGCACGCCCACGTAAGGGCTGCGGCCGCCCTTGTCCACCTTGCGAATGAACTTGGGGAAGAGGTTGTCCTCGGAAAGTACCCAGAACGAGCGCGATCCCGAGGCCAGGTAGGTGTTGTAGATAGTGCACTGGCTCATAATGGCAATGACCAGGAACAATACTACGCCGGAATGGCCTAGCACCATGGAGAAGATGGTACCGTACCCTAGTACGTCGGCGCTGAAGCCTCCGTCAATGCCCCATTGCGTCCAGGAGCCGGCCGGGTAGGCGGCCAGGCAGGCCAGGGTGGGCAGAATGTAGGACAGCGCGATGAGCGGCAGGGCAATGCGAAAGCCGCGGGCCACGTTGTGCGAGGAGTCTTCGTACTCACCGGACATGGCGGCAATGCACTCGTAGCCGCAGTACATCCAAATGCCCAGGCTGATGGA
>CAJUFS010000067.1 GCA_910585575.1 uncultured Adlercreutzia sp. | reverse complement strand
CAGGCTGCTCGATGGCCAGCAGCTTCACCTTCTCGCCGTTCTCGTGCAGGTAGTTACGGAAGATCATGGCGTGATCGCGCTCTTCCTGAGCCTGGATTTCGAAGTAGTTGGCGTAGCCGGACAGGCCCTCCTCCTCGTAGTAGTCGGCGAAGGACAGGTACAGATAGGCGGAGTACAGCTCCTTGTTGATCTGATCGTTGATGAGTTCGTAGACCTTGGCGTCCATGGAAATCCTTTCTTGTTGGTACCGCGCTGCTCATGGTGCGCGGCAAAATCGAACGATGACAGAATACCGTGCTTGAGAAAAAAGTGGTCGAATTCCTTTCATTTTAACGAAAGCGCAACGGGGAAATTCGCGGATGAGGCATTGCGGCCGACGTCGTTCTGTTGGGAAACCCTCGAGTCAGCGGTGCCGACACACCTTAGTTAGTGCTGTGACCTTATCAAAATAATCAAATTTAGCCATTTTGATAAGGTCACAGATGAAGTAGCCTCTTCCAGTCGCAAAATAGCCCCTTCCGATCGGGCGGTTTGTTTCATGAAACCAACAAATGAGGGGTTCGGTCACCGAAGAGCGACTCTTCGGCTACTATGGGGGCGTGGCAACAAGGCGTGAGCAATGCGTGAGCAATATCACGAGCTTGATTATTGGGCCCACTGCAGGATGAGCAACCTGCAGTGGGCCCAACGCTTTGCCGGTGCAAAAAAGCCCGGCCGAAGCCGGGCTGGGCGTGACGATTCCGTTTGTGCGAGTCGCGGGCTCCGAACCTGCCGCCGCTTTATTTCTGCAGCCTTAGGCGTCGTTGCCGACCAAGCCGTTCACCAGAGCGGACACTATCGAAATGACGATAGAGGCCACGAAGGCGCTGCCGAAGCTGGCAATGTAGAAGCCCGCGCCGAACAGGCCGTTGGCCAGCCATGCCGCAATGTAGAGCAGCAGTGTGTTCACGATAAGGTAGAAGATGCCCAGGGTAAGGACGGTAACAGGCAGCGACAGCACTTGCAGGATGGGCTTGATGGACATGTTGATGAGCGACAGGATAAGGGCGAAAAACACAATGCCCACCCAAGTGGAACCGCTGTTGACAATCTCGATGCCGGGAACAATCCATACCGCAGCGGCAACGGCGATGGCGGTGACAATCCAGCGAATAATGAAGTTCATAAGTGCCTCCTTTTCCATTGAGGCCATTATGTCAAAATGAGACCATGACCAGAAAACACGACAACAAGCCGAAACGCAGCAGTAACCACCCCGCAAAGCCGCGGAAAAGCAGTCGCGGTCAGAAGGGCGCACCGAAGGTCCAGCAAGGTGGGCCGGTGACTTCGGGCTGCGCGCTCTGTCCCGTTTTCGGACAGTGCGGCGGTTGCAGTCAGCTGGATGTGCCCTACGACCAGCAGCTGTCTGCCAAGCAGCGCGCCGTCTACGATCTGTTCGAGGGCTTGGCTCCCGCCGAGGCGTTTCAGCCGGTTTTAGGTATGGAGCATCCCTTTCACTATCGCAATAAGGTGGTGTCTCCCTATGCGCCGGCGAAGGGCAAGCGCGGCGCGGGCGCAGGTAAACGCGCGGCCGAGCGCGGCGCCGATCGCCATGGCGTCGAGCTGTCCAATCGTTATGGCGCGAAGGGGCTCCGCAACACCCAGGGACCGCGCAGCGCCAAGCAAGTGCGAGAGGCCATTCTTACCGGCATGTACGCGCCGGGCACGCACCGCCTTATTCCCACGGACACCTGCGCCATCGAGAACGAGACGGCCAAGCAAGTGACCCTGGCCGTCCGCGACATTATGGCCCGCTGGGACATGGCGCCCTACAACGAGGACACCGGCGAGGGCTTCGTGCGCCACGTGGTGGTTCGCGTGGGTCATGAAAGCGGGGAAGTGCTCGTCACCGTGGTGACCAACGGCGAGGAGTTTCCTTCGGCCAAGGCCTTCTGCCGCGAGCTGGTGCGCCGCGTGCCGGCCATCACCACCATCGTGCAGAACGTGAACACGCGCCAAACCAATGTCATCTTGGGCGAAAAGGAGCGCACGCTCTACGGACCCGGCTTCATCCTGGACACCCTGTGCGGTCTCAGCTTTCGCATTTCGTCGAAGTCCTTCTATCAGGTGAACGCCACGCAAACCGAAGTGCTCTACGATGAGGCCGTGTGCCTGGCGCAGCTGACGGGCGCCGAAACCGTCATCGATGCCTACTGCGGCACGGGCACCATCGGCCTGGTGGCCGCCAGGCGAGGGGCTCGGCGCGTCATCGGCGTCGATAGCGTGGCCTCCGCCATCCGCGACGCTGCCACCAACGCACGCCATAATGGGGTGGATAACGCCGATTTCGTGGCCGAGGACGCCACGGCGTTCATGGAGCGCCTGGCCGCCTCCGGCGAGCGGCCGGATCCCCTGGTGCTGCTCATGGATCCGCCCCGCGCTGGTTCGACGCCCGAGTTCCTGGCGGCGGCCTGCGCCCTGGCGCCCCAGCGCATCGTCTATATCTCCTGCAACCCTACTACTCAAGCTCGTGACGTGCGCCAACTCGTCGACAGCGGTTACGAGATAAAAGCAATTCGCCCCGTGGACATGTTCCCTCACACCGACCATATAGAATCGATCGTGATGCTAGAAAAACGCGCGAGCGAGCCAAAGGTATGAGTGAATCTTCTGATGAGAACTGAGTGCAGAGGGAGCGTCGGGTGTTCCGACCGAGCGCAGTTTACCCCAAGGGTACTTCTTCGCTTCGCTCAGGCGCCGACGCGCGACGAAAACAGCCCAGTGGGCTGTTTCGCAAAGCGAGGACTGTTTGAGCGAATCGGAATGCCCGACACTCCCGACCCCGAGGAGCCACACCAATGACCACGACTGACATTCTAGAAAAGGCAAAGCGGACCATCGCCGACCGTCATCTGATAGCTCCCGACGGGGGCGCTCTGCTCATGGTGTCGGGCGGCTCCGACTCCACGGCTCTGGCCTACGTGGCGGCTGCGCTGCGGGAGGCGGGCTCCCTGGGGCCCGTGGCTATGCTCCATGTGAACCACAAACTGCGCGGCCAGGACGCCGATGACGATGAGGCCTTTGTCCAAAAGTTGGCCGAGGCCCTCGATATTCCGCTGTTCATCTGCGCCATCGATATTGCCGCCGAGGCCGAGCGCACCCATGAGAATGTGGAGGCCGTGGCGCGTCGCGAGCGTTATCTGGCTGCCAACGAGGCCCTGCGCTCGATGTGCCAGCACGAGGGCTGCCCCTTGTCCGAGGCGCGCATCTTCACGGCCCACACCGCCGACGATCGCATCGAGAACTTCTACATGCGCTCCATTGTGGGCACCGGGCCGGGCGGCTTCCGCTCGATGAAGTATCGCAACGGGCCCGTGGTGCGCCCGCTACTCGACGTGACCCGCGATCAGCTGCGCGACTACCTGTCTGCTCGGGAGGAAGCGGGCGAGACGGTGGTTCGCGATGCGGCGGGGGCGCTCTGGCGCGAGGATGCCACCAACGCCCATACCGATCGCTTCCGCGCCTACGTGCGCCATAAGGTGGTGCCTCCGGCCAAGGAATGGAACAGTGCCCTGCCCGAGGTGCTCGTGCGCTCCATGAACCTTATTGCCGACGAGGACGACATGCTTGATGAGATGGCCACCGATCTGGTGGAGGAGTCCAGCGTCTGGGTGGCCGAGGACGACACTTTCGGCATCGATCGCTCTGAGGGATTCCGCCTGTTGCCGGCCTTCGGACAGGCAAAGCGGCCGCTGCAGCGCCGGGCGGTGCGGGAGCTTTTGCAGGCCATGCTCGGTCCGGATGCCCGGGTCGAGGCGGCAAGTGTGGAGGCTGTCCTACAGGGTTTTGCCGATGGCCAGCCCAACAGCGGCTACGTGGCCAATATCCAGTATGATCTAGCAGTAAGTGCGAACAAACGCGGCGTGCTGGTAGAGCCCATGGCCTACTTCCGCGCCCGTAGAAAGAAGGATCATCATGACTGAGAGCAAGGTTTCAGTAACCGACGAAATGGCCGAGGCGGTGGGCAACGCCTCTCTCGAGCAGGCGGTGCGCGATGCGCAAGCCGATCTGCATGAGACGGCGGCCGACTACAATGACGCCTACGAGGACCCGGCTGCGGCCGAGCGCTACGAGGAAGCCGGTGATGTCGCCCCTTTTGAGGTAGTCCTCGCCAGCGGCAGCCCGCGTCGTCGCGAGCTGCTTGCTGACGCGGGCGTGAAGTTCACGGTGCGCACGCCGGTGACTCCTGTGGACGAGTCGCTGGAGCCCGATTTGGCGGCCGATCCCGTGGAGGCGGCGAAGAAGCTGGCCGAGCGCAAGGCCGGCGCGGTCATTCAGGAGGTGCTGGCCGAGAACTACACGGGCATGCTCATTGTGATCGGCGCTGATACCATGGTGGTGCTCGACGGCAAGATCTTCGGCAAGCCCCGCAGCGCCTCGGACGGCAAGCACATGTTGCGTCAGCTGTCGGGACGCACCCACGAGGTCATCACCGCGGTGTCGGTGTGGATGGTGTCGGCCCCCACGGTGGAGGAGGTTTCCCTGGGCTTCCGCACTCTGGCCGACGTAAGCCGCGTCACCTTCAAGGATCTTACCGACGAGGAAATCACTGAGTACCTGAAGAAGGGCGAATCCTTCGACAAAGCCGGAGCCTATGCCATCCAGGGCGCGGGCGCGGCGCTGGTGGATCGCTACGATGGCGCCTACGACACCATCGTTGGCCTGCCCGTCGAGCGCCTCATCAAGGAATTCCCCGATCTGGTGCAAGCTTAGGGGCGTTCGCAGCCAATTGGCGTGCTCCATCCTGCAAATAAGCCCCATTGGTAACCGCGCTTAATGTGTGGCGTTACCGTATTGTGTCCGTTCGTTGAAAGGTCTTTGGTAAACTGAAACGGAAACTAGATGTCCATGGTCTGGCTGGTCATGGGCAAAACCGCTACCGGTTGCGGGCGCTTGCTCGCTTCCGGCTTGATGAGAGGCAGTACTCGTGCACAACGACGTTTCAGAGATCATTTTCTCCGAGCAGGACATTGCCAATCGCGTAAGCGAACTCGGCGCCGCCATTACGCGCGACTACAAAGACATTGCCGGCGATGAGGGCATCGTGGTCATCTGCGTGCTGCGCGGTGCGGCCATGTACACCTGCGACCTTATTCGCGCCATCGACATGCCGCTGGAGGTCGACTTCATGGCGGTGTCGTCCTATGGCAGCGGCGTGAAAAGCTCCGGCGTCGTGCGCATCCTGAAGGATCTGTCCAGCAGCATCCAAGGGCGTCATGTGGTCATTGCCGAGGACATCCTCGACTCGGGCCTCACGCTCAGCTACCTCATCAAGAACCTGGAGTCCCGCGGTCCCGCTTCTATTTCGGTGGCCACGCTCCTGCGCAAGGACACGCCGAATCAGGCCGACGTCAATTGCCGCTATGTGGGCTTCGAGTGCCCCGACGAATTCATCGTCGGCTACGGCCTCGACTATGCGGAGCACTACCGTAACCTTCCCTATATCGGCGTCCTCAAGCCTGAGATCTATCAGTAAAGGCAGAACACCCATGGCAGACAACAACACCCCCAAGAAACCGAACCTCGGTCCCTCGTCCTCGTCGTCCCGCACCACCATGCTCATGGTCATCATCTTGCTGGCCGTGGCGTTTTTCGTGGGCAGCCAGTTCATGCGCGGCGGCAACGGCGCCACGGTTACCGACGAGCTCATTACCTCGGAATTCACCCAGGCAGTGGAACAGGGTCGCGTGAAGTCGGTTACCTATTCCGCCGGCGACTACATGGTGTCGGGCTCCTACTTCCCGGCGGCGACGGCGGGCTCCGAGGCGGCCAAGGCCTTCAACGGCGCCTTCGATTCCATGAACGCCCTCATGGCTACGAAGAAGGCCGACGACGGCAAGGCGCTGGCCGGCGTGGGCACCACCACGCTCGATCCGTCCACACTGGGCAAAGAGCACCAGTACCGCTCCACCTACGTGGGCTCCGATTCCCTGGGCGAGCTTCTGGCCGCCCATCCCGATGTGTCCTATCAGGTCACGCTGCCCAGCCCCTTCCTCGAGGTGCTCACTACGCTGCTGCCCATCCTCATCATCGGCGGTTTGCTGTTCTTCTTCTTCTTCAAGATGCAGCAGGCCAACAACTCTCAGATGAACTTCGGCAAGGCCAAGACGAAGAAGGCCGCCGAGGAGCGTCCCGACGTGAAGTTCTCGGATGTGGCCGGTGTGGACGAGGCTGTGGAGGAGATGCAGGAAATCAAGGACTTCCTGGCCAATCCGGCGAAGTACCAGTCCATGGGCGCGAAAATCCCCCGCGGCTGCCTCTTGGTGGGCCCTCCGGGCACCGGTAAGACGCTGCTGGCCCGTGCGGTGGCCGGCGAGGCGGGCGTGCCCTTCTTCAGCATCTCCGGTTCCGACTTCGTGGAAATGTTCGTGGGCGTGGGCGCCTCCCGTGTACGCGATTTGTTCCAGCAGGCCAAGGACGCGGCTCCGGCCATCATCTTCATCGACGAGATCGACGCCGTGGGCCGTCAGCGCGGTACGGGCCTGGGCGGCGGTCACGACGAGCGCGAGCAAACCTTGAACCAGTTGCTGGTGGAAATGGACGGCTTCGAGTCCAACGACTCGGTGGTGCTGCTGGCTGCCACCAACCGCTCTGACGTGCTGGACCCGGCGCTGCTGCGCCCCGGCCGTTTCGACCGTCAAATTGTGGTGGACACGCCGGACGTGAAGGGCCGCGAGAAGATCCTCAACGTGCATGCCAAGGACAAGCCCATCGGAAGCGATGTGGACCTGTCGAAGATCGCGAAGATCACTCCGGGCTTTACCGGTGCCGACCTGGCCAACCTCATGAACGAGTCGGCGCTGCTCACCGCCCGCCGCGGCAAGAAGATCATCACCATGCGCGAGGTCAGCGAGTCCATGGAGCGCGTCATCGCCGGTCCCGAGCGCAAGGGCCGCGTCATGAACGAGAAGACCAAGCACACCATTGCCTACCACGAGAGCGGCCATGCCCTGGTGGGTCACTTGCTCTCCCATGCCGATCCGGTGCACAAGATCAGCATTATCTCCCGCGGTCGCGCCCTGGGCTACACCTTGTCCATCCCCGACGAGGACAAGGTGCTCAACTCGCTGTCCGAGATGAAGGACGAGCTGGCCGTGTTTATGGGCGGTCGCGTGGCTGAGGAAATCTTCTGCGACGACATTACCACGGGCGCCTCGAACGACTTGGAGCGCGCCAGCAAGATGGCCCGCGCCATCGTCACCCAGTACGGCATGAGCCCCCTGGGCACCCAAGTGTTCGGCCAGCCCAACCACGAGGTGTTCCTGGGTCGCGATTACGGCAATACCCAGGACTACTCCGAAGAGACGGCTCGCCGCATTGACGAAGAGGTGGCGAAGATCATGAAGGAGGCCCACGACCGGGCCCACGACATCCTCACCGCCCGCGCCGATCAGATGGACCTGATGGCCAGTGTGCTGCTGGAGCGCGAGACCGTGGAGGGCGAGGCCTGCGAGGCGCTGCTCGACAACAAGTGGGACGAGTACCTGGCCCGCGAGGGCGACATCATTGCCGCTAAAGAGGCCGAAGAGGCGGCGGCGCGCGCCAAGGACGCGCAGCTGCTGGCTGAGCGCGAGGCTGCTGAGGGTGCCGATGGCGCCCATGGCGAGGGCAACCCCGACGCCGGCGAGACCCTGGCCGACCCGAACTGGCGCGAGGAGCCGGTGGAGCCGGGCGATCAGGATCCCAACGGCCCCTTCCGCGCCCCGGCCGAGGATGCCGACCGCGCCGACATGCCCACGCAGCAGCAGGTCGACGCCGAAATCGACCGCGAGGATGACATGGACTCCTCGGCCGATGCACCCGATCCCGATAAGAAGTAGGGGCGTCATCGCTCGATGAAGCCGCTCAAAGCTATGAGTATGAAAGGGCGCCTTGCGGGGCGCCCTTTCTTGTAGCGCACTTCAATGGAAGTATCGTGCCGCTGCACCGTTCGTTACCTGATAACACCGCTATCATGGGTATACTGAGCGCTTACGCTGGCTGACAGGAAGGCAACATTTCAATGATTTGGCATTGCGGTCGTTTCGACTTCGATACGGCAACGCCTTTGGTAATGGGAATTCTCAACGTCACCCCCGACTCTTTCTCGGACGGGGGCGTTTATCTTGATGCCGAGGCGGCGGTGGCCCACGGGCTCGAGATGATCGAGCAGGGGGCGGCCATCATTGACGTCGGCGGCGAATCGACGCGTCCCGGCTCCGACCCGGTTGACCCGGAAGAGGAGTGGCGCCGCATCGCCCCGGTGGTGCAGGCCTTGGCTGAGCGCGACCTGTGCGTGTCGGTGGACACCCGTCACGCCGAGGTGGCCCAGCGCGCCCTGCAGGTCGGCGCTTCCATCATCAACGACGTATCCGGCTTCCGCGACCCCGCCATGGTCGAAGTGGCGCGTCATTCCGGCTGCGGCTGCGTGGTCATGCATATGCAGGGCGAGCCCAAAACCATGCAGGAAGATCCGGTGTACCAGGACGTTGTCACGGAAGTGCGCGATTACCTGGCCGAGCGGGCTGCCGAATTGGAGGCCGCGGGCATCGACCGTTCTCGCATCTGCATCGATCCCGGTCCGGGTTTCGGCAAAACGCCGAAGCAGACTATCGAGCTCATGCGCAACCTCCACGAGCTGGTGCGCCTGGGCTATCCTGTGATGGTGGCGGCCTCGCGCAAAAGCTACGTGGGCTACGCCTACCATGTGGACGAGCCCCACGAGCGCGACGTGGCATCGGCCGCCGAGGCGCTTCTCGCCTGCGAGCTGGGCGCCTGCGTGGTGCGCACCCATAACGTCCCCCTGACCGTGGCAGCTTTGAAGGACCTGCGTCCCCTGGTGCTTCTGGGCCTCGGCTCGAACGTGGCTCTGGTAGCGGAGCCCGGCGAGGAAACTGAGGCGAAGATCGCCCAGATCAATCTTGCGGTGGGCCAGCTCTGCGCTCTGCCCGACACGCAGATCATCGACATGGCCTCCTTCTACGAGAGCGAACCGGCCTATTACGAGGACCAGGACGTCTTCGTGAACACGGTGGTCTCGCTGCGCTGCGGGCTGCCGCCCAAAGAGCTGCTGGGCTATCTGCACGGCATCGAGAACTCCCTCGGGCGCGTGCGCGAAGTCGAGAACGGTCCGCGCACCCTGGACATCGATATTCTCGATTATCAAATGTACGTCGGCTCTACGCCGGAGCTCACGCTGCCTCACCCGCGGGTCTGCGAGCGCGACTTCGTCGTGAAGCCTCTATTGGAAATTCTTCCTGGATACGAACTGGCCGATGGAACCCCTGTCGCTTCGGTCCCCGAAGACGAGCGAGTGGGAAAGGCGCATCGGTTGTAGTCATGAAGCTAGTTGTTCTGGACGAGGTGGAATCCACCAACGAGGAAGTTAAGGAAGCGCTGCGCGAGGGCAAGGCCGAGGGCCTCATCGTGCGTGCTCGCCGCCAAACCGGCGGCTATGGGCGTCAGGGGCGGCTCTGGGACAGTCCCGAGGGCGGCCTGTACATGTCGGTGCTGCTGCGCCCCGATGTGGCCGGCAGCGGTCTGGCCACGCTCAGCCTCATCATCGGGCTGTCGGTGCAGCGGGCCCTGGAAACCATGGCAGCTCCCCAGCACAAGGACGGCATTCGCCTGAAGTGGCCCAACGACGTCATCTACATGCCCAGCGAGCACACTCCCGCCGACGAGTATCGCAAGCTCAGCGGTATTTCTCTTGAGGCCTGCGGAGGCGGCGTGTGCGTCGGCATCGGCGTCAACGTGTTCGCGCCGGACATCGCCGTGCCCGTCGAGGGGCGAAACGTGCCGGCCTATATGGCCGACCTCATGATGGCTCCCGAATCGACGCCCGGGCATCCTCTGACCGTGGCTCAGGCCACCGAGGGCCTGTCCGGCCGCGCGCTTGCAGCGCGTCGCGAAGAGGTTATCACCGACGTCCAGCGGGAAATCATCGCTCGCGTTCTCGTGAATTACGGCCGCTGGCGCGAGCTGGGGCTGCAGCCGTCCCTCGCCAGCTTGAGCGCTGCCTCGTTCTTGGATGGGCGCCGTGTGCGCATCGAGGACATGGCGGGCAACGTCACCGTGGAGGGCGTGGCCGACGGTGTCGATGATCGCGGTCGCCTGCTTGTGCGCACCGCTGACGGGGTTGTGCCCGTGTCTTCGGGCGAGGCTCACGTCATTCCCGTCGCCTAAGACTACAATAGCGCCTGATACCAAGAAAGGCGCACTATGGACGATAAGATCCCCGACACTCTCCCCGGCGAAGCGGCCGCCGACTCTTCCGTGCCCGCTCCCGATCCGCGCGGGCAAAAACTTCAAGCCGGGTCTGCCGGCGATGACAAGGTCATGCGCATGGGCACGGCCTCTATCCCGCGGCTCATTACCGAGTTCGCCATTCCGTCAGTGGTGGGCATGCTCATCAATGGCTCCTATGCCATCATCGATTCGGTGTTCCTCGGTCATGCGGTGGGGGAGATCGGTCTTTCGGCCATGACCGTGGCCAATCCCATCATGATCGTGTTCATGGCCCTGGCCATGCTCATCGGCAACGGCGGCAACGCGCTGGCCGCCCTTCGCCTGGGCGAGGGAAAGCGCGAAGATGCCGAGCGCGCCCTGGGCAACGTGGTGTCTCTCAGCCTGGTGGCGTCGGTTATTGTGCTGTTCATCGGATGGAATCCCGTGCTGGTGAGCGGCGTGCTCGATTTAGCGAGCGCTACTCCCGACGTGCGCCCCTATGCCCAGATCTTCATCCAGGTGCTGTGCGCGGGCTTCTTCCTGCAGTGCATCGGCATGGGCGTTAACAACTTCATCCGTACCTGCGGCGCTCCCAACCGCGCCCTGGGCACCATGGTCATCGGCCTGGTGGGCTCGGTGGCCTTCAACGCTTTGCTGGTACTGGGGCTGGGCTGGGGCGTGCTGGGCAGTGCCGTGGCCACGGTGCTGGGTTGGGCCTGCTCCTGCTTGGCGGTGCTCTGGTACTTCTGCGGCCCGAAGGACGTGCCGCTGCGCCTGCGCCTGCCGGCCCTGCGTCCCTCCTTTGCCATGGACCGCACTATTCTGGCCTTCGGTCTGCCCAGCTTCTGCGTGCAGGCGGGCATGGCCATCGTGAACTTCGTCATCAACTTCCAGCTGGTGAAGTACGGCGCCCTCACGCCCATTGGCGCCGAGGATGCCCTGGCGGCCATTGGCGTCGTGCAGCGCATCGGCCAGTTCTCAGTCATGCCGCTCATTGGCATTGCCATTGCCCTGCAGCCGCTGCTGGGCTTCAACTACGGCGCGCGCAATGTCGATCGCGTGCGCAAGACGCTGTGGTACGGCATCGGGGCGGCCTCGTCCATCTCGGTCCTCATGTTCGCTATCGTCGAGCTGTTCGCCGTTCCCATTGCCCAGGCCTTCGGCATTTCCCATGACGGCCTGGTGGATTTCACGGCCTTCGCCATTCGCGTGCAGTTCCTCATGCTGCCGTTTGTGGGATTCCAAATTGTCAGCTCGAACTACTTCCAGGCCACGGGCCAGCCAGCGAAGTCGGTGTTCCTGACCTTGACGCGGCAGATTCTCTTCCTGGTGCCGCTGCTCTACCTTATGCCGGTGGTGCTGCCGTCTATGGCGCCGCAGTTCACGGGTCTCGATGCGCTTTATTTCGCCGCTCCCGTAGCCGACTTCCTGTCCATTTTCACCACCGCTATTTTCGTAGCGTGGGAGATGCGCCGCCTGCGCCGTATGCAGCAGATGTTCGGGAAGTAGGCATCGACGCCTCTGTTGGTGCAAGAGCTGGTTGTTGACAGGCAGTTGCACAAAACTGCGCAATCTCGCTCCCGCTGGCCGCTCCAAAAGGGTTGTCGACGGTGCGCTGGCAGGGCTGCCCTAGTATTTCCTTCGAGGAAAGGAGAACTAGGTATGGAATCTGTCGAGTTGCAAGAAGGCTTCGAGAACGAGCTGGGCGCGAAGACCCCGCAGCCCGTGCATGGCGCGGCGAGAGGCGTCGACGGGGTTGCTCGCAAGGGCGCGTCGTCCCGTTCCCGCTCGGTGGCCTTTGTGGGGCTGACTATCGCCCTCATTGCCGCCTCGGCCATTATTGCCGTGCCTATTGGGCCCGTGCCCATCACGCTGCAGATGTTCGCCATTACCTTTGCCATTGTGGTGCTGCCGCCGAAGGCAGCTACGGCCGCTATCGTAGGCTATCTCATGCTGGGCGCGGTGGGCGTCCCGGTATTCTCGGGCATGCGCGGCGGCTTCGGCGTGCTGGCCGGTCCCACGGGCGGCTTTCTGTGGGGCTACCTGCTGGGCGTGCCCTTGGCGTCGCTGTTCTTGGCCGCCGCCCGCAAGGCCTTCGGGAACGGCGGGGGAGCGGCACGCCTTTCGCGGGCCGAGCGCGCCGCCCAATCAGTGCCTCAGCGTGCGGCCAGCTTCCTGCGCAATTTCGGCTTGGAACTGGTGACCGGCATCATCTTCACCGCCGTGGCCTACGTGTGCGGCTGGGCCCAATACATGGTGGTGGCCCAAGTAGGCCCCGAGGTAGCGTTTCTGACGGCCTGCGCGCCCTTCATCGCTCTCGACCTGGCGAAGATCATCGCAGCGGTGGTATGCGCCCGAGCCGTGAAAGAAGTTGTGGGGTAGAAGCAGCCTTATTCCGCAGCGCGGGCGGCGATGAGGCGCAGGCCCTCGAGGGTGATCTCGGAGTTCACCGCCGTGATGGTGGTGGCGGTTTGGGCGATGACCGGGGCCAGGCCGCCGGTGGCGATGACGGGCGCCTCGTAGCCCAGCTGCTCGAAGATGCGGCGCACCAGGCCGTCGACGCGATCGGCTTCGCCCAGCATGATGCCTGACTGAATGGCCTCGATAGTGGAGCGGCCGATGACTGCCGGCGGTGCCACCAGATCGATGGTGGGAAGCTGCGCGCCATGAGAGAAGAGGGCGTTGGCGGAGGTTTGCACGCCCGGTGCGATGACGCCGCCCAGGAACGTGCCGTCGCGATCGATGACCTCGATGTTCGTGGCCGTGCCGAAATCTACTACGATGGCCGGCGCGCCGTACAAAGCGCGGGCCGCCACTGCGTCGGCCACGCGGTCGGCGCCGATCTCGTTAGGGTTGGGATAGTTGGTGTGAAACAGGTCGCCGGCGGTTTTCGCCGAGCATACCAAGGCGGTGCAGCCGGTAGCATCTTTGATGGCGTGCGTCCAGGCCTCGGTCAGCTGGGGAACGACGGAGGCCAAGGCCGAGGCGCGCATGGCGTCAAGGGCCAGCCCCTCCAGGGAAAAGAGCGTCGAAAGCTTGATGCGCAGCTCGTCGGCGGCGTCGCAGCGATTGGTGGCGATGCGCCACATGGCTTGCAGGGTATCCCCAGCATAAACGCCAATTACGGTATGAGTGTTACCAATATCAATAGCAAGTAACATAAATATGACAATCTTCCTCAATTTAACGGCAAAATACGTGATAATGCGTATAGTGAACGCTGAGCTTGATTATATCAAGGTTTAAACGATATGCCCTCTAGGGGCAATCGTCGAAATGACGAGAGAAAGGCAAGACTATGATCGAGACACCGAGCCGAATCCTTGTCGTTGACGACGAGCCATCGATCACCGAATTCG
>CAJUFS010000066.1 GCA_910585575.1 uncultured Adlercreutzia sp. | reverse complement strand
TCGACGAGGATATCGCGAAGGTGAGCCTGGTGGGCACGGGCATGAAGTCCTCGCCGGGCGTGGCGTCGCGCACGTTCTCCACTCTGGGCGAGAACAACATCAACATCATCGCTATCTCTACGTCGCCCATCCGCCTTTCCATGATTGTGGATGCGGCTCAGGCCGCCCAGGCCGTGCAGTGCCTGCACACCGCCTTCGGCCTCGATTCCGACGACCTGTTCGTAGAGACCCAGCTTTCCGCGGAAGAGATTGCCGCGAAGATGAAGAAAGGACGTTGATGTTCCGCCGTTGCTGACGCAACGACGGACCACTCGATGCTGCGGTTCCGACAGGCACCTGGCCTTGCACTTCAGGACTTTCCTTCGCGGCGCGAAG
This sequence comes from uncultured Adlercreutzia sp., assembly GCA_910585575.1. Classification (GTDB taxonomy): domain Bacteria; phylum Actinomycetota; class Coriobacteriia; order Coriobacteriales; family Eggerthellaceae; genus Adlercreutzia. The sequence goes on along the minus strand of CAJUFS010000066.1, from coordinate 13,382 downwards.
GCCGCTCAGCCGCCCTTCAGCACAATTCCAGGCACCTGTCGGACCCTCGCTGACTTCCTTGGGCGAACCAGGGATAGTGGTGAAAAAGTGTTCAGAGAACTCGTCATACCCCTCCCGGCCGCCTCGGCGCTACGGGAATGATCTTGAAAGGACAACTCAATGACTTGGACGAAAGAAATTCCCGCGAATCCCGTTGTGGCCGTGGCTGGTGCCACGGGCGCGGTAGGGCAGGAGTTTTTGCGTGTACTGCACGACGTTGACTTTCCGGCTTCCGAGGTTCGCGCCCTGGCCAGCGCCCGTTCTGCTGGTAAGAAGGTGGCGTTCGAGGGCTGCGGTCTGGTGCCCGCGGGTGAGCTGACCGTGCAGGAGATGACGCCGGAGTCCTTCGAGGGCGTGGATATCGCGCTGTTCTCGGCGGGCGCGGGTGTGTCCAAGGCCATGCGCGAGGCCGTGACGGCGGCTGGTGCCGTGATGATCGATAACTCCAGCGCCTTCCGCATGGACGAGGACGTGCCGCTGGTGGTTCCCGAGGTGAATCCGCAGGACGTGGCCTGGCACAACGGTGTTATCGCGAACCCGAACTGCTCCACCATCCAGATGGTGGTGGCCTTGAAGCCGCTGTACGACCTGTCGCCCATCACGCGCGTGGTGGTGTCCACCTACCAGGCCGCTTCCGGTGCCGGCGCCCCGGCCATGGCCGAGCTGTACGACCAGACCCGCGAGTTTTTGGACGGCAAGCCCGAGGAAGAGCTGACCATCGAGGCCTTCGCCCATCGCATTGCCTTCAACACCATTCCGCACATTGATGTGTTCCTGGAAGACGGCTCCACCAAGGAAGAGTGGAAGATGGTGGTGGAGACGAAGAAGATCATGGGCGATCCGAACATCCAGGTGGCGGCCACGTGCGTGCGCGTGCCCGTGCTGCGCTGCCATGGCGAGTCCATCAACGTGGAGTTTGCCGATGAGGTAACCGTGGAGCAGGCTCGTGCTGCCTTGGAAGCGGCCCCGGGCGTCGAGGTCATGGACGATACTGAGAACAAGGTGTACCCCATGCCCGGTCTGCTGGCCGGCACTGACGGCACCTTCGTGGGCCGTTTGCGTAAGGACCCCACGGTGGAGCACGGCATCGCGTTCTGGGATGTGGCCGATCAGATCCGCAAGGGCGCGGCGCTGAACGCCGTGCAGATTGCCCAGCTGCTGCTGCCGTAAAGGCGAAGGCCAGCTAGAAGCTAGAGACGCGCGGGCGCTCCTTCGGGGGCGCCCGTTTTCGTTGGGGTGCTTGCCAAGTGTGTGCAGGGGTGTAGTGAGGGGTGCTTGGGTTGTCTTCTATCGCGCGAGTGCCCTTTGAAGCTGGGGCTGCTTTCGGAAGCTTTTTCGCGTTTCGTTAGCAGCCTCAAGCGATCTGAGCGGCTTGGGTTTACCTATGGTTCGTAAAACCCCAGGTGGAAAATTTCGCTTTTGCGAAAAGGGCGCTCTTTCCTTTGCGGCCCGCTCGGAAGAGGTTAACTAAACGCAGAAAAGTTGTCGAAAACGAAGCTCCGCCTTTTTTATCGGTAGACCGCGCGCACGAGATATTCAACGTTGCCCTCGGCGCCGGTGATAGGGGATTCGACAGTGCCCGTTACTGAGAAGCCGGTGGCACCCAAGGCTTCGCGCACTTCTTCCACGGTGCGCAGCCGCACAGCCTCGTCGCGCACAATGCCGCGGTCAGTTTCGTCGTGGGCCGACTCGAACTGCGGCTTTACCAGGCCGATGAACACGGTTCCAGGCTGGCTGAAGCGCGGGAACAGGGGAGCGAGGCCGGCTAAGCCGATAAAGGACACGTCGATGACGATAAGGTCGAAGGGCGCGCCGAGGGCGGCGGGGTCGGCCTCTTTGATGTTGGTGCGCTCGAATACGGCCACGCGCGAATCTTGTCGCAGCTTCCACGCCAACTGCCCGTAGTTCACGTCCAGGGCTGCCACTCGTGCCGCGCCCGCTTGCAGGAGGCAATCAGTGAACCCGCCCGTGGATGAGCCAATGTCCAGGCAATTCATACCTGCGACCGACTGTCCGAACGCGTCGAGCGCCCCTTGTAGCTTATGGCCGCCGCGCGAGACGAACTGCTTGCGTCCGCGTAGGAAGATGTCGGCCTCGGGGGAAACTGTCACAGCGGCGCTGGTCACGTACGCGTCGTCAACGCGCACCTCGCGCGCCATCACGGCGCGCAGCACGTCGCCGGTGCTGGCGAAATCGCCGCGTGCAACGAGCAGTTCGTCCAAGCGTATCTTTTTTGGCTTCTTTGACATGAGTTTATTATCGCTGAGGTTTGCTAAGAAGAAGGTTTGGATCTGAAACTCCGACTGAAAAGTGGCACGAATGCCAGAAACTCCGACGAGAAAATGGCAGATTGGTCGTTAAGCGTCGGAGGTTTTGGGGTGGTGTCGTGCTGTCGCTGCGCCTAGGAAGTAGAGTCTGCCGGTGTCAAGAGTGCTTCGCTGGTGGCGGCCAGTCGCTGGGCGAGGGTGGTGGGGTCCACGTCCTTCAGCTGGGCGATACCGGCGAGGGCGTTGCGCAGTTCTGCTTCCCAGATTTCGGCGGGAAGGGGTTCGCCAGCGCGGGCGGGCATGTCGGTTTCCAGCAGCAGGCGATCGAAGGGGATCTGCCGTGCGTACTCGCGCCCGCGACGCGAGGCCAGCATGCGGGGACCGACCGAGAAGAAACAGCCGGCACGCAGGGCACGTTGCAAATCGTCGGAGCTGCCGGAGAACCAGTGGAAGATCACCTGATGACGGACGAGCGTGCCCGCAGCCTGCAAGGCGTCCAGAACGTCGCCCGCAGCGTTCACCGCATGGATAGAAAGCAGCTTGGGAAGGGGGGTATTGGCAGAGACGGTCGCTTTGCTGGCGGCCGTCCTATTGCCGGCCGCAGTGGTGGCGAGTGCGGTGGAGGGGGTGGTCTCATCACTGGCGACGAAGGCATAAAGCGCGGTGAGGTCGGTTGCAACCTCGTCGCAAGCAGCCAATATGCGCTCGAACGCCGCAAGCTGTCGCGCACGCGATTCTCCTGTGTCGCGCGCTCCCGCAAAGTCCAGCCCGATCTCGCCGATAAAGCGCGCGCCCGGCGCCAGCGCGCAGAACGTTGTCAGCTGCGCCTCGTCGATGCGGCCGTCGGCGATCCACCAGGGATGCGCCCCTAGAGCCAACCGCATCGAGGAGGCCGTGGCCAGCTGGGGCGTCAGTGCTTCGTACTCAGCCGGCGTCACCGTGCAAGAAAGCCCCCCGATGCCCCGTGCTGCCGCTTCCGCGGCCGTGCGCGCAGGGTCGGGCGTGAATCCCAGGTGACAGTGCATGTCATAAAGCGTTTCCATGCCGGTAAGCATAGCAGAAGGCCGACGACGCTGGTGAGCTTGTATAGGTTCTGTCGTTGTTCGAAGAAGTGTTTAGGGCTGCTCCAGAAGAAGGAGGGAGAGGGCTTCATTATTGGTGTCGACAAAGAGGGCAAATCTTAGCCAGCAGCTAATGAACGACTGACGGTGCCTCGCTAGAATGGGATCAGTTTCGAAACGCAGACATCCAGGGCATCGGCAATGCGACCCAAGTCATCGAGCCCCACGCTCACGCGCCCGGATTCGATGCGCCAAATATGAGACTTGCTGCTGCCAATCATCAGCGCAAGTTTATGCTGGGAGAGCCCTTGCTCTTCCCGCCTCGTCCTGATCGCCGAACCAAGGGCGATACGTTTCTCGTCTGCATTCATGCCCTAAGCCTATGCGGTATACTTACAAAGTTGGCTTCATATATGAAGCCAACAGGGAAGAGGCGAGGTACGACATTGATCCCGCGAATGTGAGAAGGGCCTGAGCTAATCGCTTCGTTAAGGAGTATCGTGAAATATCTGGTTAGAGTTTTAGCTATTGCCTTCACCTTAGCTCTCGTGCTGCCATCTTTTGCGTTTGGAGACGAAGAAGCCTACTACTTCGATAAAGTTTATAACGCGGGGCTGGATACGGGCTATTCGGAAACGAATCTCATAGAGGAAGGCGATCCGCATTTCGGGTGGAAGATAGGGACGTTTAAGGTGTCCGGGTTTACCCAGGTCGCGGATAGCTCGGATGGGTCCAAAGTGTTTCTAAAGACGGTTGGCGACACGGTCGTCCTCTCGTTCACTTTAAGTGAGAATATCGATGCTCTTAATGGGAACGGACAGCTCTCGGTCAATAGCGATTCGGGTGGATTTGACCAATTGATGGGTATTTCCAAGACCGAGCTGGGGAGAGGTGCTCTTTTTGTTCGATACACGGATTACCAGAACGCAACACACGCGCCCGAGGTTTATGTCGACTATTTTGAGGGCATTGAAGTTGGTGCAACCACCGAAGTCCAGCTCTGTGAAGAGGGCGACTATGAGGTGGTTCTTGACTACGAATTGTGCAATGACGTTCGCAAGGTTGGACCTATTTCTATTTTCCCTGAGTACTCTGACTACTCCATACGTTTCAATTTTTCCGTCCGCAACGGCAACTGCATGATCTTCCCACTTGATGCCCAAACGGGATCAGAATTGACCAATGAATCTTATGCGCCCAATGGCTTCAAGCTCGATCTTGCAAATTCTCGCTTCTTGGATATCAATGTCAAGAGGGATGTTGTGGCCGATGGATCGGGCCGCTTGGTCGAAGATACGCGTTTTAATGGACCAGCCTGTGATGGGGATGTTTACTCAGACGAGGGTATTTATACGCTAACTGCTATGAACAAGGATACCGGGCAATCTACCGTTAAGGTGATTTACGTGGGCGATAACCCCACGCTGAAAACTTATGCGGAAGAGGGCAAGTCCGTTGAGGAAATGAATGCGCTCATAGATTCCGATGAGCTTTGTTCGGACGAAGCGACTCCCGTCGAGGAGGGTGGCTCTGTGCATGAAGCTGGGAGCGGCAAAGACTTGGATACGCTTGGCCGTGAAGGAGCGATTGTCGTAGTGGCGGTTATCGCCGCAAGTGCAGTGGCACTATTTGTTGTATTCGCTATTCGACGAAAGAAAAAACTTGCTTTCAAACGAGCGGAGTTGTTGTCCGTGGATGTTTATGACGTCGACCCGCACAAAGGTGATGACCGAGGGGGCTCCGATGCGTAAAGCTTTTCTTGCTGCATTCCTCTGTGTATGCCTTGCTTTGTTGGGATGTGGTCGTTCTGAGCTTGACAACGTATCGGTTGAGAGGGAGTCGGCTGACTCTTCAGAGCAGGCGCAGTACGCCGCTCTCGATGACGAGCGTCTTCTTGGAGACATCGAGACGGCAGCCTATGAGTCGATTGTGGAAGAGCTGTCTGACAAGGGTTATTTGGTTGAAGATGTCCAGGCGGCGTATCTTTCGAAAGAATATATCGAAGAACTCGCTTTCAACTCGAAGGAGAATGTCTTTTTCGGATACACGTTAGCTGAGATCGATGAGCTATTCACTGGTCAGCGATATGTATTCTATCCTGGAGAAGATGGCCAGACCGAGGTGAAGGCGTTCGAGGCGTACGATGGCACATATCATAAAGCGATACGGGATGTGGCTATCGGTACGGGTGTTGTTCTCGTCTGTGTTACTGTTTCGGTTGCCGCTTCCGCGATTTCCGCACCGGTTGCGTCAACCGTAAGTATCATTTTCGCAGCATCCGCCAAAGCTTCAGCAGTGGGGGCGTTGACGGGTGCGGCTTTCGGCAGCGCATGTTCGGGGATCCTCGCGGCAATCGAGACGGGCGATTCTGAGCAAGCTCTGAAGGCCTTTGCATCTGGAGCGGCTGATGGATATAAGTGGGGTGCGATTTCTGGTGCCGCAATTGGCGGAGTGGGAGAGGCTATTCAGTTTAAGCGCGCGGTGGATAGCGGTCTCAGCTTGAATCAGGCTGTAATCCAGCGCAAATCAAAATATCCTGTTGAAGTAGTTAAGTCGATTCGCAATGCCGACGAATACTCCATTTACGAGAAAGCTAATCTTGTCCCTGAAGAGATCAACGGGAAATCAGCTCTTGTTCGTAAAATTGACCTCAAATACGTCGATTCCGATGGGCGGACAAATTTGGAGCGTATGCAGATGGGCAAACCGCCCCTCGATTCCAATGGCGTCGCATACGAGGTTCACCATATTGGGCAAAAAGATGATTCTCCGCTTGCGATTCTAACGCAGGCAGAACATCGCTCGGCGGGGAACAATAAAATCCTGCATCCTAATCGAGAACTGAGTGAGATAAATCGCACCGCTTTCGAAAAAACCAAAAAGGAATTTTGGAAAGAGATGGCGTCGAGTGCTTTTTAAGGGTGCTCGACGCCATAGCGGTCAATGGGTGTTAGTAATGGCTTTCGGAACTCAGGATCGTCCGTGACGAAAGGTGACATATGAGCGATTCCGTTCAATTAAATTGGTCGTCTCTTTTGCAGCTTGTTTCTCTCTGTTCGCAGTTTAAGGAACAGAGAGAAAAGGGCGAAAAGGTTGATTTGCACGACGCAGCTCACAAAGTAGGAGCGGCTTTCGGTATTGAAGACATCGATAAAGCGGCTGTTCAAAAAGTACAAACGGTAATGGAGTCGGGGTTTGCTCAGGGTGTTGACGAGGCGAGCGCCAAGGCGCTCGCGTCGCTGTTCGCCTCATCAGCGAAACCGGTAATGACGTTGGTCGTGGGTTTTGCGAAAGGAGACAAGCAGCCGGTCGATTTTGTCGCAGGTCTCAATAAGATATGCTTCGGTAAAGTTGAGGAAATGCAATCGCTTCTCCAAAATGGCCTTGGCGTGCCCGATGAAACGGCCAACTTTCTTGCGGGCAAGCTTGGCCCCTACCTCGTATCGGTCTATGCTTTCGCCGCTGCGTACAACATATATCAACAGGCGGCGCAAGATGCTGCCCTTGCGCGGGAGCATCGTTTTGAAATAGAGCGGCTGACGGCTGAGTCCATCCGCCAGCTTAAGCAGCAGCGAGCTGAGATGGAACAAATGGTTGATGGGTATCTCCTTAATCGCCTGCTGCCCTTTGCTGAGGGAATGGCGGCAATGGATCAGGCTGTTTTGGACGGGGACGACAATCGTTTCATTGAGACCAATGCCGAACTCTGGCAGTTGTTTGGCCGCGATGCGCAATATAAGAGCGCCGACGAGTTTGAGACTTTGATGCTCTCCGAAGAGACGTTCAGGCTTTAGAAAGGACGACCGATGGCTTTTCTCAAGGGATTTGATTTGGATAAGCTTAGAGAAGGCATGGAATCTGGCGTCAAGATGGCGCAAGGTGGACTCGATGCGGGTTTGAAGGCTGCTCAAGAGGGGATTGCTAACTTTAAAGTTGAGGATGCGGTTCAAGGAGCACGAGAAACAGTCGAGGCAGGCGTTTCAACGATCGGTGGTGCTGTTGGCTCGCTCATTCCAAAAGCTTCTGAGGAAGAGCCCGACAGCTCTTCGAGCTGTCGAGAATTTGTCGCGTTGCTCTGGTACTTGGCCAATGTCGATGGCGTTGTGTCTGACCAGGAGCGGGAAACGCTCAATCAGCTCGCGGGGAGTCTCGACGACACCTATGCCAGTTACGCTGAGGCTTTGGAAAAGGAGTGCTCCGCGGCTTTTTCGTCGGCTGTCAGCGAGTTCGGGCCTCAGGCAGCTGCTAAGGTCGAAGCCCAGAAGATCATCGAATCGCTCGATTTAGCGCCCATGGAGGCCAAGCTCATGTGCTGGAACCTTCTGGCTCTCGCCAATGCCGACGGCCTCGACGAAAACGAGCTGGACTATATTCGCTTCGTAAGCGAAAGGGCGGGAGTTCCCCGTGCGGCGTTCGAGGAGCTGCGTAATTACAGTGATGCTGTGGTGGAGATTGGAAAAGCCCGCGAAAGCCTCAAGGCGAGCGGTCGTCCCTATAGCGAAGTCGAGCCGCTTGTGAGCGAGTATGCAGAGCGCGAGCGCATTGTGCTCGATTCCGCTCAGGCGCTCATTTCGGATCGATAGGGGGAAGCGCAATGTTGCCAGTCGTGTTTATCATTCCCGCAGCAGCTACCGGCATTGTCGGTGCTGGCAAAACTATCAAGAGTTTTGTGGATAGCAGGGAAGCAGATGATCTGACTTCCAAGGCTAACTCGCGTGTCGAGGATGCGAAAAACCATCTTGAGCGATCGCGGAAACTTTGTGCAACTTCTTTGGCGGACTACGGCGAGGAAAAGCTTTTCGTTTTGAACAACAGCATCGCGCGGTTCGTCGACAGTTTCGAGCAGATAAAGAATCTCGAGCTTGTTGATTCGCTCGGGCTCGAAGAGTTGAAGAAGCTCCGCGTGGACAAAGAGTCGATGGCGGAGCTGAAAGAGATGAGGGAATTTGCCGCGGCGGTTGCTGGTGGCTTGACGGCCGGGGCGGCCGGCGGTGCTCTTACCGCCTTCGGTGCCTACAATGCCGCGATGGCTTTCGCTTCGGCGTCGACGGGTACGGCTATTTCTACGCTAAGTGGTGCAGCGGCTACCAATGCCACGCTGGCTTTCTTTGGCGGCGGATCGCTTGCCGCGGGTGGCCTGGGTATGACCGGTGGCGTGATGGTTCTTGGTGGATTAGTAGCGGGTCCCGCATTGTTGGTCATGGGCCTGATAACCGGCAAGAAGGCAGAGGAAAAGCTGGAGGTTGCGAAAGCGAATAGCGCCCAGGCCGATGAGATTTGCCAAGAACTCGGTAACGCTGCTTTTCAGTGCGACGCTATCCGCCGACGCACGACGATGTTCTATGCATTCCTGGCACGTTTGGATGTGCGCTTTGTTCCGCTGGTCGATATGCTTGAAGAGGTCCTTGAGAAGGAGGGGCTCGGTTATACTGGTTACTCGCAAGATGCCAAGAGCGTTGTTTTGCGGTCGGTGACCATGGCGGGAACGATTAAATCTATGCTAGATACCCCGATCCTCACCGAGGACGGAGGCTTGACGGATGAGTCTGCGAAGCTGATGGAGTTGCTGGGCGTGAGGCTGCTAGAGAATTAGAGCTAGGAGAGCTTCCGTGTCCGCCATCGCTAACATAATTTGGATCATTTTCGGCGGGCTGGTTACCGCTATTGGATGGTGCTTCCTGGGTATTGTCTTCTGCATCACTATCGTGGGCATTCCGCTGGGGCGACAGTGCTTCAAGATGGCTTCGCTGACGCTCGCTCCCTTCGGGAAGACGATCACGTACGGCGGAGGCGCGCCGTCGCTCATTGCTAACATCTTCTGGGTGATCCTGGCAGGCCTTCCCATGGCGGCGTCGTATCTCTTCCTGGGGGTAGCCTACTGCATCACGGTTATCGGTGTCCCGGTCGGCCTGCAGTGTTTCAAAATGGCGAAGCTGTCGCTCTTGCCGTTCGGCGCAGTGGTTTCGTAGCGCTACGGTCGATTTTTCCATTCAACTCTTTTGTTATTCGTGCGCCCTTGCGAAAGCGAGGGAGCATTATTATTATGCCATCTGGGGAAATGTACAATGAGAGATGGAAAGAGGTAGCTATGGGCACAACGCTAGTTCCCGCTGACTCGTCTATTTTCAAACGGGGAGGGGTCGCTAATCGCGTACTGTGCCTCGTGCTTGCGGTCGCTCTGGTGGCCACGATAACCGTTCTGCCGACGGGCAGGGCCGAGGCGGCGACCACCACCATTAAGATTCCGGTCACCTACGGCCAGACGGAAGCTCGTAGCATGCTGCAGATGCTTAATGACTTCCGCGCCTCCAAGGATGCGTGGTATTGGAAAGAGGATAACAAGACGAAGCAGGTGCTCACGGATCTTCAGCCGCTTGAGTACGATTATGCTCTTGAGCAAGTGGCAATGCTGCGAGCTGCGGAGATTGCGTTTTCGTACTCGCATACGCGCCCAAATGGAACGACGTGCTTTACCGCTGCTGAAGGGCGCCCGCTGTACTTCTGTGGCGAAAATATCGCTGTGGGCACGGGATCTTACGGTTCTAAGAGTTCCATTTTCGATTCCTGGCGCGAGGACAATGAGGAATATGCGGGGCAGGGTCATCGGCGTAACATGCTTAGCTCTGGGTTTGCTACGGTGGGTATCGGCTTTGTTCAGCGTGATGGTATTAGCCATTGGGTCCAAAATTTTGGCGGTACTAACTCGGGCACTTCTGAAACTACAGCAGATAATTCGAAACGCGTTGTCGGCATCGAGGTGGATGAAGCTGCTATTGAGAGCAAGAAACTGTCCTCTTCCTATACGAGTGCCTCGCTTCAAGTGGGGGCTTCAAAGGCGCTTCCGATACTTACCATGACGCTTGAAGTCCCAGATTGCTGGCCCCGTGGTACGCTAACTGCAGATACATCCGATGCAGGTTGGACGAGTTCCAATCCTGCGATTGTGGCTGTGTCTGGCGGAAAGGTGGTTGCCAAGGCCGTCGGCACCGCGCAACTCACTGCGACCCTATACGGTTGCTCTGCCACCGTTGACGTGACGGTTTCGGCGAAACCCTCGACGACCACCAAGCCTGGATCCGCGAGCACTTCTAAACCCTCGACGACTTCCAAGCCATCCACGACCGCGAAGGCCAAGAAGCCTGCTGCCACTTCGCTGAAGAGCGTGAAGGCGGGGAAGAAGAAGGCGACGATTAAGTGGAAGAAGCAGACCAAGAACGTTTCGGGCTATCAGGTGTGGTTGTCCACCTCCAAGAAGTTCACCAAGAAAACGACGGTCAAGAAGACGGTCTCGAAGAAGAAGACGTCGCTGACGGTGAAGAAGCTGATGGCGAAGAAGACGTACTACGTGAAAATCCGTACGTACTACAAGAATCCCACCACGAAGAAGCTGACGTACTCTGACTGGTCGAAGGTTAAGAAGGTCACCATCAAGAAGTAACTGACGGTTTCGTAGTCTGGCGCTTAACCACGCAAAGCGGCTCTCCCTGAGGTACTGGGAGAGCCGCTTTGCTTGTGCGAGTCGGGTGCGAGTCGGTCGTACCTTTGCTTGTGCGGGTCGGGTGCGACTCGGTCATGCCTTTGCTTGGCGTCCGGCCTCGCGCTATTTCATAGCTGCTGGATCTTCGTTGGAGCCGAGGTCTTCGGGGACGGTCATTTCTTCGAATTCGGTTTGCTGGGTCTTTTCCGCTTGGGTGGGGTTCATCCAGTCGCCGGCGACGGCGAAAGCGATGCAGAGGGCTATAATGGCCACGACAGCGATGACGACCCAGATGAGTCCCGGGTGCTTGCGCGTATTTGCTTTCGGACCGCCCTTGTCCACCTCGAACTCCTGCATAGCGGGAAACTCTGGATCGCTTGCCGACGATTCTAGTACGTCAGGCTGTTCGGCGGCCAGGGGGTCGCGCTCGGCGAAGGTCTCATGGTGCTTCTCGTGCTCCTTGTGCTTGTGCTCGCTCATGGTTGCTCCTCTCTCGTCGCCTGCAGGCGACCTGTAGGTTTGCTGTCTGCGCTCCTGTAGGCAACTGACAGGTTTGTCGGTTGCCGCCCGTTTCTCTTGCTGACGTTTGCTTAGTGTTTCTGGCTCTTATGGTAGTCAGCGCCCTGACGCTTGCGGACTGCTTTAGGAAGCAGATGCGATTTGTTAAGCAATTTGGTTCGCTTTTGTTGAAATTCCTCCTGCGGGGATGATGCTGCGAGTGGCAGGGGATGATGTGCGGCGCCGCGGCAGGGCTAAGGTGAAATGGAAGAAGTCTCTTCGCGATGGGCTGGCGGCTGGGCTGCGGCCCGATGCGTGATTGCGCGACGGGCGGCTGCGGCTACGCAGTGGTCAGCATGCGGCTGTGATGCGGCCGAAGGGCGGAGAGCATGCGACGAGAGAGGATTTTCCATGACTGAACTACCTGTGGGCGCGCGTGATCGCCGCGCGACGGCGGCTTCGGCGCTGCGGGCCCTGACGGCTGTCCTCGTACTGGGCGCCCTGGCGGCCGTTTTGCTGCTGACGGGCTGCTCCAACAGTAGCGACTCTGAGGCGGCTTCCCCCGCCGAGTCTTCCAGCTCCACCGAGCAGACCACCGCAGGCACGACCGCACCCGGCGTGCTGTATGTGGCCTCGGCCCTGAACAACGATCCCTACGAGCAAGAAACCGCCACCAGCCAAAACGGCTTCACGGTGGACTTACTGGAGCTTATCGGCGAGCGTATGGGACTCGAGGTGGAATTCGGTCACGCAGTGAACCACAAGGCCGAAGACCAGTCCATCACCGAGGGCACCCCGGCCGACGTGGCCGCGAAGGTGGCTGCGGGCGATGCCGATTTGGGCGCCTCCTCCATTCCCGTCACGGAAAGTCTTGAGGGCGTGACCTTTACGGAGCCCTATCTTCATGCCGATTGGGCGCTTATCACTAAGGACAGCACGGGCTACAACGACGCAGCCTCCCTGGAAGGCACGGGCGTAAAAGTGGCGGTGTCGAGCGACGAGGCAGCGGCCTGGGTGGCCGAGCGCTTCCCCGAGGCCGAGGTGCTGAGCTTCGACCACAACCTGGATGCGATGATGGAGGTCAATTCCGAGCGCGCGCAGGCCGCTGTAGTGGACGAGCCGCGTCTGAAGCGCTACGTCAAGGTGAAGGAGCCGCATCTGCAGATCATCGAGACCACGCCGCTCTCCGTTGACTACGCCTTTGTCGCGTCGGCCGACAACGGCGCCTTGGTCGAAGCTGTCAACGAAGCGCTTGCCCAGATCCAGGCCGACGGTAGCTACGATGAGCTGTACGAGTCATGGTTCGGCGAGGCGCCGGCATGGGGCAGCGCCACGCGCAGCGCCCCGGAGGCGGTCGACGACTCGACAGGGGCGTAAGCGCCCGGGCCAATCCGACACCTTCGCCTGACCGTCTGCCCGAAGAGCGACGGTTGGTGCCACCCGGTGTGGCGCCAACCAGTGCGGCATGGTCCCCTCTTCCCGCGTCGTTTATCGAACAAGCGGTGAATCCTTCGTGGCCTTCTTCCACAGGCACGGCGTGGCAGGATAGAATAGAGAGCCGTCCGCTTTCGGGCGGCTCTTTTTGCGCCTGGGGAAGGCGCGCGGCCGTTACCAGGCGGCATTTTGCGATACCAATCGACCGCAAGCGACAAGGATGTACCCGTGCCCATCGATATCGACACCCTGAATGATCCGCAGCGCGAGGCCGTGCTCACCACGGAAGGGCCTTTGCTGGTTCTGGCCGGCGCCGGCTCCGGCAAAACGCGCGTGCTCACCTACCGCATCGCGCACATGATCGAGGACCTGAATGTGGCCCCGTGGGAAATCCTGGCCATCACCTTCACCAACAAGGCGGCCACGGAGATGCGCGAGCGCTTGGCGCAGCTGGTGGGTCCCCGTTCCCGCGGCATGTGGGTGTCCACCTTCCACTCCATGTGCGTGCGCATTCTGCGCTCTGACGCCGAGCGTCTGGGGTTCACGCGCAACTTCACCATCTACGACACCGACGACTTGAAGCGCCTGTACAAGGACATCATGGCC
>CAJUFS010000065.1 GCA_910585575.1 uncultured Adlercreutzia sp. | reverse complement strand
TGAACACCGAGCTCACCAGCTCATCGAGCGCCCCATCGAGCACCGCCTTGGCCGTGCGGGCCCCGCGCAGCTCAACTACGCGGCCGTTCACTGCCACGCGGGCGTTCGCCAGCGCCTCCTCGAAGCGCTCGGCCGCCTCCTTCTTGTTGCGCGTGGCCTCCTTGTTCTTCCCCGCAATAATGGCCTGGGTGGTCTCGGGGAGAGCCTGCACGTTCTTCGTGCTCACGTACTTCTTAATGCGCGCGGCGTTGCGCAGAGCGTCGAAGTAGCTGCTGTCGGCATCGGGCAGTACCACCAGGGCCTGCTCGGTAGACTTCAGCGCCAGAGTGCCGTCGTCGGCTCCGGAAAGCTCGTGGCCCACCGTAATGACGTTCAGCTTCATACCGCCCTGGGAAGCACCGTAGAGCGCATCGTCCACATAGGGGTCGAAGGGGAAGTCGTTGGCTCCCTTGCGGTACTTGCGCTGGGTGTACAGATTGCCGTAGACGATCTTCTGCATCTCGGTGGTAATGGCCGCCAAATCAACCGAAGTATGGGCAATCTCGCGGGCCACGTCCTGCTCCTCGTCAGTGAGGAAGCGGTACATGTCGCCGTCGCGTCCCACGTAGTTCTCGCGCACCAGACGGTCGAGCGATCCCTTCACCGCCTCGCGCAGCACCACCTTGTCGGCGTTCATGTCGTCCACCATGAGGATGGCGATGTTGCCCACGGTGGGCTTGATGTCCTTCAGGTAGCAGATGAGGTAGAGGGTCTTCAGCACTTCCACATCGCCCGGCGTGAGGCCCTCATCGGCCTCGGCCGCCTCGGCGGCGCGGTTGATCACCTGGCGAATGCCGTGCTCCAGGAACTGGGCCATGGTGTCGTAGAAGCGCCACAGGGGCACCAGGGCCGTATTGTCGCGCTCCTGGATTTTCTGCGCGGCCTCCTGGAAGCCCGACAGCATGCTGCGCTCGCCGCCGGACAGGTGCTTGCCGGAGTTGCCGTGCTTGCGAATTTCCGCGAATATGCTGGGCAGAATCTTGAACTGGTAGTCGACAAAGGGATAGGCCTCCACGAAATCCGCGGCTCCGCTGTAGCCCTTCAGGTCGCCCTGGCTGTTCTCGAAGGTGAACAGGTTCTTCAGCACGGCGGACTGGGCCTCGTACTCATCGGAAAGCAGCGTGCGGGCGGCGTCCGTCTTGTCCAGCACGCGGCGCTTGATCACCTCGTCCACGCTGGAACTCGAGAGCGACAGGCGGGTGTTGAAACGCCCCTGGATCTTCGAGAAGTCGTTGCCCGCCACCTTGGTAATCTCGTCGATGGCCTCCTGGCTGGTGACCATCACCCACACCCGACCCGCGCACTTCGCGCCCAAATCCTCCACCAGGGTTTGCAGGTTCAGCATGAGGTTCACGTCGCCGCCGATGAACTGGCCCACTTCGTCCACCATGAACAGCAGGTGGAACTGGCCGCCGCATTCCTCGGCGCGGCGAGCCGCATAGGCGGCAATCTCATCGGTCAGACGGTCGGGAGACACCGTGGCGCCTTCAGTACCGTCGAACCAGTGCTGGGCGGCCTCGCGGCTCATGCCCAGCACCTCCTGCATCACCTCGATGACGTCGTCTTCGAAGAACACGTACTCGGCGCGGTCGGCCAGCCAGTCGCCGCCGTTGATACGGGCGAAGGCCTCGCGGAACTCTTTGGTCTTGCCCTGGCTCTCCACGAACTGCTCCATGCGGGCCAGACGCAAGTCCTCGCCGTAAAAGCCCAGATGCTCGTAGAACACGCGGGCGAAGGCCAGAAGCAGCGCTGTTTTCGCCTCGGCGCCGCCCTTCCAGTGACCGCCCTTGGAGTCGATGTTGAAGAGGATGGTCTCGCAGGTCACCTCGGTAGCACGGCGCATGCGGCTGGCCACCATGGGGTCGGCCACCTTCCCGTCGAAGAACTCGATGGCCGGCGTTCCGTCCACCACCTTGTTCGACAGCAGGTAGCTGAGCATCTTCAGAAAGTGAGACTTACCGCTGCCGAAGAAGCCCGAGATCCACACGCCCACTTTGTCGGTGGGCACGTCGATGGCGCGATCGTAGGAGTCGAAGAAACTGGCGAAGTGCCGCTGCAGCTCGTGGGTGATAACGTATTCCGAGAGCTCCTGGCGCATGGAAGCCGTATCGTCTTGGGCCACCTTGATGACGCCGTTGATGGAGCGGTTGATATCCTTCGCAAACAAGTTGCCGATCTGCATAGCGGGCCTTTCCTTACGTTCCTTCGTTACTTCTTCTTAGTTCTGGGCGCCTATACCAAATTGAAGGCGCGATAGTAGTTGCCATCTTCCAGGCCCCGTTGGGCCGCCCCCGCGAACAGGCAGAGCGACTGTCCGTCGTAGCGCCCGGGATAGGCCACCACCAGGGGCACGTCGGCGAAGAGGTGCTGGATGTTGTCCAGCAGCACATGGGCGCGCAGCAGCGGATAGGTCTCGCCCACGCCCGTGACCAACACCACGTCTCCCGGCTCGTGGGGCTCGTAGGCCATAGCCGAGGCCACCGCTTCGGCCGAGACGGTCTTGCGCAGCTGGTCGATCAGAGCCTGGGTACCGCGTCGCTGCTCCATACGCGCCACGGCGCCGTCGATACGCCGCTCCTCGCAGATGGACCAGATGAGGTCGTAGAGGTTCCGCTCGATGAGCCGGCAGGGCAGCTGCCCCATCTCGCTTTCCCTTACCAGGTGCGCGAACAGGTCGCGGGCCTCAAGCTCCAGGGCCGGGTCGTAGCAGAACAGGTAGATACCCACCTCGTTGCCGAGGCCCCGGTTCGCCAGGAAGTCGGGGTCGGCCAGGCGAGCGCGCAGCACCTCGGCCCGGGCCGCGAATTCCTCGCGGGCCTGCTGCAGGGCGAAAGGGGAACCCATGGGCTAGCACACCTCCGTTTCGTTGAAAGCCGGCAGCCACGCGGCGTCGCCGTTGCGGTAGATGGCGTCCTCCAGGCAGGGGTCCATCATGAACGGCAGCAGCTCCTCGGAGCGCGGCGCGGCCAGATAGCCCGCCTCGTACAGCGCCTCCATCAACACGCCGCCGATGCGCTTGAAGGTCGACTCGCTCCACCCGGCCGCGTCGGCATGGGTTGCCTGGTAGCGCGCCAGGAAGGCGTTGATGTCGGCGCGCGTGAGGCTGTAGTCCAGCGTGCTCAGGCGCGGAGCGATCTCCTCGGTCATGAACGCGGCCATCAGCGGGTAGACGCGCATCATGGCGTAGAGGTTGATTTGCGCCGCCCGCTCCTTCGGGCCGCGGGCGGCAAGGCCCACGAGCCCTTCGTCGTGCAACGACCTCAGGCGCAGCAGCATGGTGCGGGCCACGCGGGCCGCCTCGGTGGTGGTGGGATACTGGAACAGGTTGTCATCAACGGCGGCGGCCACGATCTCCTCGTCAGTGGCGCCGTCGAAGCGCAGGCGCGCCACCAGGCGCAGCTCGCGCAGCATGAAGTGCTCCCGCGAAAGCGATCCGTCCTTACGCGTGGCTGACTTAGCGACCATGGGAGCCTCCTTCAAAGGAGCAGCGAAGGCCCTTCACCCTGCACAAGGCGGGGAACTTTCGCTGCGCAACAATGTCTCCTTCTCTGGAAAAATTCTCCCATGTCAGAGCCATTTTCAGTTGCGCAACAAATTGATACTGACACCCCGTTGGCACTTCAGGGCACGCCAAGGCGCCCACGCGGGTAAACCATGGCGCAGGCTGTTTGAAAAAGTTTTGAAGCGCATAAATTAAAGGGACCGCGAAGCCGGAAATGTGCGCAAAAAGAGAAGCGCGGGACGCGCTTCGGGCTAATTCATGCAGTGGGAGATGCTCTTCATTGAGCACCCCCCCCCCGTGACAAAATTCCGGGGTAAGGCACGATGCTCCTTAACGACAGACGTTCAAGCAGAACAGATGCGTTTTTCTCTCAGGGGAATAGTACCACATTGGCCAGCGCTTGGAGGTGCCAGTCGCAACGCGGACGCAACCCAGCCGCAACGCCGTCGCACCCCCGTCGCCCAGACCGCGAGTGAGCCGCCTCCCCTACTCGTGCAACGTGCTGGTGGCTACGCCCTCGTCGATGGCCTGGTTGCAGAGGTTGTCGATCTTCTCGGCGGTTTCCTCCGGGGTGGCGTTGCCCATGAGCAGGTCGTGGATGCAGGGGTAGAACACCTCGCGCACGGCGCGGGTGTCGGGGTTGTTGCCCGTGAAGTCCACCACGTTGTCGGCGTTCTCGCGGAACAGGTCGAAGGCGAGAATTTGATCGCCATAGCGCTCCGAAACGGCCTTCGAGGCCGGCAGGGTGCCCGCCGCGTAGTCGAGCCACTTCTCACTGCCGTACACAAACGAGATGAAGTCCTTCGCCACCTGCATCTTCTCGGGGTCTCCGTTGTCGAACACCTCGAAGCCCGAGGCGAAGGTGGTGGCGCAGCCATCTTCATCGGGGCCCGGGAAGTTCACCAAGCCGATGGTGTCGCCGTAGCGTCCGATGGAGGCGTTGTTCACCATGTAGATGCCCAGCTGGTTGTTCTTGAACAGGCTGGAGCAATCCTCGATCTCCAGGTTTTCCGCATGGGGCGGGAACCAGCCGCGGTTCACGCCGTCCTGAATCCAGCGCAGCGCCGCAATGCCCTCGGGCGTGGACAGGTTGAAGTGGCCGTCCCGATCGAAGAACGACGAACCGGCCGAGCGCAGCAGCGTCATGATGTGCGTGTCGCCCTGGGAGCTGCCCGCGTACATCATCATAGGGAAGCTGCCCTCGGGCAGACTGGCCGCCAGGGCGTCCAGAATCTCAGTCCATTCGTCCAAGGACCAGGCGGTAATCTCGCCGTCGGCCATAGAGCACTCGAGCCCGGCGTCGCGGAACATCTGCTTGTTGTAGGCCAGCACGTTCTGCCGCGACAGGTAAGGCATCATGTAGATGCGGTCCTCGACGGTGCTCATCGCCCACAAATGCTCGAAAATGTCGTCCCAAATCGCCGGCGTCACGATGTCGTCAAGGGGCACCACGCGCCCGGTGTGAATATAGGTGGACATGTTGAAGTAGTCGCCATAGAGCACATCGGGGGCCTTCGCCGTATCGAAGCTGCCCACTACCGCATCGTCGTACTGGTTCTGCTCGAACACCACCACTTCCGCTTCAACGGGCGCCCCTTGGTAGGTGGCGACGAAATCGTCGACCATAGCCTGGATGACCGTTTCCACCTGGCTAATATCCTCATCGAACACCACGTCATGGCCGGTGCGGGGCACTTTGACCACCAGATGCACGACATCCTTTGAAGAGGACGAGCAACCCGAAAGGGGCAGCAGCGATGCCGCTACCGTCGCCGCGCCCAAAGCCACCGCCGAGCGACGGGTCAGCGAACGAGCGAGCATCTGGTCAAACGTTGTCATGACAGCTCCTCCTTGACGGCCTGCAGCTTCTGCAGCATGACCGTAACATTGAGCGGTTTAGTTAGGAAGTCGTCCATGCCGCTTTCCAGGGCACGATTGCGATCCTCGGTAAAGGTTGAGGCGGTACAGGCGAAGATGCGTACGGTCTTGGCATCGGCGCGCTTAAGGGCGCGAATCTCGCGGGCGGCTTCGTAGCCGTCCATCACGGGCATCTGGGCATCCATGAGGATGGCGGCGAAGAAGCCCTCGGGCGACGCCTCGAAAGCGCGCACCGCCTCCTCGCCGTTCTCGGCAATGGTGATGGCGTAGCCCTCCTCCGTGAGGATGCTGGAGATAATGTCGGCGTTCAGCTCGTTGTCTTCCGCCACCAGCAGCTGGACGGGGCCTTCCGGGGCACCCGCGTCCGCGGCACCGGTGCCTCCCGGCGCGTTCGCTCCTGGGTCGACGGCATCAGCATTTGCCGGCGCACCAGCACCCAGGGCCGCACTGGCGGCGACTTCGCCTGTCGAAGCCTGCACTTCCCCAAAGGCAGTCGCACCCTCGCTGTCAGTCAGCCCCTCAACCTCGCCGGCCTCTTCCGGCACGTCATCCAAGTGCGCCGGATCGATGGGAAGCGTGACTACCATGGTGAAGCACGAGCCTTCGTTGAGCACGCTCTCCACCTTCAGTAGGCCGCCCATCTGCTCCACCAGCAAATGACTGATGGACATGCCCAGGCCCGTCCCCTTTTGGCTCTCGCTATTGCGATTGCGCTCCTGGGTGAACACATCGAAGATATGGGCTTGGAACTCCGGGGTCATACCGCACCCGGTGTCGGCAATGGAGATGGTCGTGGTGGCCTGGCGCCCCGACGCCACCACCGTCTGGGACACATTCATCGAGATGGTACCGCCAGGCGGGGTGAACTTCACCGCGTTGGATAGGATGTTCATGAGCACCTGGCTGATGCGCACCTCGTCGCCCACCAGGAACGGACGGGGCAGGCTCTTTGCCGTCAGATCGAAAAGGATGCCGCGATCAGCCATGGGCTCGCGCTGCATCTGGCACACGTTGTCGATAAGCGCCCGCACGTCGAAGGGCTCATGCACCAGCTCTACCTTGCCCGCCTGCAGCTTCGACATATCGAGAATGTCGTTGACCAGTGACAGCAGATACTGGGCGGCCTTGCCCAGCTTCCCCACGTAGCCCGCCATGGCCTCGCGATCATCCAGATGGCGCTCCATCAGGTGATTCAAGCCGATGATACCGTTGAGCGGCGTGCGAATCTCGTGACTCATGTTGGAAAGGAACTCAGTGCGGGCCGCGGCCTCAGCCTGGGCCTGCATCGATTGCTTGATGAAGCGATAGATGAGAGCCAGCATAATGGTGACCACGCACACCATGGCGCCCAGCATACCCGCCGTCATGGTAATGAACGGGGCGAAGCGCTCGTCGAACACCTCGGTGGGCACCGCCATAATGAACGACCAGGAAGTGCCTTCCACGGGAGCAAAGCTCATGACCAGATCTTCCCCGTTGGCGGTCACGCAGTTGATAACGAAGTCCTTGCCATCGGCGATATTCTGGCGCACGTCCTGAATGGTCACACCGTCCTCGATGCGCCCCGCTTCCAGCGTGTCGTAGAAATTGTCGCGGCCATCCAAATCGGTGGCAGGGCTGGCGCTCACAATATAGTAGCCCTGCGAGTTCACCACGCTGGAAACGCCCTCACCGTTAAAGCTCTCGATGACCAGCTGGTTGGAGATGGCAGACAAGTCGCTGCGGCCGAGCATAGCCACAAACGTGCGGTCGCCAATGACGAGCGGCTCCAGGCGAATGCCGAAGATGAGCGACTCCTTGGTGGTTTCCAACTTGCCGTTGGCATCGTCGTAGAGCATGACGAAATGCTCGCGGCCGTCGGCCATGAGCTCGTCGTAGGTATGGGCGTCGGCATCGATGCGCACATAGGAACTGCTGTAGAGCGTACCGTCGTCGGCCAGCAGGTAGATGGCGTTGAACAGGGCCGACGAAGCCGCTTCCAGATTCAGCTGCTCCTGGGCCTCGTGAACATTGTTGACGTCGTAGACCGTCATGCGGTCGGCCACCGAGCCGAGGCGCGCATAGGAATCGTCGAGAGAGCCCTCGATGGTCTCGACATCGTGACGGGATATTTCCTCGACGGAGTCCATGAGGTTCCCCGCCACCGTGGAAGACAGCTGCATCAAGTACACACAGACCGCAATGATCATAGCCGCCGCGGCGACAGCGATGATGCCTATGGTCTTCTTGCGGTTCACGGACGGGTCCTTTTTCGCAGAATAGTTACAGTCTTCCCACGTCAGTTTAACACTTATATGAAGAGGTCATGAAACCGTAACCTGTCAGCAGCTGCGAAAACACTGGGTCGACATCGGGGCACGTACCGCCCGATCCGTGCCCCGATAATCTTAATAGCGGCTCTCAATATCCTTGATAGCAGCGTAGAAACGCTCGTTCACTGGCGTCGGCACCCCATGGGCTGCTCCCAAACGATTAATGGTGCCGCTGAACAGCTCCACCTCTGTGGGACGACGGGCCAACACATCTTGGCGCAAGCTGGGAAGTCCCGCCGGATTCAGGTGGTCGATGATATCGAGCCAGTAGGCCACATCGGCATCGGTCAGGTTGATGCCGCAGGCCTGCCCCACGGCCGCCACCTCGTTCATGGCGCCGATCATGGCCTGGCGCGCCTCCCCTTCCTCGTGGATGCCGTCAAAACAGCAGTCGTAGACAGCGCAGGCCTGGTTGACGCCCACATTGCAAATAAGCTTGCCCCACAGCTGATGTTGAATGTCCTCAGGGCAAATGTAGGGCTGCTCGATGGCGTCGAGCCACGCGGTCACCCGGGCCAAGTTGGCCTGCTGAATCGGGTCGTCGGCATCGCGCACGCCCAGGGCCATGACGCCCACGCAGCCAGCGGTCACCGTGAAGCCCACCTTGCGCGAGTCCATCTGCTGAGCCACGCACAAGAGCACTCGGTCCCACCCGAAGCGCTCGGCCAGCACCTCCTCGCTGGTAATGCCGTTCAGCACCGAGATTACCGCCGTATCCGGCCCCACCAACGGCGCACTCTGGGTCATGGCCTCCTCCAGCGCGCCGTACTTCACCGCATAGAGCACCACATCAAAGGGCGTTTCGCGCGCCTGCTCAGCCGCCTCCTCGTAGGTGAGATAGGTAGCCGCAATGGGCTCGCCATTGAATACCGTCGGCTCGCTGCGGTACACCGCCGTGCGCGCCCCATCGGCCACCACAAACACTCCGTCAGCCCCCATAGCGCGTCCAAAGCACCCCGCATACATAGCCCCAAGGGATCCAAATCCCACAACAGCCACTCGTTTTACTTCGTTCATAAGAATCCCTTCTCAAGGATTGGCATCAGAAATTCAACAAGAGTAGAGTCCGGCGGGGACACCGGGTGCCCTGACCGAGCGAGTTCCGCAGCGACGAGAACAGCCCAGTGGGCTGTTCTCCAAAGCGAGGACTGTCTGAGCGAATCAGGGTACCCGGTGG
The DNA here is from genome assembly GCA_910585575.1 of uncultured Adlercreutzia sp. Taxonomy (GTDB): domain Bacteria; phylum Actinomycetota; class Coriobacteriia; order Coriobacteriales; family Eggerthellaceae; genus Adlercreutzia. The sequence continues at coordinate 5,538 of CAJUFS010000065.1, read as the reverse complement.
CCCCGCCCCCGGGAGACTTTCTAGGCCATATCCTCCAGTCGCCCATGCTTCTCATAACGCGTAAGACGCGCGATGCGGTTGTCGTCGTCCACGAACACAACGCGCGGTGCATTGGCCGGATCGGCGAACTCCTCGGGAGTCATCTGCGCGTAGCACATAATGATCACCTTGTGGTTCGGCTCGACGCAGTGGGCCGCGGCGCCGTTCACGCAGATCATGCCGCTGCCCGGCTCACCGGAGATGACATAGGTCTCGAAACGGTTGCCGTTGTCGATGTCCACCACCTGCACCTTCTCGTACTCCAAGATGCCAGCGGCCGCGGAAAGCTCCGGATCGATGGTGATGGAGCCCACGTAGTCCAGCTCGGCCTGCACCACGGTGGCGCGGTGAATCTTCCCCTTCAGCACGTTCAACAGCACGGGTTACTCCCCTTCTTCGTAGATGAAATTGTCGATGAGGCGCGTGGAGCCGATGCACACGGCCATGGCCGTCAGCACCGAGGACCCCAGGGTCTCCACCGGCTGCATCGTGGCGCCGTCCACCACCTCGATGTAGTCGACGCGGGCCAGGGGCTCAGCGGCAATGATGTCACCCATGAGACGCTTGAGTGCGTCCGCATTACGCTCGCCCGCGCGCACCGCCTGCTCGCCGGCAAAGATGGCCCGAGACAGCACCAAGGCCGCCTGGCGCTCCTCGGCCGACAGGTAGGTGTTGCGCGAGCTTTTCGCCAGACCGTCCTCTTCGCGCACGATGGGACAGCCCACTACCTGCAAATTCATATTCAAGTCGGCCACCATGCGCTTGATGATGGCCAGCTGCTGGGCATCCTTCTGGCCGAAGAAGGCCTTATCGGGCTGGGCAATGTTGAAGAGCTTGTTCACCACCGTGCACACCCCGCGGAAATGGCCCGGCCGCGAGGCGCCGCACAGGGCGTCGGTCAGGGTCTCCATCACCACGTAGGTGTTGTAATTCGGACCGTACATTTCCTCGGGCGTAGGGTGAAACACCACGTCCACGCCGTGGGCCTCGCAAATGGCGCTGTCGCGCTCAATGTCGCGCGGATAGTTGTCGTAGTCCTCATCGGGGCCGAACTGCAAGGGATTCACGAACACAGATACCACCACTTTGTCGCAAGCGGCGCGGGCGGCGTCCATCAGGCTCTCGTGGCCCTCGTGAAGCGATCCCATGGTGGGCACAAGGCCGATAGTCAGCCCCGCGGCCTTCCAAGCGGCCACCTGATACTTAACGCCGGCGACGGTTTCAATCAGCTGCATGGCGGCCTCCTACAGGCTCTCGAGAATGCCCTCGGGGGCGGCGTAGGTGTGCTCGGCGGCCGGGAAGCTGCCGTCCTTCACGCAACGGTCGTATTCCGCATAGGCCTCGCGCATGATGTCGCCCACTTCGGCGAAGCGACGCACGAACTTCGGTGTGAAGTCGTGGAACATGCCCAGCATGTCCTGGTTCACCAGCACCTGGCCGTCGCAGCCAGCACCGGCGCCAATGCCGATGGTGGGAATGGTCAGCTCTTCGGACACGCGGGCGGCCAACGCGGCGGGAATGGCCTCGAGCACCACGGCGAAAGCCCCGGCCTCTTCCACAGCATGGGCGTCCTCCAGCAACTTGCGAGCGGAATCGGCCGTCTTGCCCTGCACCTTGAAGCCGCCGAGGGCGTTGATGCCCTGGGGTGTCAGGCCGATGTGGGCGCACACGGGAATTTGGGCGTTCACGATGGCGCGAATATGCTCGGCCACCTCTACGCCGCCCTCCAGTTTCACGGCGTTCGCGCGGCCCTCTTTCATGAGACGGCCGGCGTTCACCACCGCGTCGTAGACGCTGGCCTGATAGGACATAAAGGGCATATCGCAGACGACCAGCGCGTTCTTGGTGCCGCGCGCCACAGCGGCGCAGTGATGGATCATGTCCTCCATGGTTACGGAAACAGTGTCGCCCAGGCCGAGCATGACGTTGCCGAGCGAATCGCCCACCAAAATAGTGTCGATGCCCGCCTCGTCCACCAAACGCGCGGTGGTGTAATCGTAGGCGGTGATCATGGAGATCCTCTTGCCCTCGGCCTTCATTTTGAGACACGTAGACACAGTAACAGCCATAGTTACTTCCTTTCGATCCTGCCGCCCGGGGCCTTTCCCCGGTGCAACGGTATCCTCTCTGGCGCGTATTATAGGCGCGCCACGCCAAGCCGCGCCACTAAAAATGAGCGGTTTCCATAGGTATTTGCGATAAACGGAAGACGCAGGCTATGAAGTTTTCGGCGCCGGTTAAGCCTCGATGCCCGCCGCCTGACGCAGCGCCGCCACATCCTCCTCAGTAAGGATGCGCTGGGCTCCGCGGGGAAGATCAGCCAGATCAAGGGGGCCGAAGGACTGTCGATGCAGAGCGATGACCGGATGCCCCACCGCCTCGAGCATGCGCCGCACCTGACGCTTGCGGCCCTCGCGCAGGCCCACCTCCACATAGGTGCCGTCCGCTTCCAAAGCCGCCCGGCTGCGCTTGCCGCCGTGCCGCTGGCGCGTGCCGCTCGCTGCCTCATCGCTGCCAATGAGACGGGCGGCCGCCTGGGCCTCCTCTCCCGCAAGAATGCGCACGTCGGCCGGCAGCGTGAGGCCGTCCTCGAGCTCGACACCCGCTCGCAGCAAGGTGGCCTGTTCCTCGGAAAGAGCGCCTTCCACCAGGGCCACGTAACGCTTCGTCACATGATGGCGCGGGTGCAGCAGTCCGTGGCCCAGCTCGCCATCGGTGGTGAAGAGCAGCAGCCCCGTGGTGTCCGTATCCAAACGGCCCACGGGAAAAAGCCCTGGGTAGGCCCCTGCATCAACCAGCTCGGCCACCGTGGGGCGCCCCTGGGGATCGCTCATGGTGGTCACGTAGCCCGCCGGCTTGTGCAGCATCAACGTGACGTTCTCTACGGGCAGCTCCACGGGAGCGCCATCTACTGTCACCCGATCGACCCCGGGCGTTACCTTCACGCCCATCTCGGTGACCGCCCGACCGTTTACCGCGACGCGCCCCGCCGCGATCAGCTCCTCGGAGTGGCGGCGCGAGGCCACGCCGGCCCGCGCCAGATATTTCTGCAGTCTCATCTCCACAATCAGCACCCTTTTACATAATCGGCAAATTCAGCAGGCGGCTCTGACGCGTTTCAGATCGCCCCACCTTTGGGGCCACGTGTCCTTCGGTTGAGCCACGTCGGCCTGTCCGTCCGCTCCGTCAGAACGGACGAAACACTTACTCGTCGTCGGTCTCGAAGGTAAGGCTGTCGAAGTCGATCTTGTCCACGACGCCCAAGGTGCTGGCGATGGCCTGAGCAAACAGGGCCTCCTCCTTGCGCTGGCGCTCGGCGGCTTCGACGGAAGCGTCCTCGACCTGCGCCTCGGAGCTCGCGTCGCCCGTCGGTGCTTCCCCATCGAGCGCCTCCGCCTCCGCGGCGGCACGCTCCTGGGCCACGGCCTCGGCCAGCGAAGCAGCGGCCGCGTCGAGGCCCACGTAGGTCTCCTCGTCGAACAGCAGTGCCTCGCCATCACGGTCGGCCAGATCGGCCTCCATAAGGGCGCCGGCCATCAGCTGGGCCTGCTCGTCGGTAACGCCCACATCCTGGCGGCTGGCGCTCAAGCGCTCGGTGATCAGGCGACGCGTTTCCTCGTCGGGGGCGAAGTCGGCCAGGTCGGGCAGATCGGCCGGGCTGCGCAGACCGAACTTCTCCAGAAAGCCGCGAGTAGTGCCGTACAGCGTGGGGTTGCCCGGCGTGTCGGCGGTGCCCACTTCGCGCACCAGCCCCTTCTCCACCAGCGAGTTCAGGGGACTGTCCGAGTTCACGCCGCGTACCGACGCCAGCGAGGCGCGGGTTACCGGCTGCAGGTAGGCCACAATGGCCAGGGTTTCCATGGCGGCGCCGGACAGCTTGCGCGTGTCCCAGGACAGGACGTACTTCTCGATAAGCTCGTGGTAGGCCGGATGGGTGAACAGGCGCCAACCACCCGCCACCTCGCGCAGCTGGATGCCGGACCCGCGGGCCTCCAAATCGGCCCGAAGCTCCACCAGCGCCGCCTCGACCAGGGCCACATCGCACTCCAGCATCTCGGCCAGGGTAATGGTGCCCACCGGCTCGTCGGTGACGAACAGCATGGCCTCAACGGCTCCCTTGAGCTGATCCTCTTGCAATCCTTCGAACATAGTCCCTCTCACTGTCTCTTTCCGGCTTCGGGAACCGGCGCGCCCAAGCCCCGGCCCATGCGGTTTCCTAACCCTCGCCCACCGAGGTCAGCGCGTCATCGCCGTCCAAGATAAGCTCGCCGGAACCCTCGATGTAGTCGATGGCAATGTCGCCGAAATCTTCCGCTTGTTCCAGCCGCACCATAACGCGCTTGTAAAGTTCCAGAATGGCCAGGAACGTAACGACTACCACTTCCGTGGGCGTTTCGGCGTTCACCAGATCGGAGAACCGCAAATGCTTGCGGTTCACAATGCGCTGGTGGATGGCGCGCACGTGCACCTCCACGGGAATGGGTTTCGCCGCAATGTGCTCCGATTCCAACAGGAACACCTCGCGTCGCGCCAGGGCGGCCGCCGCCTGGTAGGCCAGGGCATCGATGGACACGCCGCGCAGAAAGTCGGGCATGAGCCCCAAGAAGCACGCATCGGGCCCGAAGGGGCGCGTATGCATGCGGCCCTCGGCCAAGAACCGATTGTGCAGCACCGTCGCGGCGTTCTTGAACTTCTTGTACTCCATAAGGCGGTCGACCAGGATGTCGCGGGCCTCGCTGGGAGCCAGCTCGGCAAACTCGTCGTCCAGATCGGTGCGCTCGCGCGGGATGAGGCTGGCCGCCTTGATTTCCAGCAGCGTGGATGCCACCAGCAGGAAGTCGCTGGCCACGTCCAAGTCCAGCGTCTTCATGCGCGAGACTTCCTCGAGGTACTGATCGGCAATCTCGGTGATGGAGATGGCGCCGATATCCACCTTCTGGCGACTGACCAGGTAAAGCAGCAGGTCGAAGGGGCCCTCGAAGCTTTCGATACGTACCTTGTAGGACATGAGGCTCCGCGCTTCCTAGTAAATTTGGAAGGGGAACAGCAGGTTGCCCAAGTTGCCCGCCGTCAGCCCCAAATACCACGAGAAGGGGTTGAAGTTGAACACGTAGGGAACCACCACCACGGCAATCATGAAGATGGGGAACGCGTACTGCTGAATTTGATAGTACTTCGGCAGGTACTTCGCCGGAATGAGAATGGCGAAGATGGACGAGCCGTCCAGCGGCGGAATGGGCAGCAGGTTGAAGAACATGAGGAACAAGTTGATGAGCGCAAAGGTGGGCAGGAACATCAAATAGAAGTAGGCGAAGAACTCGTTGTCGATGAGACCGTTCAAAGCCGGCTGGTACAAGGCCCAGGCCACCGCCCCCGCAACCGCCGCCATGACCAGGTTGGCCGCCGGACCGGCCAGGCCCACGATAACGTCGTCGCGGCGCGGATCCTTGAAGTAGCGGGGGTTGTAGGGCACCGGCTTCGCGTAGCCGAACACCGGCC
>CAJUFS010000064.1:5025-14509 GCA_910585575.1 uncultured Adlercreutzia sp. | reverse complement strand
TCAGCACGGCCACGCCGCCGGACAGCTTCGCCAGACGCTCCTGAGCCTTCTCGCGATCGAAGTCGGAGTCGACGCGCTCGAGCTCGGCGCGGATGATCTGGATGCGGTTCTCGATGTCTTCCTTCTTGCCGGCACCGTCAACGATAAGGGCGGTGTCCTTGGTGACCTTCACGGTCTTGGCGGAACCGAGCATCTCCATGGTGGCGTCGGCCATGGTCATGCCGAAGTCCTTGTCGATGACCTGAGCGCCGGTAACCACCGCGATGTCCTCGAGGATGCGCTTGCGGCGATCGCCGAAGCCGGGGGCCTTGATGGCCACCACGTTCAGGGTGCCGCGCAGACGGTTCAGCAGGATGGTGGACAGGGCCTCGCCCTCCACGTCCTCAGCCACGATGAACAGCGGGCGCTGGGCGCGCATGATCTCCTCCAGCAGCGGAACCATGTCCTGGATGGAGTTGATCTTCATGTCGGTGAGCAGGACGTAGGGATCCTTCAGCACCGCTTCCATCTTCTCCATGTCGGTAGCCATGTAGGGAGAAATGTAGCCGCGGTCGTACTGCATGCCCTCGACGAGGTCCATCTCGATGCCGAAGGTCTGGGACTCTTCCACGGAGATGGCGCCGTCCTTGCCCACAGCGTCCATGGCCTCGGCGATCTTGTCGCCGATGGCAAGGTCGCCAGCGGAGATGCGGCCGACGTTGGCAATCTGCTCCTTGGTGGACACCGGCGTAGCGGAGGCCTTGATGGCCTCGACCACCGCGTCGGTGGCCTTCTCGATGCCGCGGCGGATGCCCAGGGCATCGGCGCCGGCGGTGACGTTCTTCAGGCCCTCGGAGACGATGACGTCGGCGAGCAGGGTGGCGGTGGTGGTGCCGTCACCGGCCACGTCGTTGGTCTTCACGGCCACCTCGCGCACCAGCTGGGCGCCCATGTTCTCCACGGGGTTCTCCAGCTCGACTTCCTTGGCGACGGTCACGCCGTCGTTGGTGATGAGCGGGGCGCCGTAGGACTTCTCAAGCGCCACATAACGGCCCTTGGGGCCGAGGGTGACCTTGACGGCGTCGGCCAGCTTGGAAACGCCCGCGGCCAGGCCGGAGCGAGCATCGGTATCGAACTTAATTTCCTTAGCCATTAGTTCGCGTTCCTTTCAAATCAAGTAAGTTAACAGCAGGCTTTTCGTGGTGAGTCGCATCGTGCCGAAAGGCCGAGCGGGCGTGAGCTAAGCGACCTTGTGGTCGCGTGCGAACCCCGCGAGAGACTTGAGGTGCGAGGCGGGCGCCACGGAAAGCCGTCGGCGGCGTGGAATAAATTTATAAATTTATTCCACGACCGCGTAAATGTCGTCAATGCGCATGATGAGCACATTCTCGCCATCCAGGGCAATCTCGGTACCGCCGAACTTGCCGTAGATGACCTTGTCGCCGACCTTCACCGGCATAGGAAGCAGCTTGCCGTCCTTGTCCATCCGGCCCTCGCCCACGGCGATGATGGTGCCGGTCTGGGGCTTTTCCTTAGCGTCAGAGGCCAGGAACAGGCCCGACGCGGTGGTGACCTCGGCCTCGTCCTGCTTCAGGATGACGCGGTCGCCCAGAGGCTTCAAATTCATAGCTTGCCGTCCTTTCAATGGTGTCGTAGTGCTTTTGCACAACTTCCAATTTAACCACTCGATGAGGGTAAGTGCTAGCACTCTTCAACTACGAGTGCTAAACAGGAAGACATCATAACAGCAACGGGACGGAAAACAAGTGCTACGGCGAAAAAACTTGAGTTTTTTGCGCTCAAGTTTCTTGCAATTATAGCTTTGATCAGGGATTACCTTGCTGGTGATACCAAACCGGTCTCATAGGCGAACACCACCAGCTGAGCGCGGTCGTGGGCGTCGGTCTTCGCCATGATGCGCGCCAGGTGCGTCTTCACCGTGGCCGGAGAGATAAACAGATCCTCGGCAATCTCGTCGTTGGAAAGCCCGCGCGCCACCAGTATGAGAATTTCGCGCTCGCGATCGGTGAGCGTGGCCAGGGCGGCCCGACGTCCGTCGGCGGCATCGGCGCTCCCCCACCCGGCGCGGGGACGAGCGGCCACGAAGGTTTCCACCAAACGGCGCATGACCTTGGGCTGAATGAGCGCATCGCCGTCGGCCACCACGCGAATGGCCGCCACGATCTCGTCGGGATCGGCGTCCTTCAGCAGAAAGCCGCTGGCACCGGCGCCCAAAGCGTCGTAGACGTACTCGTCGATATCGAAGGTAGTGAGCACCAGCACCCGCGTCTTGGCCAGCAGCGGGTTGCCCGTGATGGCGCGTGTGGCCTCGATGCCGCTCATTTCCGGCATGCGAATGTCCATGAGCACCACATCGGGCTTAAGGCGCTGCGCCTCCTGCACAGCCTCGACGCCGTTGCGGGCCGTACCGACAATCTCGATGCCGTCGTAGGTGCTCAAAATGGCCTTGAAGCCGCTGCGCACCAGATCCTGGTCATCCACTACCAGCACGGTAATGGGCGATTCGCTACTCACGGGGTTCCTCCTTCTGGGCAAGCGGAATGGTCACGGCAATGCGCACGCCGCCCAAAGAACTCGGCGAAGCGGCGAAGGTGCCGCCCAGCAGACGGGCGCGCTCGCGCATACCGCGCAAGCCGTGGTGGTTGGGGGCCAGCTGGTCGATGGCAAGGCCGTGGCCGTTGTCGTCGACCACCAGCCTCACGGAGCCATCGTCCTCGTCGGTAGCCAAGGCGATAACCGCCTGCGTCGCACCGGCATGGCGCACAATGTTGGTAGCCGCCTCGCGAGCGATGCCGTAGAGAGCCACGTCGATGAAGGCCGGCACCTCCGCCCGGCGGTACCCTTCCATGTCCAGCGACACCCCCAGCCCCGCGCCCTCCAAGTAGGCCACCAGATCGGCCATGCGATCGGTGCCCTGGGTCGGGGCGGTCTCGGCCTGTTGCGGCCCCGAGCGCAGCACGCCGATCATGGCGCGAATTTCCTCGAGAGCCGATTTCGAGGTGCGGCGCACCTCGGCGATGGCCTCCTTGGCTGCCGCAGGGTCGCGATCGATCAGGCGCTCTGCCGCCGCCGCCTGGATGCTGACCGCCGAAAGCGAGTGCGCCGTAATGTCGTGCACCTCGCGGGCAATGGAGACGCGCTCCTCTTCCACGCGACGGGCGGCCTCGGTCTCGCGCGTGCGCTCGGCCTCAGCGGCGCGCTCTTCCATAACCCGCACGCGGTCCTGGTGTTCATGGAGACCGTAGCCGGCGAAGACCGCTGCGAGCGCCAGAGCCAAATTCTGGAAGACCGTAAGCTGCGTGAGCATCGGCGACTCGGGGTTGGCCGAAGGGGCAAGCAAGAGCACCAGACACGCAGCACCTCCGGCGATGGCCGCCTCAGTGCGGCCCCGCAGCGACGCCACGGTGAACAGCGCGATGATGGGCCCTGCCACCGACAGGGAGAGCCCCGCCATCTCGCCTTGCAGCCATACCCAGGAAATCAGGCACCAGCCAAAGATAATCCAGGGTACTTTGCGCCGCGCCACCAGGGGCAGCGTAGTCAGGGCAATGGCGAAGATGGTCCAGCCCGTGGGCACCACGGCCTCGATGCCCATAAAACGGCGCAGGGCCTCGTCGGGAAACATGAGGTTGGCCGAGAGCGTCAGCTGCAGGCAGGCGAAGCCGAAAGCGCCGGCCGCGATAACCGCGTCGATGAGCCAGTCCATGGCGGAAAGCTTCTTATGTTGCACGAAAATGGTATCCATGAAGGTCATGGTACCCCACCGACCGCACCTCCGCCATACCACAGACGGTGTAGTTGCGCGGCTGTTTACTGGTAGAACAAGGTGCCGGGATAGGGCGGCTCGAGGGCGCGCTTGAAGGCGTTGGCCGCCGTACGGGCCACCACCGATTCCACCAGGGAGCGATCGATGCCCTCTGCGGCAATGGCGTCTGCTGACAGGCCCTGCTCCACCGAGGCCTTGAGGATGCGATCCAGCGTGTCGTAGTCGATGCCCAGGGACTTCTCGTCCTCTTGGCCAGGCGCCAGCTCGGCCGAGGGCGGCTTCACGAACACGTTGGCGGGAATGGGCGGCACGTCGCCATGCTCCTGAGCGCGCCGATTGCGCCATCGCGCCACGGCGAACACATCGGTCTTGTACAGGCCGCCCAGCGGGGCGAAGGCGCCCGCCGTGTCGCCATAGAGCGTGGAGTAGCCCATGCACGCCTCGGACTTGTTGCCCGTGTTCAGCATGAGCCAGCCGTGGGCGTTGGACAGGGCCATGAGACACACCATGCGGCAGCGGGCCTGGGTGTTCTCGGCGGCCAGCCCCTCCAGGACCCCGCCGCACGGCTGCGCCAGCACTTCGGCAAACGCCTCAAAGGGCTTGCAGATAGACACCGTGGACACCTCGATGCCCAGATTGGCTGCAAGTTCTTCGGCGTCGGTCAGAGACGATTCGCTGGAATAGGGCCCGGGCAGCATAACCCCGTGCACGGAGGCGGCACCGAAGGCGTCGACCGCCATAACCGCCACCAGCGACGAGTCCATACCGCCGGACAGCCCAATGACCACGTCGGTAAAGCCCGCCCTGCGGACATAGGTTTCCAAAGCCTCGACACAAGCATTGTACATGACCATAGGTTCCATGAACCGGTTCCTTTCAACGAAAAAGCGCTGCCACGGACATGGCAGCGCTTTGTTTCCCAGGTGCTATTCCCCGTTCGAATCGGGCAGGTCCACCTCGATAGAGTCGATTTGCAGCTCCCGTCCAGCCACAAGCTCGGTGGCGAAGCTATCGCAGGCGGGACAGAAGATTTGGAAGCGATCGTGCTCGAATTCGGTACCGCATTCCAAGCAGATGCTCTTGGGCCGCACCATGACGATATCGAGCGCGGCGCCCTTGGTGAACTCATCCGCCTCGGTAAGGGCCTCGAAGGCGAAGTTCAGGGCGTCCTCCACCGCTTCGGTCATCTCTCCGATGCGCAGCGTCACGCCAACAAGCCGCGTGGCCCCGGCCTCGTGGGCAGCTTTGGTGGCCGCGTCCACGACGCCAGTCATGATGCCCAGCTCGTGCATGGGCGCTACTCGTCCTCTTCGGCGGCCAGCTCGGCGTTCTGGCGCTTGATGCGGCGCGCCAGCACAATGCGAGCCAGGAACAGCGAGCCCTCATAGAGCACGATCATGGCCGCAAACATGAGCAGCATGGTAACGGGCGACGCATCGGGCGTGACCACGGCGCAGAGCACCATGAGCACCACGTACACCGTACGCCAACTGCCACGCAACTTCTTATAGGGAATGACGTCGAAGATAACCAAGTAGAAGATAACCAAGGGCAGCTCGAAGGCGAAACCGAAGGCAATCTCGAACTTGATGATCATGTCGATATAGGACGACATGCGCGGAAGCACGCTGCCCAAGCCCATGGCCTGATCGGTGAGCCACTGGAACGCGGGCGTCAGAATGACCAGGTAGCAGAAGACCGTGCCGATGATGAACAGGGCCACGGCCGCGCTGAAGGTGGGAATGAACCACTTGCGCTCCTTCGGCTTCAACGCCGGCAGGAAGAACGCCAGCAGCTGCCACAGGATGACAGGAGACGTGGCCACCACACCGGCCCACAGCGAAATTTCGAAGCGCACCGAGAAGGCCTCGAAGGGGTCGAGGGCATAGAGCCACGCATCGCCGGCGCCCGAGTCGGGCAGGAAGCTGGCGATGGGCATGAGCAAGAACTGGCCCATGGTGGGGGTGGCCATGTAGAACACGACCACGGCAACAGCTAGGCAGGCCACGATGCGCACCAAGCGCATGCGCAGCTCGCCCAGATGGTCGAAGAGGGGCATACGTGCCGGTCCGATAGGCATGACTTACGCCTCCTTCTTCGTGTCAGACGAGGCGTCGGCCGCCTCGGAAATGGTCTTGGGGGCATCGGCCGCCGCAGCCTTCGCGGCAGCTTCCTCTTTGGCCTTTTTCTCGGCCTCGCGCTTGGCCTTCTCCTCGGCGCGCTTCTTCTCGGCGGCCGCCTTGCGCTCGGCCGCCTCCTGGGCGCGCTTCTCAGCCTCGGCCTTCTTGGCCTCTTCGGCCTCGGCCTCCTTCTTGGCCGCACGCTCGCGATCGTAACGGGCCTTGCGCTCGGCGAAGCTCTCCTGCTTGGCAGGAGCCTCGGCCTCTGCCGCGTCGCCTTCGCCCTTGGCCGAGGCGTCGGCGTTGCCAGCCGCCGCCTTCTTGGCCGCAGCGGCCGTGGCGCCGGCCACCCCGGCAGCCGGGGCGCCCGAAGCGCTCTTCGAGGCGTCGCTGACCTTCTTCGACACCGTCGAAGCCGTCTTCTTGGCTGCGTCAGCGCCCTTCTTCGCCTTCGCCGCGGCGTCGTCCAAAACATCGAGCGGGTTCTTAAAGGGCTCGTCCGAGTCCTTGTCGAACACCATCTCGCCCTTCAAGACGCCACTCATCTCCTCCTGGGCGTTCCTGAACTTCGCGATGGCCTTTCCAAGGGTCTTCGCGATGGCAGGCAGCTTGTCGGGTCCGAAAATGAGAAACCCGAACAGCAGAATGAGGAAAAGCTCAAATCCGCCGATTCCAAACACGGTGGTTCCTTTCTACCATGCTACAAAGAGAGCACTGACAATGCCATTGTAGGAATGCAGAGCGCCAGCACAAGGATTACGCACACAACAATCGTGAAAATTTTCCTGGTGCGCGCCTTCGCCTCGGCCGCTTCTTTGGCACGCTTCTCGCGCTCCTGAGCGGCGCGCACGCGCTCAGCCTGCTGCTGGCGCGTCAGCTTGCGGGACCCTGCGTTCTTCTTCTGAGCCATCGTCTGCTCCTTGGTTTTCCTTATAGCCGAAGCCAAATTCGGCATTGTCGCAAATTGTCGGCGTTTGCGCTAGTCGCATCAAGGAGGTACCTCAAACCTCCACGGGCAGCCCTGCCGTCAAGACACCGCCCTCGAACCGCTTCCCCGGCTCCGCCGAACCGGCGCAGCCCCGGGAAAGCGCGGGCCGGCCGCTAGGCGTCGGGGCGCAGTTTGCTGCGAATCTCGATGACGCGGGCGATGTTCTTCGCCACCTCGACCTTCACGTGCCAGCGGTTCTTCTCGTAGAGCACGTTGCCGTCCACCATGGTCATGAGCACATCGGCCGCCGTGCAGGTGTTGACCACCGCGGCCACGGGATCGGTGGTGAAGGACTGGTGCGAGCTGGAAAGGTCCACAGCGATCATGTCGGCGCGCTTGCCCAGCTCCAGGGAGCCCACCTTGTCGTCGATACCCAGGGCGCGGGCGCCGCCAATGGTGGCCACTTCCAACATGGTATCGGCATCCAGAAAGCGACCTGGATTCACTGCGCGCTGGAGCAGCATGCCCAGGCGCATTTCCGAGAGCATATCGGTGGACTCGGTGGCCGCGGGCGAGTCGGTGCCAAGGCCCACGCGCAGATCGGCGCGGAGGAACTCGTCGAGAGGCGCCACGCCCTTGCCCAGCTGGGCGGCGGCACGCGGGCAGCAGCACACGGCCACGTCGTACTCGCGCAGCTTCTTCACGTCCTCGTCGTCCACGCAGACAGCGCCGACGATCATGACGTTGGGGGCGTCGAAGGCGTTCCAGTTGAGCGCGTAGCGTACCGGGCTCACGCCCGTGGGCAGCCAGGGCGGAATTTCCACGTAGCCGCGCTTCACATCGCCGCCGTGCACCTGGAAGGGGGACGAGCCGTAGCGCACGAAATCGCACTCCTCGCGGCTGCCGGCCAGCCACAGCGCCACGGGCAGCTCCTCCTTCGTGGCGAACTCGGAGATGGCACGCAGGGTAGCCGGATGGTTGTTGAACAGCGGAGAGGCGGCAATGCCGATGGTGACCCGGTCGGAATCGACCTCTTCGCGCCAGTGGAGGATATCCTTCTGGGCCGCCTGCATGGCCGCGTCGATGCGCGCCTTGTCCATGGCGCCCACCTGGCGGTAGATGACCGAGCGCAGGCCCAACTTGTTGACGGCGGTGCAGGAAGCCCCCGTGGTGGTGATATCGGCCACGGTGGTGATGCCGCTGGACAGCGCGTCCAGACCGCCCAGAATAGCGGAGTCGAACCAATCGGCCGCCTCAATGCGCGTGGCCTTGCGGGCCACTTCCGTCAGCCATTCCACATAGGGGGCATCGTTCACCACGCCACGCATGACCGACTGCTCGAGGCGGGTGTGCAAATCCACCAGACCCGGCATGATGGCGGCCAGGCCCTGGTCGATGACTTCCTCGTCGGGGTAGCGCAGACGCAGCATGTCGACCTTGCCGATGTCGCGGATGACGCCGTCGCGCACGAGCACCGCACCGTCGACAATGGGCTCGGACGTTACGGGCAGAATGTACTGAGCGCATAGAAGCATGGGGCCTCCCAACCAGTCGGGGGGATGAATGATCAGCTGCTCATAATAGCACGACCCTCGGCCGCGCACGGATAAGCCCCGCGGATTTGCGGTCGAGTGCCTTATACTGCGGATCAACGACGAACATTTGAACGGAAGCGAAGGGATCGCCCATCCATGAGCATCGACACTGCCACCGGCCTTGAGGCACCGGCCGAGCTGTCCAGCGAGCGCGTGAAGGACATCTTCTCCCACATCGCCAAGAAGTACGAGCGCTTCAACGCCGTATCCAGCTTCGGCGCCTACAAGCTGTGGCTGGCCGGCATGATGCGCCAGGCTCCCATCGAGGAGCACCACGACGTCCTCGACATTGCCGGGGGCACTGGCGACGTCACCTTCACCGTGGCCCGCACCAAGCACCCGGCCCACATCCAGTGCACCGATTTGGTGCCCGAGATGCTCGACGTGGCCCGTATGCACGTCGACGAGGGCGACGGGGCCGGCGTGCCCATCGATTTCGAGGTGGTGGATGCCCAGAACATCCCCTACCCCGACGCTTCCTACGACGCCATTACCATGGCCTACGGCATCCGCAACATGCCCGACCGGCCCCGGGCGCTTTCCGAGATGTTCCGCGTGTTGAAGCCGGGCGGCTCGCTCGTGTGCCTGGAGTTCTCCACGCCGCCCAACGGCGCGTGGCGGGCGCTGTACCACTTCTATCTGCGTCACCTCATCCCGTTTTGGGGCGGGCTGGTCACCGGCGACAAAGAGGGCTTCGTGTACCTGACGAAGTCCATCGAGGCCTTCCCTGACCAGGAGGGCCTGGCAGCCCTCATGCGCGAGGCCGGCTTCACCGACGTAACTTGGAAGAACTACACTGGCGGCATAGCGGCCGTCCACGTGGCAAAGAAACCAGAGTAGCCGTGTTCGGTTTCGTCGTCGCCAGCGCCACCTCGCTTTCCGAAGACGAAAAGGCCCGCTACCAGGCGGTCTACTGCGGCCTGTGTCGCACCCTGGCCGAGCGCTACGGCCAGGTGAGCCGCGCGGCACTCACCTACGACCTCACCTTCTATGTGCTGCTGGCCAACGCCATGGCCGAGCCGCCTGAGCGCACGTGCGAGGCGCACTGCGTCACCCACCCCGTGAAGCTGATGCC
>CAJUFS010000064.1:0-5015 GCA_910585575.1 uncultured Adlercreutzia sp. | reverse complement strand
AACTCCCGCACGGCCCGCGCTGGCCGCGCCGCCCTGCAAAGCGCCTACCGCAAGGCCCAGGAGCGCATCCCCGAGGAGTGCACCGCCATCGAGAAAGGCATGGGAAAGATTCGCGCGATCGAAGGTGAGACAGCCTCGGAAACTGTCTCACCGGACGCGGCCGCCAACGAGTTCGGCGTGCTCCTGGGCGCGCTGTTCGCCCACGGCCAGGGCTACTGGGCCGGCGCCATGGAAGCTTTCGGGCGCGCCCTCGGTCGCTTCGTCTACCTGATGGACGCCGCCGTGGACTTCGCCGACGACGCGGCCTCGGGCAGCTACAACCCCTTCGTGATACTCGGCGCCACGCCCGAGACCATGCGCACCACACTGGCCCTGGCCGCCGCCGATACCGCCGAGGCCTACGAGCGCCTGCCCCTCGTGCAGGACGCCCATCTCATGGACGCTATCTTGTACTCGGGCGTGTGGGCGCAGTTCAATCGGACGTACACGCCCTAAAGCCGCCCGGCTGGCGCTTCCAAACCCCTTCCTCATCTGTCACAATGGGCACGGCGCGACTGAGGAAGCGCTGCATTCCGCCCACACCGATCGTTTCGAAGGCAACCCATGCGCATTCTCCTGATCGAAGACGAACCCGAGCTTCTGCACGATCTCGCCCGAGGGCTGGCCTTGAAAGGCTACGCTGTGGACGAGGCCGCCGACGGCGCCGAGGGGCTCCAGCGGGCCCTCGACGAGGACTACGATCTCGTCGTGCTCGACCTCAACCTGCCCGGCATGGACGGACTGCGCGTCCTATCCGAGCTCAGAGCCGTCAAACCGCAGGCAAAGGCCCTCATCCTGTCGGCGAACCACCACCTCGAGACCAAGCTCTCGGGCTTCGCGCTCGGCGCGAGCGACTACCTGACCAAGCCCTTCCACTTCGAGGAACTCGAGGCACGCATCCGCGTGCTCATCAACCGGCAGTTCGTGCAGCAAACGACCACCCTGACCTACCGTGATCTCTCGCTGGACACTTTGAAACGCCAGGCCAACGTCTGCGGCGAGCCTTTGCCCCTTACCGCGAAGGAGATGGGCATCCTCGAGTACTTCCTGCTCAACCAAGGGCGCCTCGTCACCCAGCAGGACATCGTCGATCATGTGTGGGACGGGGACGCGAATCCGTTCAGCAACTCGGTGCGCGTGCACCTGTCGGCGTTGCGCAAGAAGCTCAAGGCAGCGCTCGGCGCCGACCCCATTCGCACGAAAATCGGAGAGGGGTACCTTCTGTCATGAGAAGCCTGTCGCTGCGGGCGCGGTTCACCATTGCCGCCAGCCTGTTCCTGATCGTCTCCTGCACCGCCCTGACCGTGGTGGCGCACTACTCCGCCAATCGGATGATCGACGCGGTTACGCTCGAGCCCAGCATCGTCGCCGAAGACACCGTCGCAGGCGGCGAGCCGGCGGCGCTCACCGAGCCGGCAAGCGAGGCGGCTCCCGCGGGAGGGCAGCTGCTCTACGACGCCTTCCGCCGGGAGACGACGCTGGCCACCGTGCTCATCGTGCTTGCGGGAAGCGTGGGCGCGTACTTCGCGGCGAGCTATGTGCAAAAGCCGCTGCGCCGCCTGTCCGAGGAAGTGAAGAGCCGCGATGCCGGCAACTTCGCGCAGCCCCTTCCCGTGCCGCGCAGCGCCGACGAGATTCGCGACCTCACGCTGTCGTTCAACCAGCTGCTCGCGCAGCTCCAGCGCTCCTTCGCGCTGCAGCGGCAGTTCTCCGCTGACGCCGCTCACGAGTTGCGCACGCCCCTCGCCGTCCTGCAGACGAAGGTGGACGTTTTCGCGCTGTCGCCGCACCTCGACGACGAGACGCGCATCTTCATCGTCAACCTTCAGGCCCAGATACGGCGCCTGACCGATTTGGTGGAAGACCTGCTCCTGTTCAGCCGCGATGTGCCGCTGGAATCTGCCGAGCCCGTGCCGCTGGCCCCGCTGCTGAGCGATGTGGCCGACGAGCTCGCCGCCCTGGCAGACGAGAAGTGCATCGCGGTGCGGGTACAGGAAACGCAAGCCGTCGTCCGAGGCCAAGACGGCCTTCTCGAGCGGGTGTTCTACAACCTGCTGGAGAACGCGATCAAGTACAGCCCCGCGGGCACCGCCATCGACGTGGCCGTCGGCACCGACGGGGAATGCACGACCGTCTCCTTCGCCGACGAAGGGTGCGGCGTTCCCGAAGAGCTTCGCGAGGCCATTTTCGAGCCGTTCTTCCGCGTCGATGCGTCGCGCAGCCACCTTACGGGCGGAAACGGGCTCGGCCTGGCCCTTTGCAAGAAGATCCTGGAACGCCACGGGGCCAGCATCCGCGTGCTTCCCCACACGCCGCGCGGCAGCATCTTCCAGGTGAGCTTTCCTGCTTAACACCAGCTTTATACGGCTCACGGTATGCTCCCGAGCGCACGTTCGAGAAGCAAAGGAGTACTTACCCGTGAAACGATTCGCCATTATTATCGCGGCCGCGGCATGCGCCCTCGTCCTTGCCGCCTGCGCGCCGCAGACGCCGACCCTCGACGAGGTGGAGAAAGCCGTCGCCGAGGGCAACGTGACCCTCGAGGACGCGCTCGACAAGGGCTGGGTGACCCAGGAATGGGCGGATGCCTATCTGGAGGAGCACAGCGTGGCCGCCGACGACAAGGTGACCGACGATGCCCTGGCCGACTTCAGCACGGAAACCGTCGAGGGAGGCGCCTTCGCGAAGGGCGACATCCAGGGCGTGACCTTCCTCACCTTTATCGATCCCGAGGCCGAAGAGGGACGCGCGTTCTTCCGCGAGCTGGCAGCTGCCAGCGACGCGGTGCGGCAAAACGGCGCCAGCATCGTGGTGTGCGCGCGGGGCGACCAGGGAAGCGAGCTGTTCGACGGCGCGCCCTTCCCCGTCATCGTCTACAACGACGAGCTGCGCGCGGCCCTCGGAGAGAGCGCCGAAATGGCCGAGGCCGGCCCGGCTACCGGCGTGTGGTACGTTGACGGAGCGGTGATCTCCGCATGGTGCACGGGCCTTCCAGCATCCGACATCGAGGAGTCGGCGGCCTCGTTCGCGGAAATCTCCCGCGACCTCCAAGGCGCGGGCGAGGGCGCGGCAGCCGACGAAGCAGATGCCCAAAACGGCGAGGCGGCCGTCGTCACCCTGGGGGCCTGATTGCCATGAGGAAAGCGACGGTCTGCCTTTTGGCGCTCGCCCTGGTCATGGTGGCCGCAGGAGCCGCGCGCGGCGAGGTTGCCACTGTGCTCTCCAAGGGAACCAACCTGTGCTTGGAGTGCGTTGGCATTGGGTAGCACGAGCAGGGGACGCATCAGCCGGTGGAAGATCCAACTGCTCGCGGCGCTGGCTGCCAACCCCTTCATCGCGAACTTCTTCGCGGGCACCATATACAAAGGCGAACTGAAGGCACTGTGCGTGCCGGGGCTGAACTGCTACTCGTGCCCCGCTGCGGCCGGTTCGTGCCCCATCGGTGCGCTGCAGGCTACCCTGGGATCGCCGAAGTTCCATGTCGCGTACTACGTGCTGGGCGTCATGATATTCATCGGTGCGCTGCTGGGACGGGTGGTGTGCGGGTTTCTCTGCCCCTTCGGCTGGTTCCAGGAGCTGCTGCACAAGGTGCCGTCGCGAAAGTTCAGCACCCGGCGCCTTCGCGTTCTGACCTACCTCAAGTACGTCATCCTCGCGGCGTTCGTCATCGTGGCCCCCTTGACCATCGTCAACGAGGTCGGCCTGGGCGATCCCTTCTTCTGCAAGTACCTCTGCCCGGCCGGCATTCTGGAAGGCGGTATCCCCCTCGCCATCGCCGACGAGGGTATCCGCGCCAGCCTGGGACCCCTTTTCACGGGGAAGACCTGCCTGCTTCTGGGCATTGTGACGTTGGCAGTGTTCTTCTACCGGCCGTTCTGCAAATGGCTGTGCCCCCTGGGGGCGTTCTACGCTCCCTTCAACAAGGTATCGGCCTGCCGGCTCCACGTAGACGCCCGCGCGTGCACCTCCTGCGGCACCTGCAGCCGCACCTGCAAGATGGACGTTGAAGCGTTTCGCACACCGAATCACACCGAGTGCATCCGGTGCGGCGATTGCGTGCGCACCTGCCCCACCCGGGCAATTTCCCTCTCATTTCCCCTGATGAACCGAACCGAGACAAAGGAGAACGATCATGTTGAGAAGAATAGCGACCCTCGCAGCGGCGGCCCTGCTGGGAGCGGCTCTGCTAGCCGGGTGCAGCTCCCCTGACGGCGAGCTCGTGTCGAAGACCCCTTTCCCGGAGTTTTCCGCCGTGGACACCGACGGCGAGAGCATCGGCAGCGACGTGTTCGGCGACTGGGACGCGACCATCGTCAACTTCTGGAACAACGGCTGCGGCACCTGCATCGCCGAAATGCCCGAGCTCGAGGAGATGTACCAGCAGTTCAAGACGGAGAACGTGAACCTCATCGGCGTGGCGGCCGACTCGGGCGAAAGCGACGAGCAGCTTGCCTGCGCCCGCGACATCCTCCACGAGAAGGGCGTGACCTACGCCAATATCTCGCCGAGCCCCGAGAGCAGCTTTTACCAGGACTTCGTCAAAGGGCTCACGGGATACCCCACCACCTACATCGTCGATCGCGAGGGCAACATCATCGGCGCGCCCATCATCGGCAACGTGAAGGCGCAGGAGCAGACCGTGAGAGAGCGCATCGAGCGAGCCCGCTCCTAGAATGCGCGCCCACAGCCGGGGACGGCGTACGCGTCCGCAGCCCGCGGAGGGCAGCATGCGCGCACGGGTGCGCAGCCCCGGCCCCGCCGAAGAGGCGGCGAGGCGCAGAAGGGCCCGCGTCTTGGAAGACGCGGGCCCTTGGCATGATCAGGTTTTCGCGCGTTTCTACCCGATGAACGCCGCGAGCAGGCTGGCAGCCGTGGCGTAGAAGGGAACGCGCGACTCCTCCTGCACGGCCGCGGCGAACTGGGGCATCCACTGACGGGCGTGCTCGGCCACAAACTCGTCCCAAGCCGCCTCGGGG
>CAJUFS010000063.1 GCA_910585575.1 uncultured Adlercreutzia sp. | reverse complement strand
AGGGCAGCTGCTTCTGGCTGGAAATAGGCACGTGGCGCGGGCCCATGCCGCCGATATTCACCATGGCGGAGGATCCGCCAGGGCCGCCGTTCCAGCAGAAGGTGACGGGACGGTCGGACTTGTCCTCAAGATCGGTCACATAGGACAGCGCGAACATGTGCCCGATAAGCGTACCGTCATCGGTATGCACGGGCATCATCTCAGCGGTGGTTTCGTAGGTAAGAGTTTCCTTACCGTTGGTCCAGGTACGGGTTACCGACGCCGGCTCGGGAATAGTCGGCTCGGGCTTGGTGCCCTTGGCGCCGTCATTGATGGTGACGGTGAAGGACGGAGTGGTCTCAGCCATGATGGGCTCCTTAGGGTTTGCGTTTTCCCCTGTTCAGGGTTCAAAACGCACGGTACGCTCTCCCTGTGAAGCCTTTCATGGAGATGGCCTGGCCGTCACAAAAGCAAGAAGCAGCCGAAACGCCCCCGTTACCCACTCACCCCTTAGAGGGGATGCCTCAGACGGACGGCGCCTCTTGCCACTCGTCCTCTCCGAAAAGCGGTTCTGCTTTCCGTGCAACCTCCAGCGAAGGCCGGCGTCTCCATGAAGACTTCTCGCGGGTTTCGCCAATCCCTCCTTCGCGAAAACCTATAAACCACCTCGTTGCTGTGATACTTTCTGCGTACGCAAGAATTATTATCATTTCATGCATTTTTGCGGCGTACGCAGAAATTTACGTCTGTTTTGACATAATTTCGGCGTACGCAGAAATTTGGAGGAAGTCATGAGTCTCGTCAACACCGTTAGCGCCATCGGCGCCGCCATTCGCACAGAGAGAAAACGACAACATCTCACGCAAACCATGCTCGCAGATCTCTGCGGCGTCAGCCTTTCGTTCATCTCGAATCTGGAAAACGGCAAACCCACCACCGAGCTGGCAAAAACCCTCAACGTCATCAATACCCTTGGCCTCGACCTAACCATCCAACGCAGAGGTGAATAGCTATGCAGCTACCCATTTATCGCGACACCCCCGAAGGGCTCGCCCTTATAGGAGCCTTGAACCGCAAAAACGGCGCCGCTACCTTCCAATACAGCGAAGAATACCTTGATCGAGACGACGCCGCTTCCGTTTCGCTCTCACTGCCCCTCACGGACAAGCCTTACGACGAGGAGGCCCTTCTCCCTTACTTCAAAGGACTCCTTCCTGAAGGCGAGGCCCTTGAAAACCTCTGCCGGTCGCTTGGCATCCTCACCACCGATTACTTCACCATGCTTCAGATGTGCGGCCTTGACTGTCTCGGCGACATCATCATCAACCCTGAGGCCTATCAGGCAACTCGCGCCTATGAGCCCCTTACGCTTCAAGAGGTAAAGGCCATGGCAGGCAAGCCGAAGATGATTGATGAATCACTTGAGCTGGCCCGCCTTTCACTCGCTGGCACCCAAAGCAAGTGCGGCCTTTTCCATGATCCTAATGCACCCCTTGAGGAGGGCTGGTATCAACCGCGAGGCGGTGCACCCTCGAATTACATCGTGAAATTCGCCCGCGAAGATTTGCGCGACCTCATGACCGTCGAGCATCTCGCCATGGTCTGCGCCCATGCTTGCGGCGTTCCAACAGCCCGAACCGAGTTGATTGACCCCCTCAGGCCAGTTATATGCGTAGAACGCTACGACCGCCTGGCCCCTACAACCGAAACCGTGGACGGCCTGGTGACGCCCCGTCGCCGACACCAAGAGGACATCACCCAAGCCTTCGGCATAAGGCCGCAGGACAAATACCACCAGCTAGAGCCAAGCACCATCGCCGTCCTTGGAGACTTCCTCAGAAAGCGATCTGCCCAGCCCGCCCAGGACATCGCCAATCTCGCGCGCATCATTCTGTACAACTACCTCATCGGCAACTGCGACAACCATCTAAAGAATCTTTCGATCCTCTACGCTCCCGATTGGCAATCGTTCCAGCTGGCCCCCGCCTACGACTTGGTAAGCACCACATATTTCGCGCGCTTCACCAGCAACATGGGCATGGCCCTTGGCGACCACCTCGATATCAACGAAGTCACACCAAGCGATTTCTCGATTGTCGCTGAACAGCTAGGTGTCAACAGGCGCCTTCTTCGGTCCATGGCTCAAGAATTCGCCGATGAAGCCGTTCCGGCATTGAGGGAAGAAAGCGCGAAACTCAGGGCAATGGGATTCGAAGACGCCCCCTACATTACCGACGACATCGAAGAGGATGTGTATCCGCGACTCGAAATACTTCTCGCCATGTGAGACCTCCAGGTTTAACTGATCAGCAACAGAGGGCGAGCAATTTTCCGTTACACTGACGCGCAATTAGTTTTCTAGCGAAAGGACTGACCCTATGGGCATCGTAGAAGGAAAAGTGGCCGTCGTCACTGGTGGCACGCGCGGTATTGGCTACACCATCGCCAAGGAATTCTTGAAGAACGGCGCCAAGGTGGCCCTGGCCGGCTCGCGCCAGGAAACCGTGGACGAGGCGCTGGCGAAACTGGCCGAAGAGGGCCTGGCCGACAACGTCATGGGCATTGCCCCGAAGCTCACCGACCCCGATTCCGTCAAGGAAGCCTTCGACGCCGTGGTGGCCCGCTTCGGCCGCATCGACGTGCTGTGCAACAACGCCGGCATCAGCTCGCGCACGCCGCTGGTGGACTACACGCTGGAAGAGTTCGAGAAGGTCATGGACTTGAACGTCATCGCCGTGTTCGTGTGCAGTCAGGCAGCGGCCCGTCTCATGATCGAGCAGGGCGAGGGCGGCGCCATCATCAACACCAGCTCCATGGTGGGCAAGCACGGTCAGCCCTCGGGCTCGGCCTACCCCACTTCGAAGTTCGCCGTGAACGGCCTCACCTTGTCGTTGGCCCGCGAGCTGGCGCGTCATCGCATTCGCGTGAACGCCGTGGCCCCGGGCGTCACCCACACCGACATGGTGGACGCGTTGCCCGAGTCCGTTATCAAGCCCCTCATCGAGTCCATTCCTCTGGGCCGCATGGGCGAGCCCGAGGACATCGCGAACGCCTACCTGTTCCTGGCCTCGGACATGGCCGACTACATCTCCGGCGCCGTGCTGCCCGTGGACGGCCTGTCTCGCCCGTAAGAACCAATCGGTTCCGCGCGACCTTCCAGCCCGCCGCTTATGGCGGGCTCCTTTTTCACTTCTTTACTTTAGCACAGTAGAGCACTATAGTTTCAGACGCACCGTCAAGGTCGGTGCCACGTCTTGCGAGCAGCACCCCAGGCTCCTCACAAGACGCGCACCATTCAACGACAAGGAGTTGCCCATGAGCGCACCCTACGAAAACGCCGACGAAATGGCTGCCGCCCAAGGCGCAGCCGGCCAGCCCATGCTGAAACGCCAATTCGGCCTGCGCGAGGCCATCACCATCACCGTGGGTACCGTCATCGGCGTGGGACTGTTCACCACAGGCGGCAACATTGTAGGCATCATGGGACCGTCGGTTATCGTAGCCACCCTGGTGGCCATGCTCGTATCCATCTACCCGGCGCTTCTCTACGGCGAGATGGGCGCGGCACTCCCCTATGCTGGCGGCACGTACCAGTATGCAGGCCTCGGCCTGGGTCGTCCTTTCGGCATGCTGGCGGGCTGGAACTTCATCATTTCGCTCGTGGCCGTCACCGGCGGCGAGGCGCTGGCCTTCGCTTACTACTTCAAGACCATTTTCCTGGCCGTGGGCGTTGAGCTGCCTATTCCCGACGTGGCCCTGGCCTGTCTGGCGCTCCTGCTGTTCATCGTCACTAACGTGGCCGGCGTGAAGATCACGGGGCGCCTGCAGAACGGTTTCATGTTCTTCTTCTGGGGCGTGGCTGCCATCTGGTTCCTCACCATGATCCCCAACGTGAGCCTGCCCGTCTTCGTCACGGCACCAGAGTTCCTGGGCTCCATGGACGCCTTCGGATTCATCGCGGCTGTGGCCATGATCTGGTGGTGCTTCGCCGGCTTTGAAACCTGTTGCGGCATGGGCGAGGAAATTCGCTACCCCTCCATCAACATTCCCCGCGCCCTGAAACTGGCTCCCTTCATCATCTTTGCCGTGAACGGCGCTTTCCAGTGGTTTCTCGTGGGCATCACGCCCGTCGATGCCATTCCGGCCCTGGCCGACGCGTCGGCTCCCTACGCCGAGGCCATGATGTCGGCGGGCATCCTGGGCTTTCCGCTGCTGCTGCTTGCGCTGGGCGTGGCCTTTGGCGGCGACTTCTCCACGCTGAACGCCTCCATTGCCGTGCCGCCGCGCTACCTGTTCACCATGGCCCGCGATGGCGCCATGCCCCGTGTGTTCGCGAAAGTGCATCCGCGCTTCCGCACGCCCTACGTGGCCATTATCGCTTTGGGCGCACTGTCCATCCTGCTGGTGGCCACCAGCACCCTCGATTTCATCGCATCGCTCTCGCTGTTCGCCGATCTGTTCTACTACATCATCGGCATTGCCGCCGCCTGGGGTTTGCGTCGGCGCATGCCCGATCTTGCGCGTCCCTTCCGCGTGCCGGGAGTTGCCGTGGGGGTGCCCGTCTCCATCGTCATCTATGCGGTCATGATGAGCCAGCTGGGCACGGAGCCACTGGTGGTGGGCGCGGTCTGGTGCGTACTGGGACTAGTGGTGTTCTCCATATGCCAGGCCCGCTACGGCAAGCCAACCCCGGTATCGGTGGCTGAGGCGCTCCCGGGTGCCAACGAAGTGCCCGCTGCTGCCGAAGCCGCAAAGATGGACCGCGAGTACCGCATCTGGAAAATCGTGGTAGCCGCAGCCTGCGCCATCGTAGCGCTTCTGTACCTGGTACCGCTGATGATCGGATAGCTGCGCGAAAGCGCTACCCCAGCGCTACATCGAGCACCATCATGAGCACGAAGCCCAGGGCCACGCCGATGGTGCCGATATTGGTATGATGCCCCACCTGCGTCTGGGGAATGAGCTCTTCCACCACCACGTACATCATGGCGCCGGCGGCAAAGGCCAGCACGTAGGGCAGAAGCGGCGTAGCCAAACCCGTGATGGCCAGCATGAGCACCGCGCCCACCGGCTCAACCGCACCGCAGCCCGTGCCCATCACGAAAGCACGGGCGCGAGAGATACCCGTCGAAGTGAGCGGCAACGAAACGATGGCCCCCTCGGGCACGTTCTGAATGGCAATGCCGATGGACAGTGCCGTCACCGAGGCCAGAGTAATGGTGGGGTCGCCGGCCAAAAAGCCCGCGAGCACCACGCCAACTGCCATGCCCTCGGGCAGATTGTGAATGGCCAGGGCCATGAGCATCATCGTGGGCTTCTTAAGCGTCGAGGGAGCGCCTTCCGGCTCGTCGGAGCCCACATGCAAATGAGGCGTAAAGTGATCGATGACCAGCAGCAAAAACATACCGCCCAAAAATCCAACGGTTGCGGGAATCCAGGCAGGAACCGGACCGCCTTCGGCGGCCTCCAGCGAAGGAATTATCAAGCTCCACACGCTGGCGGCAATCATGACGCCAGCGGCAAAGCCGAGCAGCGCCTTCGTGAAGCGCTCGGACATGCCGCGGCGCAAAAACAGCACCAGCGACGCACCCACGGTGTTGCCCAAAAACGGCACGATAAGCGCAATGGCTAACGCAGTCGCTACAGCAGGTTCCATGATCTTCCCTTCCAGAAACAGCAAAACGGGCCGGAAGCCACGCCCCCGGCCCGCTCCTTCATGACATTATGCCTTGTAATGGGCGGCGTTCTTGCCGGCAATGCGGCCGAACGTGTAGATATCGGTCATCGAGCAAGAGCCCAAGCGGTTCGTGCCCATCTTGTGGCCGGCCACCTCGCCAGCGGCGTACAGGGCCGCAATAGGCTTGCCATCCTTGTCGAGCACCTCGGCCTCGGGGGTGATGTGCAGGCCGCCCATGGTGTAATGCACGGCGGGCTTGCAGGCCATCAGATAGTAGGGGCCTTCCTCGATGGTGTTCATCTCTTCGCCGCTATAGTGGAAGTCCGGATCGCTGCCCTTCTTGCAGTACTCGTTCCACTGCTCGACGGTTTTCTTCAACGCCTCGGGATCGACGCCCTGGGCCTTGGCCACTTCGTCAAGCGTGTCGGCCTTCACGATGACGCCACGGGACTCGCTGTTCTCGTACTCGTCAGCGTGGGTCTTGATCAGGCCAGTGTTGTCGGCAGCCTTCTGGTCGAACAGCAGATAGCCGACGCCGTCCGTTTGGGCCTTGATGCCGTTGGAGATAACATCGCGACGCTCAAGCTCCTCCACGAAGCGCTTGCCCTCCTTGTTAACCAAGATGCCGTAGTTCTCCAAACGCACGTCGCCTACGTACAGCAGCGCGCCAGTTTCGGGGTCGCACACTGGGTAGGTCTGGATGTATTCCATGTCGATGGTGTCGGCGCCGATCTTCTCGGCCATGACAATGCCATCGCCCTGAGCCGCCACCGAGTCAGTGGACAGAATCTTCTCGTCCATTTCGGGGTTGTACTTCATGCGCATTTCGATGTTGGAGCCGAAGCCGCCCGTCGTCAGCACCACGGCGTTGCAGGCGATAGTCTTCTCTTCGCCGGTTTGCTGGTCGAGCACCTTCACACCGGTCACAGCGCCGTTCTTCTCGCGGATGAGCTCTTCCGCCTTCATGTCACCGATAAGCACCAGGTTCTCGATTTCATTGGCACGGTTGGTCAGCTTCGTGGTCATCTCGGAACCCGAATGGGTAATGGGAATGATGGAGCGCTTGATGCTGTGGCCGCCGAACTGCATGAGATCGTGCTTCCAGGAGATGCCGCCCTCGTAGGTCAACCAATTGGCGGAATCCAGCGCACCGTTGGCAATGATAGTAACCAGCTCCGGATCGCCCTTGTTGTCGCCGCCGACCAGCATGTCGGTTACCAGGCCATCGGGCGAGTCCTTCACGCCCTGGGTTACCTGAATCCAGTTGCCGGGAACGGCCATCTCACCGCCGGACAGAGCCGTGTCGCCGCCATAGACGCCCATCTTGTCCAGCAGCACGACGCTCTTGCCCTCGTTGGCGGCCGTAATAGCCGCGGCAAAACCAGCGCCGCCAGCGCCGATGACCACCACGTCGGCCTTGTCGGGCAGCTCCACATCGTTCACCCACTGCGCCGGTTCGCGATGCTTCCAGTCCTCGGTGTCTTCGCCCAGCGTATCCAGGGCACTGCCTACGGCTGTCAGAAACGCCATGGAGGACAGGGTGGCGCCGCTGATGGTATCCACATCGAGGGTCTGATTGTCGATGATGGCCTTGGTCATCTTGTCCATGGCCACATCGCCCATGCCCGGCGTCTCGCGCGAATCCAAAACGGTAATGCGGTCGATGGCACCGTCCTTCATGGAAACCTCGACATCGAAGTTGCCGTGCTTGCCCATGCCCTGGCCAATAGCGGTTACCGAGCCTTCGGAATTCTTGTCCGTAGCGGCTGCCTGTTCCTTCTTTTTCTCGGCAGCCTCCTTCTCAGTCATCGGCGCGCACCCCGCAAGCAGCATGGTTCCGCCCAAAGCAGCAACGGCACCACCGGTGAGGAACTGACGACGAGAGTAGCGTTTCATGATGTGCCTCCTAAAGCAACGCCTCTGCGCGAAGGGAGACGGGTGCTGAAGCAGCCACAAGCAAAACTGCTGGCCACTTCTGGTTACCTTTCGGGAACGTCCCTTCCCCTTAATTCGCACCTTTCCGATGACTTCATCATAGGACCTCCACAGAGGAGGTCGCCAACTTGCAACGGACCCGCTCCGAACCGTTGCTCGGGCGTGACCAGAGGGTCATCTGATGGACGGACCGTCAATGTTCACGCCCGTCAGCTTCCATCCACGCAAGAAGATGCGGAGCGTGCTAGACTGGGCGCAGGGGTACATCATAGAGAGGGGCATTATGCGCGTTGAGGCTTTGACGCTCTTTCTTTCCGTGGCGCAGCATCGCTCTATATCGAAAGCGGCGCGGCAGAACTTCATATCCCAGCAGGGAGCCAGCGCCATCATTAAAAATCTCGAGAGCGAATTGGGCGTTTCCCTTTTCGACCGAACGCCTGCCGGGCTCCAGCTGACCGCAGCTGGCTGCAGCATCGCCCAAGAGGCCGCAAAGCTCGTCGACTCCTATCGGCGCCTTCAAATGATTGCCTCTCTCGAGGCTATTGCTTCTGCCGACAAAGAGCTCACCATCATCACCATGCCGTTCATCACCAATCAGCTTGAAGCCCTCTTCTCTGAATACGAGCTGCTCGCAGGCGGCATCCAGCTGCGCATCATCGAGCGAAGCCTGTTCGACATCATTGACCACTATGCCGAAGACGGCTCCGAAGCGCTGCACCTCATCGCGCTTCCCACGTTTATGACCGGCATCGCCGCGCGCATCTCTCAAGATTTCCAGCCGCTGGTTCCCTGCGAACTTATGGTCGCTTGCAACCGCACGTCGCCCTACGCCGATCGATCCCAGTTCACCCGTGCTGAACTCGCAAGCACACCGCTGGCTTGTTACAACGAGGAATTCCTTAACCGATTGCTCGCCCATCTTCTAGGGTCTCAGCAGCCCTCCATTCAGATGAGCACCTCGAACCCCGCTATGATAGGCCGGGCCGTGGCTGGCGGTGCGCTCGTAACGTTCACCGACTCCCTCTCGGTTTTTCTGGGAAGAAGCGACACCGAAACCGTGGTCGTACCCATTGAGAACAGCGTCGAATTTCTCGTCGGCGTCCTCGGAGTCGTCCCAGCCCAAGGAGCAGCAGCCCAGTTCATGGGCTTCTGCCAGCGCTATTTCGCCACCATGTGCGGTCCCTACCTTCTGCAGCATGGCCTCACAGAGGAGAGTGCATGAAATTCTATCGCTTAGAAATCAACCCCGCGCTCTGTCGGCGCTGCGGCACCTGCCTCGATGCCTGTCCTCGCCACGCCATCGAAACCCAGCCCGATCGCACCGTCGTCATCCTCCAAGAACGCTGCGACCAGTGCGGTACTTGTCAGGCATCCTGCAAACTCCGGGCCGTCGTCAAGCGCCGCGGCTTGTTCCTCTAAGCCGCGCACGGCACCGCGTCCGCTCCGCATTCTCATCCCCATTCACCAGCAAACTTCCTCAGCGCCTAGGGCCACATAATTTTGTTGTGGGCTTTACCGCTTCCTCCTGTTTGCGTCCACCCGCTTCCCCGTCACAAAATGTCCACAAGGACACGAACCGAAAGGAGGAGCGATGGATTCGGTTATTCCATTGCCCGACGGCGGCAAGGTGGTCAAAACCAACTGCTTCGAATGTCACGCCAAGTGCGGCGTGCTCTGCGAAGTGGACAAGGATGGCACCTTGGTCAGCGTGAAGGGCAATCCCGAGGATCCTCGTAGCGAGGGACGCATGTGCGGCAAGGGGCTTTCCGCTACAAAGATCCTCTACGATCCCGAGCGCCTGCGCTGGCCGCTGCGACGAGCCGGCGAACGCGGCGAGGGGAAGTGGGAGCGCATCACTTGGGATGAGGCGCTCGATTGGCTTCAAGCGCGCGTCGAGGCGCTCACCGAGGAGTACGGCGCCGAGACCATTGCCTACGGGCAGGGCACAGGCCGCGGCACCAACCAGTGGACGGGCCGTGCCGGCAACGCCGGCGGCCGCGTGCACCACAGCTTGTCTCCGGGCAACATCTGCCTGGTGCCCATGATGGTGCAGGCGTTTCTGCAGTACGGCATGTTCCCCACCTTCGATGGCTGCGACTTTGACCACGCGGACTGCATCGTATTCTGGGGCGCCAACTCGGTATGGACCGAGCCTACCTACACGTCCGGCCAAGTAGGACGCAGCCGCGATCGCGGCGCCAAGCTCATCGTCATCGATCCGTTCTTCGAGCATCCCCTCGCGGCCAAGGCCGACTACTTCGTGGGCGTGCGGCCGGGGTCGGACCCCTACATGGCCATGGCGTGGCTCAACGTCATCATGAACGAAGATCTATACGACCACGAGTTCACCCAGAAGTTCACCAATGCGCCGATGCTGCTTATCGAGGGCGCGAACGTGCCGTTGAACGGCGCCCTTATCGAAGAGGGCGGCAATCCGCAGAGCATGCTCGTCTTCGACAAGAACACCCAGCAATTCGTCGACATTCACACCCCCGGCATCGACGAGGATATGTTCTACCACGGCATGGTGAAGCTGGCCGATGGCACCGAGGCGCCCATCACCACGGTCTGGCAGGCGCTCAAGCAGCGCGTCGACCCCTGGA
Organism: uncultured Adlercreutzia sp.; assembly: GCA_910585575.1. Lineage (GTDB taxonomy): Bacteria > Actinomycetota > Coriobacteriia > Coriobacteriales > Eggerthellaceae > Adlercreutzia. The sequence goes on along the minus strand of CAJUFS010000063.1, from coordinate 4,458 downwards.
CCCCTGAGGCCGCCGCCGAGAAATGCTGGGCACCCGCCGAGGTCATCCGCGAGTCGGCGCGCACCTACGCCGCCGCCGATGCCGCCACCATCAACGTGTTCCAGGGCATCGAGGAGCAGACCAACTGCAAGGACACGCTTCAGCTTATCAACATCATCATTGCCATTTGCGGCAACCTGGAGAAGAAGGGCGGCAACCTGAGCATGCCCTTCTGGAACCAGATGGGGCCCCTCACCGGCGCCGATCCGGAAACGCAGAAGGAGCTGCGCATCGTCAACGACAAGGCCTCGGGCAGCGTCTACGGCATCTCGAACCCCACTGCGGTTTTCGAGGCCATGCGCACGGGCAAGCCGTACCCGGTAAAGGGCTACATCATGGTGCAGGGCAATCCCCTGTCCTGGTCCGAGAACACAGCACTCGTCAAAGAATCGCTGCTCTGCCTCGATTTGCTGGTGTGCATGGACTACTATATGTCCCCCACCTGCGAATTGGCCGACCTGGTACTGCCCTCCACCCACTGGACCGAGCGCGACTACCTGGCCGACGAGGTGTGCAGCGAATGGGTCTTCGGCCAGCAGAAATCCGTCGAGCCGCTCTACGAGCGCAAGAGCGACGTGTGGTTCTGGCGCGAGTTCGGCCATCGACTGCATCCCGACTGGTGGCCCTGGGAAACCGACGAGGAGCTGTTCGACTGGCAGCTGGAACAGACCCATGCCGGTGTCACCTGGGAAGAGCTCAAGGGCAAGTGGATTCACCACGTGCCCCAAATGCCCTCGCGCGACTATCGGGAAAACGGCTTCCCCACGCCCACCGGCCGCGCCGAGCTCTACTCGGTTGTCGAGCTCATCATGGGTACCGATCCGTTGCCCTCGGCCAACGAGCCGAAGGAGAGCGTCTATAGCACGCCCGACATCGCCGCCGACTATCCGCTTACGGGCGTTACTGGGCGCCGCTACCCCATTTACTACCACAGCGCCTATCGCGGCATTCCCCACTTGCGCGAGATTGTCCCCGATCCCCAGGTAGTCTTCCACACCTCCTTGGCCGAAGAACTGGGCATCGATTACGGCGAATGGGTCTGGATCGAGTCGCCCACCGGCCGCATCACCATGAAGGCGCGTCCCTCCGACGGCATCGATCCACGCGTCTGCGTCATCCCCCATGGATGGTGGCAAGGCTGCAAGGCCCTGGGCAAGGAAGGCTATCCCGACGGCATGAGCAACGCGAACACCTTGACCGGCGATCGCGTGTACAACGACGAGTTCATGACCCCCGGTCTGCGCAGCACGCTGTGCCGCATCGTGAAGAAGAAGGGCGGTGAGTAGTCCATGGCCAAGAAACACTACGGCATGGTTATCGATCTCGATAAATGCACCGGATGCCAGGCCTGCGCCGTGGCCTGCAAGATGGAGAACGACGTCGATCTGGGTGTTTTCTGGGAGCGCGTCTACCGCATGGGTCCCATTGGAAAGTTCCCCGACAAGTTGGAGATGTTCTACTTCCCCAACCAGTGCATGCACTGCGAGAACCCCAGCTGCATTGACGTGTGCCCCACCAAGGCCACCTACCAAACCGAAGATGGCGTGGTGCTCGTCGACGCCAACCTGTGCTTCGGCTGTCAGTACTGCATCTGGGCCTGCCCCTACGAGGCACGTACGCTGAACCCCAACACCAAGACCGTGGAGAAGTGCATTCTCTGCGTTCACCGCCTGGAGCAGGGCGAACAGCCCATGTGCGCCTACACCTGCACCACGGGCTGCCGCATTGCCGGCGACCTGAACGATCCAGAAAGCGAAATCTCCCAAGTGCTGGCAGCCAACGAGGATCGCGCCTACCGCGTGCACCCCGAATTCGGCAACCACCCCTCGGTGGTGTACCTGCTGCCCCGGAAAGGAGCTGAGACCCTATGCAAATCCATTGGCCGCTCGTAGTTTCCACGGCCTGCCAGCGCGTGGGCCTGGGACTATTCATCTGCGCCTTCGTCGCGCAGCTTCTTATCGGATCGCCGGTTCCGCTCTCGGTGGTGGCGTGGATCACGCTCGGCCTGCTTGCCGTGGGCGGTATCGCCTCCATCTTCCACCTGCAAAGGCCCCAGCGGTTCTTCAACGCGTTCTCCAACCTGAAATCGCACCTGACCCAAGAGGCAATCATCACGCCGTTTCTGGCCATCGCTCTGCTGGTGTGCGGACTCGACGGCCTGGTGTTTAACCTGGGAGGGGGCACCTTGGCCGTCGGGGCCGTCACCGTGCTCCTCGCCGCCGCTTTCCTAGTTTGCACGGGGCTGGCCTACCAGATGGGATCGCGCCCGGCCTGGAACACGCCCTTCGTGCTGGGGCTGTTCCTGCTGACGGCCGCCGAGGCGGGCTCCATCGGCGTGGTGGCCCTCTGGCTGCTCAGCGCTGGCATGGTACCCACGGTGCTCGTGGGCATTGCCGTGATTCTTACGCTGGCATGCATCATCTGCCAAATTGCCTACACGAACCGCATGCGCTCGGTAGGCTACGGTGTGAACGTCGATGCCCGTCAGGAGCCTTACCGCACCACGTTCTACACCTGGGTTGCCCTAGGCGCAGCACTGCCCCTCATCGCCCTCGTGGTTATGTTCGTGGCACCGGGTGCTGCAGCAGTGCTGGCAGTCATCGCTTGGCTCTCCTGCGCCGGAGGCATCGCCGCCTGGACCATCCTGTTCTTCAAGGGCGCCCGCAAGGTAAAGATGTTCCCCATGTATCCCGTCGATCTCAACCTGGATATGTAGCACCCCAACCGCATATTCTCCTATCGTCTTGGACGGCCGCCCCTGGCGGTCGTCCCGAAAGGAACCCTCATGACTGAGAAGAAATTCTACGGCTGGAAGGTCGTAGTAGTTACCGCTGTGCTCTACGCCCTGCTTGGCAACTTCGGCCTGGCAGCAGCCCAGATCACCATTCCCGTAATGGCCCTCGATCCCACCGTCGGCATGGATCGCACCATGATCGGCATCGGCTTTACCGTGTTCATTCTCATGCAGGGCCTGCCCGGCCCGCTCATCGGCAAGTTCGTCGAGAAGTTCGGCGCCAAGAACGCCTTTTTGCTCAGCTCGCTGCTCATTGTCGCCACCGGTGTGCTCCTGGGCCTGTTCGCGGGAGCCAGTACGGCCGCCTACATTGTTCTTTTCGGCGTGCTGCTCAGCTTCTCGAGCACCCTGGGCGGTCAGGTGGCCACCCAAACCACCATTGGCAACTGGTTCGTCGTGAAGCGCGGTCTGGCCATGGCCGTCACTATGGGCCTGGGCGGCGTGGTGGCCTTCTCGTTCCCCCTGATCACAAACGCTGCCATCGGCGAGGGAGGAAACTGGCCCATGGGCTTTTTCCTCATCTCCATCATGGGCGTTATCTCCCTTATCGTGGCGTTCCTCTTTATGCGCAACAAGCCCTCCGACATGGGACAAGAGCCCGACGGCCTGCCTGCGGAAGCCTTGGGCGCTGCGGCAACCGCTGCCCCTGCGGGAGAGCCGGGTGTTGAGTCGCCGAGCGCTGAAGGCGCTGCCGCTGCTATGGCTGACGCGCGTCCCGGCGGCGTCTTCAAGAACACCCAGTCCCTCACTCAGGGACAGGCGTTCCGCACCCCGGCATTCTGGCTCATCCTGCTGGCGTCGCTTTCCATCTTCATCGGCCTGAACATGGCGGTGTCCTCCGGCGTGCTTCACTTCGGTGGCTTGGGCATCGATGCCGGCATCGTGGCCGGCGCTGTAGCGGTGCAGGGCATTGCCGCCGTGGCCGTGAACCTCATCATCGCCCCCTTGGCCGACCGTATCGAGCCGGCGCGCATCCTCGGCGTCTGCGCGCTCCTGACCGCCATCGGTGCTTTCTGCGCCTTCATCGCCCAACCGGGCAGCGTGGCCCTGCTCTACGTGTACTACATTTTGCTGGGCCTGGGCTTTGGCGGCAACACCAGCGTCATGCCCACCGCTTTCGCCAACTACTTCGGCATTGCGAACTTCCCCAAGATCATCGGCACCGTACTGCTGCTTTTGTCGCTGCTCTCGGGCCTTGTTCCCACCATTGCCGGCGTCGTGTTCGACGCCACGGGCACCTATGCCACCATGTTCCTGGTAGTGGCTATCATCTGCCTTGTCGGAACGGTGGCGGGCTTCGCCGTGCGCTTCCCTAAGAAAGCCTAGCGCCGCAGCAACATCCGATTTTACGAATGTGGCTCGCCTTTGGACGAGCCACGTTTGTTGGGAAGCGCGCCTGGGTCCTCGGCAGCCCTCGCAGCAGGATCAACCAACCTTCCCTGCAGGTCACCGCCTCCCCTTCCCCGACGGTAACCTTCTTGAAACGAACCTTTGGAGATTTTCTTCTATGCTAGGGCGCAGGCTTAGGCTGGAGCCCTACTTTATCCTCAAGAAAGGAGCGTCCATGGACATTCAGAAGGTTACCGTTGCCGGCGGCGGCGTGCTGGGCAGCCAGATTGCCCTGC
>CAJUFS010000062.1 GCA_910585575.1 uncultured Adlercreutzia sp. | reverse complement strand
GGAAGAAGTCGCGGATGCGGTCGATGAGCATGGTGGGGCACAGCCACGAGCAGAACGCACGGCCGAAGATGAGCACGAGGGCCGCGATGAGCAGCAGCGACACTACGGCGCGGGGCAGCATGGTCTTCGTGGCAATCATGGTGCCCAGGGCACCCAGCGGGCACAAGAGCGAGAACGTATCCCAGCCAAAGCCCGAAAGGGTGCCGGTGCTCACGCCGGCAATGAGGCCCGCAGTCAAGCCGACGAACCCCACCGCGCCCACGGCGGTGCGCAGCTTGCGCGTCTTCAGCTTGGCGTCGTTGCCCTTCGCCGCGCTCTTCTTCGCCGTTGCCTCGGCCGTCGAGGCGGTCAGCGTCTCGTTGTTCTTCTGAGCAGTCATAACGCCTCCCTTAGGCCTCGATGGGGCGCACGACAATGGCGCGCTCGCTGGACTTGATAGAACCGGACGACAGCGACAGGCACACGGCCTGGCAGGCGCCGCAACCGTTGCAGCGATCCTCCACCACGTAGGGGATGGGGTTCGCGCCGCCCTCGTCCTTCAGCTCGATGGCGCCGTAGTTGCAGGCGTCATAGCAATCGCGGCAGCCGGTCAGGCGGTAGGCCAGGCAGGTGCGGGGGTCGATCTCGGCCAGGCCGATGATGACGTTGCCCGTCTCGCCGGTCTCGGCGTTGCCCACCTGGGCATCGGCCGGAAGCTCCAGGGCGGCCGTGGGGCACACCTGCACGCACAGGGGCACGCCGCCGTTCTCCTCGTAGCAGAAATCGCAGTAATTGCCCGTATTGAAGTCGAGCATGGGGGCGCGCATACCCAAAAGACCGTCCTCGATCTTCGCCGGCACAATGACCTGACGAGGGCACGCCTCGTAGCAGCGCTCGCAGCGAATGCAGGCGCTGACCAGATGGGCCTCGTCCTGGCCTCCCGGCGGGTGGTTCAGCGGGTTGTGGCCGGCATAGCGCAGACCGCCCAGGCCCAGCAGCGCCACCGTGGATCCGACGCCGATGAACAGGCCGCGGCGCGTGATGCCCCCCTTGGGCTCGCGCTTGGCCTCGGCGGCGTCCACGGTCTCCATCGTGGGCTCGGCCTTCTTCTCTTCCTTCATCAAAGCCTCCTCTTCAAAAAAGCAATTTCGGAATTTGAGCCTCTCGAACCCTTTTTCTATAAAAACGGCTCCAGAGAATCAAATGCAGAGTGCGCCCAAGGAAGTCAGCGAGCGGCTCTGAGGCGTTTCAGATTGCCCCGCCTTGGGGCCAAGTGACCTTCGGTCACGCCGTGCCCCAAACAAGGGGCAAGATGAAATGCGTCAGAGTCGCGCAGCGTCGGCTCGTCCGCTCGTCCCGTCAGGGCGAGCGGAACAAGGAAGACAGAGCGGGCTTGCGTTGCCTGCGGGGCTTCTTACAGATGACCCGCTCTGTTCTCAGTTCTTCTCAAAGAGGACGCCGACCGACCAGAGACGGCGTCCTCTTGCGTTACCTACGGGCTACAGGGCCCACTGGAACTGGATGAGGGCGTTCACGGCTACTTCGTAGAGCAGCACGCGCCACACCAGGGTGCCAATAATGGCGCACACCAGAGCCACAATGGCCAGCACCATGGTCTTGTCGGCGGCAATCTTGCCGGACATGGCCAGGAAGGACAGCACGGCGGGAACCACGCAGCCCACCACGATGGCGCCCAGCCAGAAGGCCACGGCGTGCTCGCCCACCATAATGGCGGCGGTCACCTGCTCGGCCTGGCGCATGGCCACGTCGGGCAGCGTCGGGTCGAAGTAGTACTCCATCTCGGTGAAGTGCTCGCCCATGCCGGAAATGGTCACGGCGTAGATGAGCGTCACGGCCAGGGTGGCCAGGCTGCCGATGAAGGCAACCGTGGCGGACAGCTTCACCGCGTCCTCGGCCTTCGTGGCAGCGGCGATGACCATGGCGGCCAGACCGCCCAGCATCACCGTGGCCACCACGTAGTACAGGGGCAGCAGCATGGTGTCCCACACGGGAATGGCGCTCATCAGGTACGAGTCACCGGTGAGGAACGGCAGCAGCAGCGACACGATCACAGCCAGCACGGCGCACCATTTGGGGGCCACGCCCTCCTCGGAGCGGCGCATCATCAGGAAGTACAGGATGACCGCGATGGCGAACACGATCACGGCAATCAGCTCGATGGTGATGCCGGACGTGATGTGGCCGAAGCCGTTCAGCATGCGCAGGGGGTGCTGGAGATGAAAGAACACCGCCAGGCCGCCCACGGCCAGGGCCACGATGGCGCTCGCGCACGAGGCCAGCTGCATCGACTTGCCCTTGCCGGCCAGCGTCAGAATGCCCTGCATCAGGAAGATGCCGCCAGCCAGGCAATTAAAGAAGGTGAAGAGAATCAAGGGCCATTGGATTTCCATCGGTAGTTACTCCCTCCACTTTCGGCCCTCGCGCAACAGGTACATCAGCTTGGGAGCGTTGCCCTTGTCGGTGAGGTGGTGAATATCGTTCTCGGTGAAGGCCTCCACGTAATCCTTCAGCTTCACGCGAGTCTTGGTCATGTCGTCGTAGCCGCAGCCGGGGCTGTCGGGATGGGCCGGGCCCTCGAAGTTCTCGACACCGTTGTCCAGGTCGCCGAAGAAGCGGGCGCGGGCGCCGCACTGGGCCACGCACTGGGGCAGCTCGCCCTGGCTGGTGCGCTGCTCGCACAGGGTGCACTTCTCCACGACGCGCTCGGTCTGATTCAGATAGCGAACGCCGTAGGGGCAGGCCATGGCGCAGAACTGGCAGCCGATGCACTTATCCTTGTCGATCTGGATGGTGCCGTCCTCGGCCACGTGCGAGGCCTCGGTGGGGCATACGCGCACACACTCGGGGTTCTCGCAGTGCTGGCACTGAACGGGGAGGAAGTACATCTCCACGTCCGGGTAGGTGCCGGAGCCGCCCTCGATGGGGTGGGGACCGACGCGCAGGGTCTTGATCCAGAAGTTGCCCACGTCGACGCCGTTGATGGCCTTGCAGGCCACGGTGCAGGCGAGGCAGCCCGTGCAGCGGTTCAGGTCCGTGATGATTGCAAGATTGGACATTGCTTACTCCTCCTTCCTTTATTCCTTGACCAGGCTGATGGTCTGCAGGCCCTTGGCATCGGCGCTGGCGTAGGTGAGCTCCACCTTGGAGTCCTCCAGGCGCGGATCGTTGGCCAGCCATTCCTTCAGACGCGGGTCGTTGGCGTTGGTGATGGCCTCGTTGCCCCACGGATCGCACGGCACGGGGTTGCCGAACGGCGAGTTCTCCTCAGTGGCCTTGTAGACCACCACGGGGTTGCCGCGCAGCTGAGAAGCACCGCAAATCCAGCACTGGGCGTACTTGTCCATGGTGCAGTTGATGCCGACCAGCTCGAAGCCATGGGCGGAGTGGTCCATCTCGGGGTACCACCAGGCATGGTTGGCGTTGGTGGTGCCTTCCTTGATGCCGTAGTACAAGTCCACGACCTCGCGGATAGCGCCCCAAGGCGTGCGCACCCATACCCAGTCGCCCTGCTCCAGACCCAGCTTGGCAGCGTCCTTCGGGTTCATCTCGAAGCGCGGGGACGGCCACAGCTCGCGGCACCAGGGCAGCTGACGGTGCTCGGAGTGGAAGTAGACAGGCTGGCGGGCGCCGGAAGTGCAGATGAAGGTGGCCTCCGGGTTGTCCTTCACGGCCTGCTTGTAGGCTTCCAGGTTGTCAGTGTCACCGTTGTCGGTGGCGGTGCCGTTGCCCACGCCGGCGATGCCGTGATAGGGCTTGTTCAGGTAGTTGTCGCTGTTGTAGCTGTAGCTGTCCACCTGGGCGGCGTCGTAGAGCTCGGGAGCCTGGACGCGCGAGTTCTTCGGCTCGAACCAGTGCGGGAACTTGTCGATGTCCGGAATGTCGCCGGCATAGGCGGCACGATCGGGCGAGCACACCTCGGCAAAGGTCTTCGTCTCATCGCCGATGTAGGACTCGCAGATGGTCGACCAGATCTCCACCTTGCCCGTGGGGGTACCGAAGGCGCACTTCTCGTCCACGGCGGCGTACAGGTTGTAGCCGGCCTGCTGACGACGGTAGCCCATCTCCCAACGGCGATAGGTGCCCCAGCGCTCGGGATGCCACTTGCGGCAGTCGAACCAGCCCTCTTCCTGGAACTTCGCAGCGAACTGCGGGAAGTCGGGACCGTCCGGGAACTCCTCGGTCTTCCACCAGTCGGTGGCGTCCTTCAGCACGCGGTACTCCTGCTCCTCGTAGCCCACGGAGCCGCCGTTCTGGACGAAGTCGTGGTAGTCGAGGTTCAGCCACTCGTCGTAGTCCTTGTCGCGGTCGTTGAACGGCACGCCCATGGACTTGTGCAGGCACACCACCCAGGTGGGGTCGTAGGTGCAGTCGCCGATCGGCTCGACGCAGCGCTGGCCGGCACCGAAGATGCCGCCGGCGCCCTGAGACACGCGGCCGGTGTTGACCTCCAGCCAGTGCAGGCAGGGGAACACGTAGTCGGCGCAGCCGTTGTTGGGGCAGGACCACAGGTTGATGTCAACCCAGAAGTCCAGCTGGGTCAGAGCGTCCCAGGCCTCCAGCAGGTTCGACTGGTTCATGAAGTCGCCGGACATGCACACGCCGCCGTGCAGCTTGTAGGGAGAGTCGATCTCGCGGATAGCGTCCCAGATGGAGGAAGCGTCGGTCCAGGAGTTCCAGAAACGCAGCAGCGGGAAGCGCTCGGCGGAAATCTGATCCTCGTTGGCCTCGAACGGGGTCTTCAAGCCGGGGAAGGAGCGGGAGTTCTTGTAGTCGCCGCCCTTGCGCATGGCGATGATGCGGGCTTCCTCATCGGTGGGGATGTGGTTGCCGTAGCGCTCCATGAGCGGAGAGTTCTCGTCCTGCAGATACTTCACGAAGTTCTGGATGAGCGGAATCTGCTGCTCCACGGTCAGGTCGCGCGGGGTGTTGCCCAGCTCCATGGTGCCGATGCCCTCGCGGATGCCCCAGTCGACGGGCTCGTGGTCGGTCACCAGCATGTTGGCGCGGCCGCAGCAGCCGTCAACCTGGGCCTTCGAGGAGCCGCGGTTGCCGGCGGGCTCGTCGGAGTTGCCGGTCAGGCAGGCAATCAGCTGCAGGGCGCGGGTGTTCTGCACCGCGTGGCCGGTCTGGTCGGGAGCCAGCTGGTAGTGGATGCCGCCGTTGCCGTGCAGCGGGTTCAGGCGCGTGGTGTAGATGCGGATGCCCTCTTCGATCTTCTCAGCGGGCACCTCGGTCACCTGGGACACGTAGTCGAGCGTGTACTCCTCCAGGTTGTGCTCCCACTCCTGCCACACGGACTTGGCCTCGATCATCTTGCCATCGGCCAGCTTCACCTGCACGCCGTCGGGCCAGAGCTCCGGATCCTTCGGCAGGCCCTTCGGGTTCGACTTCTTGCCCTTCTCGTTGCCCTTGCCGGTCCAGTAGGCGTCATAGGCCGGGTCGGCCGGGTCGGCGAACTTGGAGGGGTCGGGCAGCCACGCGTCGGCAATGATGGGCTTGTAGGGGTGCTCGATCCAGGTACCGGTGGTCGGGATCTTGTGCTTCTCGCCCTCCCACTGGCACTCCTCGGCATCCCAGTACGTCGGCTTCTCGTTGGCAGCGTCCCAGCAGATGAAGCGACGATAGCTGTACTCGGCCGGAGCCGGCTCCCAGTACTGGGACACCCACTCGCGGTCCAGGTCGGCCTCGGTGAGCAGACGGCTGTTCATGTGAATGCCGCCGTTCATCTCCAGGAAGTAGCCCTTGTAGGTCTTGCCGTCAGCCTCGGGGTTGTACAGGAAGGGGCCGTTGGACCAACGCTTCACGAAGTTCTTGTCGTAGGCGTCGTTGTCCACAATCCACTTCAGCCAGCCCAGCGACAGGCACAGGTCAGTGCCGACGCGGATGGGCAGCCACAGATCGGCCTCCTTGCCCAGGGGGCTCATGCGGGGGTCGACCAGAATGTGCTTGAACGCGCGCTGCGAGCAGTCAACCACGGTACGGTTGGTGGAGTCGTAGTTAGAGTACTCGGAAGCGGTACCCCACTGCACGTACACGATGGGGCCCTGCTCCACCTCCATCCACGGCGAGCCCTTCTCGTCGGTCAGAACACCGCCGAAGTGACGGGGGCCCTTGCAGATCTCGTAGGCCGAGTGGAAGTTGTGGGTGCCGAACACGGACTTCAGAGTGCCGTAGGGCGGCTGGGCCCACACGCGGGACGTACCACCCATGGAGAAGATGGCCTTGCCCTCGTACTTGTCGATGATCTCGTTGTACTTGGCGCCCACCTCGTCCATAGCGTCGGCGAAGCTGACGCGGACCCAACCGGGATCGTCCTCGCCCTTGGGATTGGTGCGCTTCATGGTGTAGCGCAGACGGTCCGGATGATACAGAGCCAGCATGGACGACTGCGACTTGGCGCAGCAGTGACCGCGGCTATGTGCGTTGGACTCGTCACCCTCAACCTTGATGACCTTGTTGTCCTGCACGGTGACCCACACACCGCATTCGCACTTACCGCATGCGCGGCAGCAGGAACGGATGCGCTTGACCTCACCAGCTGATTCGTCGACGCCCTCGGCCAAAGCCGCCGAAGGAGCAGCAGCAAAGCTCAGCGTGCTCGCGGCGCCCGTGACAGCAGCGGCCTTCAGGAAGCTGCGACGAGTCAGTGAAAGTTTAGCCATGGGTCCCTCCTCTCTCTCAATAGATTGCTTTTCAACAAAACACCGGAAGCATCCGATCGCTCGCTCCTCGACCGAGGGTTGGAGGGAATGGCCAGAGCCTTGCGGTCGGGCGCCTCCGATGTTTTGTTGCCTAACGGTGAGAAATGTTACGGTCCCGAAAGAAAGCGGAATCATAAGAGGAGGGGGATTCAGGGTCGGTGCAATCATCCGCAAGGTCATCTTGACGGGATGATTTCCCAGATAGAGCCGTTTCTATACTGGTAGGCGAAGAGGATAGGAGGCGCTGTGGCGGCCCGAGAGAAACCGCTGCAGCCCAAACGAAAGGAGACCCCGATGGCTAAGCCCCATCCCTCCCTGGCCCTGCTGCTCGACTTGGACGAACGTCAGGTGACCCACGATCTGCGCCTGGAAATCGACCGCTGCTATTCGTATCTGGGCACGCCGGTGGTGCGCACCCATGAGGGCAACGGCGATCCCGAAAACACCATGCGCATGACCGTGCGTGTCGGTGCCCGCGAATACTTGGACAGCACCGTGGAGGGCGCCGACGAGCTGTGGAACGACTACGTCGAGCACTGGCTGCTCAATCAAGTCCACGCCGTTGAGAACCAAATGAAGATCTTCAACCGCCGTCAGCGCGAAGAGGGCACCCCCGAGCTGATCTTCACCTGGCTGGAAGTAGAGTTGCAGGGCGGTCGCCTGCGCGTGCGCCTGCGCCTCGACTCCTCCTGCGGCATTGACCCGGCGGACAGCGTCTGGGTGAGCCGCGTGCGCGCCGCCCTGAACGAGGGGCGCCTGGGCGAGGACGTGGTTATGGTGACGCTGCCCTCCGCTGCCTCCTACGAAGACCAGTACACCGCGGGCATGGCCGCCCTGGCCGCGCGCAAGCTGGCCGAAGAGGAAGCCGCCCGCGCTGCTGAAGAGGCCCGCGCCGCCGAAGCCGCTGCCGCCGAAGAGGCCGCCGCTGCCTCGTTCATGGCCTCGCCGGCCCTGGTGGCCGAGGCCCAGCAAGCGGCTGCTGCCGAAGAGGAAGCCAGCGACCTGGTCATTCAGGCCCGCATTCGCCAGGACATGGAAGCGGTCGAGCGCGGTGAGTCGGAAAAGACTGCCGAGGAAATCATCGCCGAGCGCATTGCCGAAGAGGCGCACCTGGGCGAGGACATTCAGAAGAAGTACGCCCTGCCCGACCCCGATTTCTCGCTGACCTTCGACCAGTGGACCGTCACCTATGCCGACGGCTCTACCCGCGATTTCGATGCCCGCACCGGCCAGCTGGCCGAGAACTAGGAGGCGGTTATGACCGACGTAATGAACCAGATTGCCGCCTTTGACGGCCGTATGGCCAAGGTGACGGGTCCTGTGCGCTCGGGGAAGACCGAGGCGCTGGTACGCCGCGCCGCCGCTTGCGTAGCCGCCGGCACCGCCCCCGAGGACATCCTGCTGGCCGTCTCCACCGCCGAGGCTGCCCGGCGGGCCCGCTTGCGCGCCGTGCGCGCCCTAGAGGCGGCCGGCGTGGCCGAACCCCAGGCCACGGCAGCGCGCCTGACCATCGCCACGGCCCAGAACGCCTGCCTGGCCGTCCTGGCCACGCCCGAGGCGCAGGCCGCCACGGGTCGCACGGCCCGTGTGCTGGCGCCCTTCGAGTACAACTTCTTCCTGGAGGACATGAAGACTTTGGGTCAGCCAGTGCGCCGCCTGCGCTCGGTGCTCAACCGCTTCCAGCAGCAGTGGAGTGCCCTGGCCCCCGAGGCCGACTGGGTGGTGCCCGGCGATGAGGAGCAAGCGCTCAACCTGGCCCATCAGCTGTTGGACGCCTCGGGCGCTGTCTTGGAGGCCGAAGCGGCCTTCGTATGCGGGCAGTACCTGCAAAGCGAGGCCGGCGCTCAGGCCCGCCAACGCTTTGCCGTGGTGCTGGCCGATGACTTCCAGAATTTGTCCGTCGCCCAGCAAACGTGCCTCTGCCTGCTTGCTCGCGACCAGGTCATCGTTGCCGGCAACCCCAACGAGACCCTGTCCGTGGCCACGCGCTTCCCCGCCCCCGAGGGATTCATCACCTTCGACACGCTGCGCCGCGACGTGACGGTGTTCACCCTGGAAGAGGCTTTCGGCAACCCGAATATTACCGCCTTCTGCGATGCGCTGTGCGCGGCCGAGGGCATGGACGATGCCGTGACCGCCGATGAGCGCACGGGCGCCATCCGCGACATTGCCACGGTGAAGTGGAACACCCCCGATGAGGAATTCAACGGCCTTACCCGCTATCTGTTCGCCCAGGCCCAGGACGACGCCGACGCCGTGCGCGACACCACCTGCCTGGTGGCGCCCAACAAGCAGTGGGCCCAGGCCTTTGCCCAGATGCTGGAGCGCCGCGGCTTTTCCGTATCATGCCTGGGCTTCGAGCGTCTGGGGGGCGACCCGCGCTCTTTCGACCGCGCCCGCGCCATGATGGCCTACACCGCGCTGAACCTGGTAGCTTGCCCTGAAGACGTAGCCGCCTGGCGCGCCTGGGTAGGCTTCGGCAACTACCTGACCATGTCCGACGGTTGGCGCGCCCTGCTGGACTGGTGCGAGGAGCGCAACGCCACGCCCCTGGAGGCCCTGGCCGAGGCCAGCCGCGCCCTGGCTGCGGGCGAGGGCGAGCCCTTTGCCCGCGGTGCCAAGTTGGCCGAGCGCTATAACGAGGGCCGGCGGCTTATCGAGCAGAACGCCGGCCGCAAGGGCCACAGCCTGCTGAAGGCCGTGGGCGCCGAGGGCCTGCGCGAGTACGCCGCCCTGGCCCAGCAGCTGGTGGGCGATGAGGACGCGGCGGCCCTGTTCGCCCTGGTGCGCGCCGGTCAATTCGACCCCACCCATAACGACAGCGCCCGCGCCGTGCACATCAGCTCCTACGAGCAGATGTGCGGCTGCTCCTACGAGGCCGTGTACGCCGCGGGCTGCGTGGACGGTCTGATGCCGGCCCGCGACGCCTTCGAGGTAGTGTCCACCGACGAGGATCGCGCCCGCGTGATGGGTGCCGGCCGCCGCGCCTTTATGAGCGCCGCCGGCAAAGCCGCCTCAACGCTTATGTTCTCCACCTTCAGCAAGGCGGACTTGGAGCTGGCCGAGCGCACCAAGATGCAGGTGCAGCGTGTGCGCATGGAAGATGGCCGCCGCATGGCCACCCTGCGCCCCACCTGCTTCATCGAGGAAGCCGGCGCCTGTGCCCCCATCACCCTGGGCGGCCAAGCTGTCCTCGCCGATCTGGGCATCGACTAGCACGCCCTTTCATACGTTAGCCGCCAGCGCCGGGCGCCCAAATGGGGCGCCCGGCGCTTTTTCGTCTGTCCCTTCCCTCGCGCAAGCATGGTTTCGAAGTCGCCCCGACGCAATCGCGCATCTCTCTTGAGCCCATGAACACATCCGCATGGTGTTTTTGGCTTCAAAGTGGCGAGTTTGGAACAGCAGCACCCCAAACACGGTTGCCGGGGAGCGCTTTTGGCTTCGGAATGGCGGTTTTGGAACTGTTTTCGCGAAAGGGCGTTCCAAATCCGCTGTTTCGAAGCCAAAAACACCATGCCGGAAGCCAATTCGGGGCTTTCCCGTCCAAAATCGTTGCTTTCCAGCCATTTCCCGGCAAAAGAGCCCCAAATACAGAGTGACCCTGCTCCGGGAGGGGAAAAGGAGCAGGGTCTAAGGGAAGGAGGGGAAGAAAAGAGTTGGTGAAATAAGGGCGTCTGCGGGGCATGCCGCTTCGAGCCCAAGCGCAGGCCCAACGCGGGCGAAAGCCCGTACGCAGACGTGGGCTCAACTTACCCGCAAGCCCGTACGCAGACGGAACACCACGCGCGAGGGACGCACCGAGGACGCGCCGCTTTAGGCGGCCGCGGGCTCCTCGACAACGGAGTCGAGCAGCTCGCGCAGCACAGCCTCGTCTTCCTGGATGGTGCCCAGCGTCAGCTGGCCGAGGCCCTGATAGAACAGGGTGCGCGCATGGAGGCGCATGTCGGTCACCAGCATGGGAACCCAGTTGATCAAGTGGTTCTCCAAGAAGTCATACGAGGTGCGCACGTAGGCAATGGCCTCGTCCTCGGCGTTGTCGGCCAAAGCCTCGGCGCAGCGCAAGGCCATGCGCTGCATGAACTCCAGCTCAAGAGCAATATGATCCTCGGCTTCGTTCCAGTCGCCGCGCTTCAGCTCGTTCTCGCGCAGGGTGGCCAGCACCTCGGCGCGCGCCTCCTGCATCAGCAAACGACGCTCGGAGGTGTACACGCTCTCGTAGGGGTAGGCGGCCGAATAGCCGTTCACGCCATGGCCGATGAACGTGCTCACGTAGTCGATAGCCAACTCGGTCACGGAATCGTCCCAGGCGCGCTTCAGGTAATCGAACAGCTGATGATAGCCCTCGTCCACCGTTGCATTGCCCGTGGCCTGGGGAAAGCGCATGCCCTGCAGCTCGCGCAGCGTGGCCATGTCCACTTCCTCACGGAACAGGCGGGCCAGCATGCCGTAGCCCTGGGCACGCTTGTTCATCAACTCGACGAGGTCTACCTCTTCAACAGCCTCGGGGGGCGCCGTCATCGTCTCAGTCATGGTCTATGCCTCCTTCTGCGCCTGCAGCTCGGCGAGCATCTTGGCGCCCAGATCAGTCAGGTTCCACGCGGTGCCTCCCCAAGCGGCGCAATCGGTGTCCTCCAGCACGTCGATGAAGTGCTGACCGAAGCGGCGCGGCGACTGGCAGATGGGAAACTCCTTCACCATCTCCTCGACGTCCTTCACCGAGCGGCCGCCGTCGGCCAGGGCGCTCATGATGGCCTCGTACACCTCGGCGTAGCGGAATTCCTCAGCCTCCAGCACCACACGGCGGAACTGCGTCCCCGCCAGGTATTCCTCGCGCAGAGCCAGGGCCTCTTCCGTGGCGTGCCAGATGGGGTCCACCGTCTCCTTGATCTCCAGGTAGGTGATGCCCTCTTCGGCCACTTCCTGCTCTTCGGTGGTGGCGGGCATTTCCAGGGTCAGGGCGCCAGCGCGCTCCAACATGCGGCAGAACGTCATGGGGGCGTACACCGAGCGGTTGTCGCGCTGCCACTCGTCCACCTTCTCGGAGATGACGCTCGAGGCGCAACCGCCCTCGCAGAGCCCCACGATGTTCAGGAGCACGGGGCGACGGTTCGGGTTGCGCGTGATGAGCGCGCGCAGCGCCTCGGTGGCGCTGCCCTGGCGCTCCGGCGAGTACACCGGCTCGTGATGCACGGTCTCGGGCATATTGCGCAGGGTGGGGAAATCGATGGTGTCGTAGGGGTTGTCGTCGTCCATCCACTCCTGATCGATGTCCAAGTCGTCAACGGCCAGGGGATCGAATTCGTCATCGAAGGCGAGCACCTCGAGGGTGCTTTCCTTCGGAGAACCCGTTGCAGGAAGTGCCATAAGGTTCCTCTCTTTCCAGTAGCGCGCTGCGCCCGGGCCTCTCCTAGGGCCTGCTTCTTGGTGAAGATCCGTCTCCTCGGCTCTTCGCCTCCGACGCGGGTCGGCAGGCGTCAGCGCTTCCTATCCTCTTCGCCATCCATTTTAGAAACGGCCGTGGGGGCGCGGTCATACCTTGAGGTCTGTCTTGGGTTTTCAAACATCATCCTGGGATGATGATTTCTCCCTTTTCCCAGGATGATTACGGGCTGGAACAGGGGTTTTGACCTTGACGTTTCGCGCACGCGCGCCATAATGGCCTTGCGTTGCAAATCTGCGGGGCGACCACGAAAAGGGAGCACTTATGACCAACGCAGCATTCGGCAAGAAGGTTCTTGCCATCGCGGTTCTGGCCTGCCTTTGTGCGGCCCTGATCGCTGTCCCGGCCTACGGTTTCTACTATGTGCACGACGACAGCGTGTCGGATTCGTCTGACGGTTTGGGTACCTACGAGATCTTCACGGTGGTCGACGAGACCGCCGTCGGAGGCGACGTTCACTCCGACCTGATGTTCGTTCCGGCGGGCAGCACGGCCGATGTTGTCCTCACCGAGGGCATCATCTCCAGCGAGGATCAGAATGGTCTGGACGCCATTCACAACTACGATGTCCAGAACATTGCTGATTACCTGGCCGCCAACGGCTACAACGCTGAAATCAGCGTGTACGCCACGGGCGAGGCCCAGACCTACAAGGACGCGGAAGGCGCCTACGCCGCCACGTCCCAGAACGTGGGCGACGCCTACACCGCTTCTTCGAAGGGTGACGGCAGCACCACACTCGATCGCTACGACAACGTGGTGATCAAGGTGACCAAGTAAGGTTGCCGCCGCAAGAGCCCGCCGTCGACCAGCGGCGGGCTCTTTTGCATCAGGGGAGCGCATACCTTGACCCGAGTTTAAGAGGGCTTCTATAATTCTTAACTCGCTGTCAAGAGCGACGAAGAGGGAGACGCAAGGGGGGATTCATGGGGCTGCACGTTCCGCGCATCACCATTAACCTCGACTTTAAAGAGAGCAGCTCGTTCGGCGAGCTGAGCCTTATATCGCTGGGCTACGGTCTTCACCAGACCTGGATCTACAGCTCCATGTTCGACAAGGGCGGTATCTTCGGGTCGAATGTTTTACAGGCCGGCCCCTTCAACGACCACCTTTCCCTGGCCTACTTCGTTTCCATCCTGGTCTATGGCGTACTACTGCTGGTGGCCAGCGCCCTGGACACCAAACTCATTCGCTTCTTCCATTCGGCGGCGGCCCTGGGCGGCGCGGCAGCCCTGGGCGCCTTGGGCACCCTCATGCTGCTGCTGCCCGAAGACTCGTTCTTCACACTAGGCATGATTCAGGCCCTCTCGGGCATACTCACCGGCGCGGGGTCATCGGTGCTGCTTATTGCCTGGGGCATCATGTTCGCCCGCCAGGACTCGGCGTCCATCGTCATCAACGGCGCCCTGTCCATTGCCATTGGCTTCGGCGTGTACGGCCTGTTCCTGCACCAAATTCCCTACCCGCTGGGCGGCGTGGCCAGCGCCCTTCTGCCCGTCTGCGAGCTGGCGCTCTTACTGGTGCTGCGCACCCATGTGAGCCTGGACTTCGACAACCGTCGACTGGCCTTTCAGCCACTGCCCATCAACCATGCCCGGTTCGTGCTGCGCTTCGGGCTGCCGGTGTTCTTCCTCGGCGTGGCCCTGGGCATCCTGCGCCAAACCTCCATTGAGACCATCTTGCCCGGCACGGGCTTTGAGGACCAGGCCATCCTGTTCCTGACCGCTTGCTGCGCCATGGTACTCATCATGGTCACCTTCCTGGCCCTGGGCGGCGATGAGCGCTGGCACACCTTCTTCCGCCCGCTCATTCCCTTTATTGCCGTCACGGCCGTGTTCATCCCCTTCGCCGCCGGCGACGACGGCATCTGGGGCACCTCCATTGTGCTGGTGGGCTACATGACTTTCGAAGCGCTCATGTGGATCTTCTTCGCCGAACTGGCCCAGCGCTTCCGCCTCTCCCCCATTTTCGTCTGCGGTTTGGGTCGCGGCGTGATGGCCCTGGCGGCCTTGGGCGGCTCCACCTTGCCGCTGTTCAGCGAAGCCCTCCCTCTGTCCAACGCCTTCGGCGAGGCCGGCGTGGTGTTCGTCGTCATCATCGCTATGATGCTGGCCTACACCCTGCTGCCCGACGAGCGCGAGATGGCTTCCATCGTCACCGTCGACCCGCACAAGGCAGCCGCCGTGCACAACATTTCGCGCACCCCGCTTATTGTGGTGAACGAGGGCGAGACGCTTGTTGTAGGACAAAGCCTCGTTGCTGCGAAGGATGCAGCAGAAGGCGCGCCCGGGGAATCGGAGAGCACTTCCAGGGATGAGCAATCCGCCGCTTCGCCGTCGGAGAACAGCCCCGTCGAGGAAGAGACCAGCTTCTTCGAGGAGGCCTCCCCGGCACCGGCCACCAGCCGACCCCGCATGGACTTCTCGCGCTCCATCTTCGCCGAAGAGCCCAGCGAGGAGACGCCGCTGCCGGAGGAGAGTCAGATCGAGCGCGATCACTTCCGCGAGCGCTGCGAGGCCGTGGCCAACACCTATCTGCTGTCCCGCCGCGAAAACGAGGTGATGTACTACCTGGCCCGCGGCTACAAGTCCTCGTTCATCCAGCAGCAGCTCTACATTTCCGA
>CAJUFS010000061.1:7892-15530 GCA_910585575.1 uncultured Adlercreutzia sp. | reverse complement strand
CGACGAGGCCGCCATTTTCGCCGGCGACCTGTACAAGATGTACGAGCGCTTCGCCGCTGCCCAGGGCTGGAAGACCGAGACCATGGACGCCTCGCCCTCCGAGGCCGGCGGCTTCAAGGAAGTTCAGTTCAAGGTGAAGGGCGACCACGTGTACTCCGTGATGAAGTTCGAATCCGGCGTGCACCGCGTGCAGCGCGTGCCCAAGACCGAGTCCCAGGGGCGCATCCACACCTCCACGGCCACCGTGGCCGTGCTGCCCGAGGCCGACGAGGTGGAAGTGGAGATCAACGAGAACGACTTGCGCATCGATGTGTACCGCGCCGGTGGTCCCGGTGGTCAGTGCGTGAACACCACCGACTCCGCCGTGCGCATCACGCACCTCCCTTCGGGTTTGGTGGTGCAGTCCCAGGACCAGAAGTCACAGCTGCAGAACAAGATCGCCGCTATGGCCGTGCTGCGTGCTCGCCTTTACGAGAAGATGCTCGCCGAGCAGCAGGCCGCCGAGGGCGCCGAGCGCTTGGCTCAGATTGGCTCCGGCGACCGTTCCGAGAAGATTCGCACCTACAACGGCCCTCAGGACCGCGTGACCGACCACCGCATCGGTTTCAACTCTACCTACAACGGCGTGCTTCTGGGCGATAACCTGCAGGACGTTATTACGGCGCTCCAGGCTGCCGATCGCGCGCAGAAGCTGGAAGCGGCTGTTTAGTAGTTCCGTTCGCCCTGACGGGAGGCGGCGAGATCGTTGTCGGGGTACCCGCTTCGCTGACTCGCTTCGCTCGGGCGCTACGCTCCTTCATGCTTTGATGGTGCGCCCTGCGGGCGCGGAGAAGCTAGTGTTCAGAGAACCCCGCCAACGACCTCGCCGCCTCTCT
Source organism: uncultured Adlercreutzia sp. (assembly GCA_910585575.1). Lineage (GTDB taxonomy): Bacteria > Actinomycetota > Coriobacteriia > Coriobacteriales > Eggerthellaceae > Adlercreutzia. The sequence continues at coordinate 14,655 of CAJUFS010000061.1, read as the reverse complement.
GAGGCAGAATTGCTGCAAAGGACCCTGTGCATGGATGCTGAATGGACAATCAAAGGTGCCCTAGAGTGGACTGAGGGCTACCTGGCCGACAAGGGCGACGAGAACCCGCGCCTGTCGGCCCAGTGGCTGTTGTCCGAGGCGACGGGCCTGTCCCGCACGCATTTGTTCATGAACTATGATCGACCCCTCTCGTCGGACGAGCGGGCCACCTTGCGCGACTATGTGAAACGTCGGGGGGCGGGGGAGCCGCTTCAGTACATCACCGGTGAGGTGACCTTCCGCTATATTCCCGTTAAAGTGCGCTCCGGCGTGCTTATTCCACGTCCAGAGACAGAGGTGCTGGTCAGCGAAGTGCTGGCGGCGCTCCCTGATCCGGTCAAGCGCGAAGCCCGTTGGAACGAGGAGGCCGCGGCCCAAGAAAGCGAGGCCGTTGAGGCTCTGAAAGAGGCGCTGGGGAAGGCCCAGGAGGCTTTGGCCGAGAACCAGCGTGCTGCCGAAACTTTCCGTGAAGCTGACGCTGCGGATGTCGAAGAGGCGGACGCGGTCGAGGAGCGCGAACGCCCCATAGGCTCAGCTGAGTCCTCTGCGAATCCTGAAGTAGCAACTGCTCCACTTCTGGTGGCCGACCTTTGCACGGGCAGCGGCTGCATTGCCTGCTCGCTGGCGTACGAGCACCCCGATGTGCGCGTTATTGCCACCGACATCGCTCCCGAAGCCGTAGCGCTGGCCCGCGAGAACATCGAAGCACTGGGCCTCGAGGATCGGGTGGCGGTGCTGCAGTGCAGCTTGGGCACGGGCATCGGTGAAAAGCGCATGGGCACCTTCGATGCGGTGGTGTCGAATCCGCCCTACGTGCCCACTTCGGTGCTGGCGAATATTCCTCGGGAAGTGGCCGACTTTGAACCGAACCTGGCCCTCGATGGTGGCGCCGACGGCCTTGACCTGTTCCGCCCTTTGGTCGTCTGGGCGGCTCGCGCCTTGAAGTCCCAGGGCGTGCTGGCCTGTGAGCTGCACGAGGGGCATATGGATGCCGCAGCCACCGTGGCCAAGCAGGCGGGGTTCACCCAGGTGCGCATCGTGGACGATCTGGCGGGCCGTCCTCGCGTGCTCGTGGCGCGGCGAGCCTAAGCCTTAGTTGCTCGCGTGCAGTAAATCAAGCAGGTCCTGGCGAGAGGACACGCCGCACTTTTCGTAGATGTGCCGAATGTGCGTCTTCACCGTAGATTTCGAGAGTACGAGCTCTTGCTCAATATAGGGAACATCACGACCACGAGAGAGTAGTCCCACAATCTCCCGTTCCCGCGGTGAGAGACGGTAGCGCTCGGCAAACACATCGAGGGCGCGTTCGGCGCTTTCCTCAGGCGAGAGGGGGCTATCGGCTTCGACGGCACGGCTCTCGTCGGAATCTCTCTTCTCTCCCGTCAAGGCGTAGACGTGAGGCATGACGCCCACGAGCAGTCCCACCAGAGCGAGCACGCCGATGCCGCTGAGTACGGAACGAATTTGAAAGTCGATATAGTCGAAAAAGGGCAGCTGATACAGCACAATGATAATGAGATCGGCAACCACCATGGCTGCGGCGCCTCCCAAGGCCAATAACAGTACCGCACGGTTCCAGAGGCTGCCCGGATGCTGGTTTACATAGGAGCGCACCGCGGCCAAGGCAAAAACGGCTATAACACCCTCGCCCGCCTCAGCAATGCCGATGGGGGCGCCTCCGGGCATATGGTAGGGGAAGGTGACAAACCCCACGGCAACGGCAAAGAAGCCAAGCGAGCACAACAGGGGAAGCTTCAGCTGGTTGCGACGCGCCATGGTCCAGAGCAGCGCCGCGAACGCAAGCAGGGCAACGGTGGCAATGAACGCCGGTTCGGTGAGGTTTCCGAGAGCTGCAGCATCGGCGCTGCCCGTTAAGGGAGCGAAAAGGGGACTGGCCTCGGTGTACAACGACACAGGAAAAAGGCTCATGAGCAAGTCGGCCACGAACAGCGACCCTACTATGGCCAGAATAAGCACGCGGGGCAGGTGACCCTGGGGAAGAGGGTTTGGGGCATCGCGCTCCGTATTGTCTAATGGCGCGGGAAGCTCCTCGGCCATCGACGAAGAATGAACGGCAAGGCGGGAGAGGCACCCACAAGTAATAAGGGGCATCAGCAAGCAAGAAGCGAGTAGGATGAACCCCTGCGGCAAAAGACTCAGCGCGAGAAAGGCAATGCAGGCGCCTCCTAAAGCGCGCGCGAAAAGAAGCAGGGCATCGTGGGCCGCGAGGGGAAGCAGCGCAAGCCACCAGCGCCACCCCGTTAGCGCCAGGAAAAAGCCAAGCAGTGCATCGCCGAGCACCATGTCCCAGGGCGCTGCCTCGAAGAGCATGCCGCTGCGAAGCATAACGGCAGCGCATAGTCCGCATCCGAGCAGCACTACGATCCCGGAGGAGTGAGGCGCCCGAGGCTTCAAGGCCCGCTGCGCTTCGCCAACCAGGGCTATGGCAAGGCCTGCTGCGAAACCGAGATCTCCTGAGAGAATCAAGGGTGTTTGGAACCCGAAGGCGGTTGGTGCGCTCTCGTAGAGCGCACCGCTGAGAAGCGCGAACAGAACAAGGGTGCCGAAGCTGCCCAAGCCAAGTGCGCCGATCGTGCTTTGTTGAAGTTTTTGGACCACGCGAATCCCTCCTTAGCGCAAATTATAGCTTTACCTGGCCTGAGTCCACCATCGACCCAATAGGTCGATGTGGGGCGAATGACCATAATTCCAACTGTCAGGTCGATGAAAACGCACTTTTCCTTCCCCTAAGGTAGGCAGCGTCAGCAAAGTAGGCAAACGACGAACGTCGAACGCCCCTTTGCAAGACGCCTAAGCACAACTGAGGGAGTAGAAGGAGAGTTATCATGGGAACCACGGAAGTACAAGGCAAAGCAACCGTAACGCGTCGCAACTTCTTGGGCGGTATGGGTTTGGCCGCTTTGGGGGCAAGCGCCTTGGGCATGGGTGCGCTCAGCGGCTGTGCGCCGCAAGCGGCTTCGAAGACCGCTGAAAGCGCGGCCTCCGAGGGGAGTGCTGCTTTGGCTGAAACGGGTAGCACGTCTCCCATGGCGCAGATTAACGTGCCTGATTGGGACTTCACCACAAATACCATCGAGGACTTCGCCAATACCACCATGTTCTCGGAAATCAAGATCGGTCCGCTTACGCTGAAAAACCGCCTGATTAAATCGGCAGCAAGCTCTATGGTGCCCAACGAGGAGCAGAAGGCCGTGGCCTATCATGGCGCTATTGCCGCCGGCGGCATGGGTGCGGTGCTCATCGAGGGCAGCTACATTATGCTCGATCGCCTGGACAAGCGCGTGAACGTGGCTGACAACGACAGCCGCATGACCATCGAGGAAAGTCCGCTCAAGGCCATTTGCGCCGAGGTGCATAGCCATGACGTGCCGTGCATTTGCCAGATGAAGACGGCGACGCCGGGCATTGTGTATCTGTGGGAGAACATGGGCGAGGAAGGCGAGACCCATAAGGCAAGCTTGCTGTCGGATGGCGACATCCAGATGTACATCGAGGACACCATTGCTGGCGCGGTGAAACTGAAGGAAGCCGGTTTCGACGGCATCGACCTCAATGCGGCCGGGGACAATCTGCCGGCGCGCTTCTTTTCGCGCTTCGGCAACGACCGTGCCCCGGAGGATCCGTACGGCCCCGCCTCCATTGAGAACCGTGTGCGTATTGCCACTGATGTTATCAAGGGTGTGAAAGAGCGCTGCGGATCCGATTTCGTGGTGCAGGTGCTGGTGAACGGCGCTGAGGAAAACGACGGTGCTCTGGGCGACAACGCGCTCTGCAACACCAAGGAAGAGACAGCGGCCATCTGCCAGGCGCTCGAGGCCGCCGGCGCCGATGCGCTGGAGCTGCGCCTGGGCACCTTCGCCTTCCACGAGGCGCAGTTCGTGAACGACGGCTGCTTCGCTGGCTATGGCTATGACGGCGCTACTAGCTTCGGTACCACCTTCGATTTCGACCGTCACTTTGACGGCTTCCTTGACGGCACGCGCTCGGGCTGCGGTCTCATCATGGGCGCCTGCAAGTATGTGAAGCAGCACGTGAGCATTCCCGTCGGCGGCGTGGTGTTCATGGATCCGGCCTTGGCTCCCGACTACTTCGAGAACGCGCTGAATGACGGGACCCTTGATCTGATTTATATGCATCGTCCAGTGTCCAACTGCGATCAGGAGTACGCGAATAAGCTGCGCGAGAACCGCATCGAAGAGATCCGCCCTTGCTGCCGCTGCCTTAACTGCCTGGGCGGTCTGTGCCGCGTGAACCCCTGCAACAACTCGGTGTTCACCGAGACCATGCCCGAAGGCTATGAGGTGAAGCCGGGTGACGGCCAGAAAAGCGTCATGGTAGTGGGCGGCGGTCCTGCGGGCATGGAGGCGGCCCGTGTGTGCGCTGAGCGCGGTTACGCGGTTTCGCTCTACGAGAAGAACAGCCTGGGCGGCCTGCTGGACTTTGCCGAGATGGTGAAAGGCAAGCACGAGAGCCTGGGGCGTCTGAAGAACTACCTGGCCCATATGCTGGACGTTGAGGGCGTGAACGTTGTGGAGGGCCAGGAAGTGGATGCGGCTTTTGTGCGTGAGCAGAACCCCGACGTGCTCATTGTGGCCACGGGCGGCAAACGCCCCGAGCTGGCGGCCCAGGGCACCGAGGCCACCCCGGTGGTGGGCGTCGTGGATTTCTTGGCTCAGGAAATTGGTCAGAACGTCGTGGTGCTCGGCTTCAATGCCCAGGCCGTGGATGCCGCTCACTACCTGACGGCTCAGGGCAAGAAGGTGGCTGTGGTGTCGCCCGAGCCTGCCGAGGCCTTCGGTACGGGGCAATCCATGATGCTCAACGCCTTCGTGAAGCCGGCCTTCTTCGCCGCTGGTGGCCGCATGTACCCCGAGTGCACGCTGAAGAGCGTGGGCGACGGCGAGATCGTGGTGACCAACGGCTTCGGTTTGGATGTGACCATTCCCGCCGACTGCGTTATCGACGCTTCGACTATGGAGCCGAACACCGGTCTGGCCGATGAACTTGAGGGCACCTGCGATGTCTACACCATCGGCGATTGCGCCACGCCCTTGAGCATTCAAAACGCCATCACCACGGGCAATCTGACGGCACGCAACTGCTAGGCGACAAAGCCCGCGGCGTTTTGCGGGCTGCGCAACCCTCCCTCGGAAGAAGCCGGGCCCTCGGGTCCGGCTTCTCCTGTATAGTAGGGAAGCAAAGCCACGAAACGAGAAAGCGAGCAGCCCATGACCGAGGATCGATCCCTTATCGAAGCACTGAACGAGGCGCAGGCCTTCATGGAGGAACGCCTTGACGGGCGCCGTCCCCGTATCGGGCTCATTTTGGGCTCGGGCCTCAATCCCTTGGCCGAGCGTGTGGAGGGCGCCGTGCTCATTCCCTTCGGCGCAGTGCCTCACATGGGCGTCTCCACGGCTACGGGCCACGTCGGGCAGTTCGTTGTAGGCACCTTGGGCGGCGTTGAGGTGTGCTGTATGCAGGGGCGCCTTCATGGTTACGAAGGCTATACGGCCCAAGAGGTGGCTTTCCCTGTGTGGCTCATGGCGGCCTTGGGGGCGGAAATCCTCGTGACCACCAATGCCGCCGGGGGTATCAACGAAGGTTTCAACGTGGGCGATTTCTGCCTGATGGCCGACCAGATCAACTTTACCGGCCGCAATCCCGTTACGGGGACGGCTCCCGATGCGCTGGCGCCACGCTTCTTCAGCATGCTGGACGCCTTCGACCCGCTGCTGTGCGCCGAGGCCCTGGCCGTGGCCGAGGAGCTGAGCCTGGGGTCGGTAATGCGCGAAGGGGTGTACCTGGGCTTGCTAGGGCCCAGCTTCGAGACCCCGGCGGAAATTCGGATGTTCCGTAGTTGGGGCGCCGATACCGTGGCCATGTCGGTATGCGAGGAGGTCATCGCCGCCCGCCACGTCGGTCTGCGGGTGTTGGGTATGTCCCTAGTGTCCAACATGGCCTGCGGCGTGGAGGGGGCCAGTCCCTCCGACGAGGAGGTGCACGAAGTGGCCGCCACCCGTCAAGCGGACCTCTGCCGCTATATGACAGCCCTGGTACCGCGGCTGATGCTGGTGTAACCTCTTCCCCTCGCCTGTCCCCCAAAGAGGGGATATGGGCGTATTCCCTGTTCAATAACTTCTTTGGGCGATAGTACCGCCGCTTTTGCGCTCCTATGATGCGAATCGGTTCGAATTGCCACTATCGATCAAGGAGGGAAGCAATGAACCAGGAATCTAATGAGAAGATGCTTCACGTCGACCGCCGCAACTTCCTCAAGGGCGCTTTCGCCACGGGCGCTCTGGCTGCCGCGGGCGTGGCCATGGCCGGCTGCTCGCCGCAGCCGTCAGCGGCCTCAGCCGAAGGCGAGGAGGCCCTGTCGGAAACGGGCGGCGCGGGAAGCGCGCCCAAGGGCTACATGTGCCAGCAGGATTGGCTGGGCGCCGCCCCGATCATTGCCGATGACGAGATCACCGAGACCATCGACGTCGACGTGGTGGTTTGCGGCGGCGGCAACTCCGGCATTCAGGCTGCTTTGGCGGCCGCCGAGGAAGGCGCCAGCGTAGTAGTGCTGGAGAAGGGCGCTCCGGCCGATGGCACCGACTACATTCATGTATACGGCCAGGAGATCGGCCACTTCAACTCTCAATGGCTGATCGACCAAGGTTACGGCCCCTACGATACGGGTGACATCGTCTCCGAGTTT
>CAJUFS010000061.1:0-7882 GCA_910585575.1 uncultured Adlercreutzia sp. | reverse complement strand
TCCGAGTTTTGCAAGCGCGGCGGCAACCGCGTGAGCCCCGACATCATTCGCGTGTACGTTGAGAACTGCGGCGAGATGTTCGACAACTTCTTCTCGCTCATCCCGTCCGACAACCATTGCGTCGAGATGGGTCCCAAGGGCGAGCTGGGCTTGCACGTGGCCTACGGCCGCAAGCCCGAGGACTACCCGATTATTCAGGCCGGTTACAAGACCTGGGTAGGCGACGCCATGTTCTGGGGGCCCTACCATGACGAGCCCGCAGATGGCGTGGGCATGTACTCGAATTTGAGCGAGGCCCAGAGCTTCTCGATGAAGAAGGCTCAGGAGCTGGGCGCCGACTGGCGCTTCCAGACGACGGCCGCGGTGTGCACCCAGGACGAGGCCGGCGACGTGACCGGTGTCATCGCCCAGAACGCCGACGGTTCCTACACGCGCTTCAACGCGGCGAAGGGCGTTATCCTGGCCTGTGGCGATATGGGTCAGAACAGTCAGATGATTTGGGAGCTCTTGACCGAGGTGGCCGAGTGGTGCGAGCGCCAGGATGTTGATCCGGATTCTCTGACCACCATGACCATGAACGATGGCTCGGGACTGAAGATGGGCTGCTGGGCCGGCGGCTATGTCGAGCCCGGTCCTCGTCCCACCATGTCCATGGGCGGTGGCGGCGGGGGCCCCTGGGGCACCTCTCCCTTCCTGTGGCTGAACGCCGAGGGCAAGCGCTATATGAACGAGGGCATTACCGTGGGCGCCTTTGCGGCCACCATCCGCCAGCCCTTGGGTATCGTGGCCACGGTGACTGATTCCAAGTGGCTGAAGACGGTGCAGAACGCCAGCATCGATCACGGCGCGCCCAACTACACACGTCCTCAGTACTACGAGGATCTTGTAACTGACATGGCAGAAGTGGTTGGTGGCGGCGCTGACGGTGGCATCGTGCGCTCCTGCACCATTACCGAGCGTATGCCCTCCCAGGTATTCGGTGCCGATGATCTTGAGACGGCCCTGAAGTACGCGGGCTACACCGACGATGTTATTCCCACCTGCTTGGAATCCATCAAGCGCTACAACGAGCTGTGCTATGCGGGCAAGGATGACGACTTTGGCAAGGATGCCCTGCATATGGTACCCATCGACGAGCCGCCTTACTACGTGGCCCCCTCGAGCAACGCCGCCACGGGCGCCGCGGGTCTGGTAACTTTGGCCGGCCTGATGACCGACGAGAACCTTGTGTGCCTTCGCCCCGATTACAGCCGCATCAACGGACTGTACGCCGTGGGTAACTGCCTGGGCCAGCGCTACGGCAACGCCTACTCCACGCCGACGGCCGGTGTGTCCATCGGTATGGCCATGACCCACGGCCGCGTGGCCGGCAAGAACGCCGCCGCTCGTTCCTAAGCCTCATCCCCGGGCAGTCCCGAGAACTGCCCACTCTCTCCCTCCGAAGGCCGCGCCACTCCCTCCCCTTGGCGCGGCCTTTCTCTATTTCCGTTCCTGTTCCCACTGCTGCAAAAAGTCGATGAGCTCATTCTTGGAGTGGACGTCCAATTTGCCATAAATGCGCTTGATGTGGGTTTTGACCGTGTGCGGTGAAACAACAAGCTCCTCAGAAATGCGGTTGGTCGAATAGCCGCGCACGAAAAGCGAGAACACTTCGGTTTCTCGGGGAGAAAGCTCGTAGGCAAGAGCGAGCGTCTCGATGGCTGAAGACCGAGTGTTCTCTTCGCGCGGAGGAGTATCGTTGTCTGCCCGAGATGCAGAGTCGTTGCGCAGCTGGCGATCTTCGTCCCCTGCTGCCGATGAGCTGCGTTGCCCCAACGAGGCCGCGATGATGAAAAAGACCACGCAGCATAGCGGCGTGAACAATTCGCGCCCCATACTGTCAAAGAGGGGAGAAACAAGAAAGCCGCCGAGGATGATCAAGCCAAGAAGGCCACGCGTAAGACAGAACCAGAAACGGCTTTCATCGGGTCGCCCGCGGGTGCCTCGTACGGTAGTCAGCCAGAAGGCTATCTCGAGCAGGGCGCCCCCCGCGCCGGTGGCCCCATAACCTACGGCAGACACGCAAGGAATATGAGGAAGCGAGAGCATCCACCCGAGCAGCAGCAGTCCTGCGCCGAGCGGGGTGAAAGAGCCAGAAAGGCGACGGTATTCCTTAAGTTTCCAAAGAAGTAAAAAAGCCAGGGCCGTAAGGCATTTCGCTCCATCGATAATCAATGATCCTAAGGAGTCAGTATGCGGAAGCGCCTCGCCAGCTATCACATTGCCCCAGGCAAATCCTAGGAGCAGCCCGTAAAGAGCGCAGCCGGCGAAGGGCAGCGCGACGAACTTCCACGAGCTGGCTTGGTGTGTCGCCCAGGAGGCGCGGACAGATCGGGCATCCTGGGTTTCACGGCGCGGCGTTGACGGATGTGCGGAGGAAGGGTGCGAATACTCGAGGGGCAGCGCGGATAACAGCGCGCAGCCTCCAATAATAAGCAAGTTGAGGGGCCCCATCGCCCACGGAGTGAAGGCGAATTTGAGGGCAAAAGCGCAGGCGAAGAGGGCGAATGTGGTAGGAGCCACTGTTGTGGGCTGCAGGTCAGCAAAGGCGTCGGCCCAAAGAGCTAAGAGGATGCCGCTTCCCGCTCCTACGCAAAAGGCACCAAAGGGAATTTGAAGGGGGGTGCCAAATTGCGCTGTGCTGTACAGAGAGGTTAAGGCAAAGCCGCCGATAATGGGGAGCATGGCCAACATGGGAGAGATGCCAAGATACCGCCGAGGACGCCAGACAGCGGTAACGACGATGACTGCGCAGGCACCTACGGCACCGATCAGATATGCGGCGAAGAACACCTCGGGGCTGGCAGGCGATCCGTCGAGCAACGACGGATCGGACGGAACCTCGACGAAGCAGAGGAATGAGAAAACGAGCGGGGCGGCGAAGAGCATGCGCCACGAGACAGTCTTGCGCAGTGAGGCCATTGAGTCCCTCCGTCTGAATGGCTAATTAATGCAACGGGAATTGTGCCAGTATAGCACCGTTGCGATAGGGGAAAGGCCAGGTAATCATTGGATTTTACTCGTTGTAGATTCAGGAAGGGCCATAGTGGTGTCGGCCAAACGGGGTATATACCGAGGTGCACGGGTCGCTGTCAAGTTGGGTAACGAATTTGGTTGAACCTAGCTATGGTTCTTGCTGCTGTACGACAATCGTTGAGCAAAGATTTACGATGAATGTCTAGCCTGATGGTTCTTGGACGCAGGATCCGCAACGTTCTTGCGGCTTCGTAGAATTCGGGTAAGATTGAACCACTTGGAACGAAGGAGTGGGAATGCCCGAGTTAAGTCGATTTGCCGGAATTGTCATCTACATGCTCTTCAAGGATACGCAACACCACAACAAGCCGCATGTGCATGTTTACTATGGAGAGTATGAAGCATCTATTGGTGTGGATGGTGAGCTTCTCGCTGGATCGCTTCCTCGCCGTCAGATGAAAATTGTTGTTGGTTGGCTGGCTCTTCATGAGGAAGAAGTATATGCTGCTTGGAATCATGCGGTGCAAGGCGAGCATTTTGACAAGATCCAGCCTTTGTAGGGAGCGCTTATGTATATCGTTGACGACATTTGCTATGCGGAAACGCCCATGAGCGAGGTAAGAATCGTTGATGCAAAGCCGCTTGTAGGCGGGATGTTGCTGGTGACCTTTCTATCGGGGGAAAAAAGGCTTTTCGACACCACTTCTCTTGAAGGCTCTGCCTTTGTTCCCCTGCGAGACGAGTCGGCGTTGCAGACAGTGCGCGCTGAACATGGATTCGTGTCGTGGCTCGATGGCGAAATAGATCTTGCTCCCGAATACATTTTCGAAAACAGTCTGCCCTATGTAGACACCGACGATGTCTTGTTTGTGGCTTAACTTTTTCCTCTTTGCTTAAGGGCGAAACCGACGATTGAATCGACGCTCCTCTTATAAATAAAGGAGCGGGCTGCTCGAAAGCCGCCCGCTTCAACTGGTTTTTTCGTTTTCCCAGGCGCTATTTCGCTAAGGCAATAGTCATGAGGTTGTCGGGGACGTCCTTGCCGGCGTAGACGATGCCGTTCTCAACCAGGTCGGCGCCGATCTGCGCGTAGCCCTCGGCGGCCGTGCGGTTGCCCTCGATTTCCTCGGGGGAAAGCTGGCGGCGCACCTTGGCGGGGCATCCCACTACCAGCGAGCCTTCGGGGACAATGGTGCCCTCGGTGACCAGGGCTCCGGCGGCCACGAGGGAGTTCTTGCCGATGACCGCGCCGTTCATGACTACGGCGCCCATGCCCACCAGCACGTTGTCCTCCAGGAAGCACCCGTGAATGACGGCGCCGTGGCCCACGGTTACCCCGCGGCCCACAATGCAGTCCTGGTCGTAGTCCAGGTGCACGCAGGCGTTCTCTTGAATGTTCGAGCCTTCGCCCACCACAATGCGGCTGCCGTAATCGCCGCGCAGGGTGGCGCCGAACAGAATGGTAGCGTCCTTGTCTACGTGTACGTTGCCAACCAGCGTGGCGTTAGGCGCAATGCGCGATTCGGGGTGAAGCGTGACCTGGTGATAATTCATAGATGCCCTCCTAGGATCGATTAGCTAAGAGCAACCATACCGCAGGTCAGGGGCGCCGTTAATAAGCAAATTCGCCGATGCGGGTAAAAACGGCCTAAGCGCTGTGCACCTCGTAGGCATTGGCGGCAGCGTTAATGACGTCCTCGAACTCCCAGCTTTTGTGGGAGCGGGCTGCGCTGGCGGGGTCGTGAATGACCAGGTGGCTATCACGATCGATGTCCTCCAGCACAATGACGCTGGCTACCGGCGAGAACGTGCCTGGTTGGGTGATGACCAGGACGGGCGTATGGGACACCAAAGCGCGACGAATGCTGTGCTCGTCCAAAGCGATGCTCTCAAGAGCCATGCCATAGTCGCTTGCGGCGCCCGTCAGATACGCCGCAATAGTGTCGGTGCCCGTGGCCGTTAGGTCGTGCGCCGTGCCCCACTGCGCGAAGTCGATGGGGGAGAGTTCCTTGTCGCCCGTCAGGTACACGTGCGCCATAGCCAAAGCCGTTGGTGCAGCGCCGGCGGTGGCAATGGTTCCCTGGCCGAAGGGCTCGGCCCCCCAGGAGCTATCCGTCTGGTACAGGGAAGGAAGAGTGCCCTGCTTCCAGGCCTGCACCGCAGTACTTTCCGGCGCGGTGGTTTCAGCGGCGGCGTAGGGGGAGTCGGCATCGGCGGTGACCGGCATGAGCCACCAGTAGGCCAGTAGGGCCACCAGCATGATAAGAAGGGTGCTCAGCGCGATGACCAAAATAATGCGCACATCGCGGTGACCGCGAATCATGCCGGCAACACCGACGGACTTCAGTTCCGCCAAATTAGGATGGTTACCCGCGTACATGCGAAAAGCCTTCCAAGAAGGCGCAGCCAAAGGATGACTGGCACGATAGGAGCGCTCGGCCAGGGTGGGATCGGCCACCATGGGACCCGAGCCCGTGTGGAGCGGTGCACTAGAGGCGGGCAGCACGGTGGGCTTGGACGTGCCGTTGGCGGCAGCGGCAGAAGCGCGACCGGTGGTGGTGCGGGGATGTACGGAAGCTTGCGCGGTGCCCATCTGTCGTCCTCTCCTTCGGCATGAACACAACTTCTTGGGGTTCAGTTTACGAAGACGCAGATCATCTAGGGTGACGGGCGGTCAACCGTAGAGAGCCTGCAGGGTTTTCGTCACGTTCCGTGGCTGTTTCGTTAAATTCGCGTAGAAATATGAGTAAAAACCCTTGCGATTGTCGAAGCGAGGGGTATACTGCACACCCAAGTTAATACTGAAGAAATGCGTTGACGAGGAAAAGCGGGGCGAACCCATCTTCCAGCAAGCCTGCGGAATGTGCGAGCAGGCGGTGGGCGATCCGACCAACCCTCCGAGCAGTTCAGAAGGAACGCTTCCCGGGCGACAGGCTTACCGCCGGTTCGGGAATGGCAAGTAGCTCTGGACCGGCGACACCGTTATCTGTCGTGATGCGCGTACCGCTTGGCGGTTCGCAGCGTCGTTCCGGCCCGGTGCATCTTGCAGCGGGTTTTGTTGTTTTAAGAGAGAGGAACGGCCTATGGATCTACGAAGCGACCAGATCAAGCGCGGTGTGGCCCGAGCACCCCATCGAAGCCTGCTGAAGGCCGACGGCATCACCGACGAGGAGATGGACCGCCCCTTCATCGCGGTATTCAATTCGCGCAACGATATCATCCCGGGGCACACCAACCTCGATAAAGTCTGCGAGGCCGTCAAGGCCGGCATCTATATGGCCGGCGGCGTTCCCTTTGAAATTTCCACCATCGGCGTGTGCGACGGCATTGCCATGAACCACGATGGCATGCACTACTCGCTGGTGTCCCGCGAGGCTATTGCCGATTCGCTGGAATGCGCTGTGCAGGGCCATGCCTTCGATGGCATCGTGTGCATTCCCAACTGCGACAAGATTGTGCCCGGGATGATCTTGGGCGCCCTGCGCGTGAACATTCCCACGGTGTTTGTCTCCGGCGGCCCTATGCTTCCGGGAACCCAGCCCGGCGGCTGCGGTCCCACCACGGACCTGAACACGCTCTTCGACGGCGCCGGCCAGGTGGGTGCGGGCACTATGACCGAAGAGGAGCTGGCGTTCTACGAGGACACGGCCTGCCCCACCTGCGGCAGCTGCTCGGGCATGTTCACCGCCAACTCCATGAACTGCCTGTGCGAGGCCCTGGGCATCGCTCTTCCCGGAAACGGCACCGTTCCCGCCGTCTACTCCGAGCGCTTGCGTTTGGCGAAGCATGCGGGCATGAAGGTGATGGAGCTGGTGAACAAGGGCGTGCGTTTCAAGGATATCCTGAACGCACCAGCCATCCACAACGCCATGGAATGCGATATGGCTTTCGGCGGTTCCACGAACACGGTCCTGCACCTAACGGCTATTGCCCATGCGGCCAGTTGTCCCATCACCATGGACGACTGGGACGCGGCTTCGGCGCGCACGCCGCATCTGGTGAAGCTGCAGCCCTCCGGCCCGCGCCCGCTTATCGACCTGTACCACGTGGGCGGCGTGCCGGCAGTCATGGGCGAGCTGGGAAAGCTGGGGCTGCTCGACGAAGATGCTCTCACCTGCATGGGGCCGTTGCCTGAGTACCTGGCCACGTGCTGCCCCGACGCCGATGGCGAGGTGTGCCGCACGGGCGAGAATCCCTTCTCGGCAGTGGGCGCCCTGCGCGTACTGCACGGCAACATCGCCCCGGACGGCGCCATCGTAAAGAAGGCGGCGGTGGATCCCTCCATGCTCTGCCATACCGGCCCTGCCCGCGTGTTCGATTCCGAGGAGGCGGCCTGCGAGGCCATCAACGGAGGCGCCATCAGGGCAGGGGACGTGGTGGTCATTCGCTACGAAGGGCCCAAGGGAGGCCCCGGTATGCGCGAGATGCTCACGCCCACGTCGGCCATTTGCGGCATGGGGCTGTCCACCTCGGTGGCCCTCATCACCGACGGGCGCTTCTCCGGCGCCACCAAGGGGCCGGCCGTGGGGCACGTGAGCCCAGAAGCGGCGGCCGGCGGCCCCATCGCGCTCATCTGCGAGGGCGACTCGGTCACCGTGGACATCGAGGGCGGCGCACTCACGCTGAACGTGGACGACGCAGAGTTGGCGCGCCGACGCGCCGCGTGGCAGCCGCCCGCGCCCAAGCACGACCACGGCGTGCTGGCGAAATACGCGAAACTGGTAACTTCCGCTGACAAGGGGGCGATCATCCTGTGAGTACCCATGCAGAACAACCCGCCGAGCCCGTCCGCCGCAACGCCGCCACCCTGGGCGCGCCGCGCGGCGCCGGCTCACGCACGCCCAAGCAGGGCGCGACGATGCTCGGC
>CAJUFS010000060.1 GCA_910585575.1 uncultured Adlercreutzia sp. | reverse complement strand
GCCGGTGATGAGGAAGTACCCCTCGATATCGCCCCCCAGGTGGTAGGACACGTCCTCGAGGCAGCGGGCGCAGGCCGTGGTGGCATCGGCCGCGCTCTTCCCCTGCACGAGGATGGCGTCGCCGGTGTTGGTAACGTCCACCGACCAGGAGACCGGCCCGGTGAAGGTGTAGCTGTCGGGGCCGCTGGCCAGCTCGGGCACCTCCACCGTGCCCTCGAAGTGGTCCATGGCGGCGGTTTCCATAAGGGATTCCGGTACGGTGACGAGCACCTGGTTCCGTTCGGTCATGGGCGTTCTCCTTTCAAACAAGAAGACGCGCCGTCGCGGGCGCGCCTTCCACAAGCTTCAGTGTCTGTCGCCCCTAGCGCGGGCCGGCCGTGGCGTTCAGGCGGTCGCGGCAACGGCGGGTGTTGTTCAGCAGCGTGTCGAGGCTCTGCTCGATATGCCCGAACACCTCGTCAGCGTAGTCCTCGGCGCCGGCGCGGGTCTGGCGCTCCAGCTCGCGGGCGTCGGCCAGGATAGTGTCGGCCTGCTGCTGGGAGATGCGCACGATCTCCTGCTCGGAGGCGATGGTGATGGCCTGGCTGCGCGCATCCTCGATCATGCGGTTGGCCTCGACCTCGGCATCGTCCAGCAGACTCTGACGCTCGCGCACAATTTGACGCGCCTGGGAGAACTCAGCCGGGAACAGATCGCGGATCTCGTCCATGATATCGAACGCAGCGGCAATGTCCACCTGACGAAGATTGCCCTTGCCGAAGACGGGCTTCGAATCCTCCAACAGGATAGAGAGCTCTTCGAGCAGTCCCAAAACTCCGGTTTCGTCCATGTTGATCCTTCCTGACTTTCAAATCGCGCTGACTGCCTGTAAAAGGGCATCAGCACGTAAGACATCCACGATGAGTTTTTTCATTCTAACATGATGGAGAAGCTATGGAATACCGTGGTTATTCAGGACACAAACGCTCCATGAGGTCGATGCTCGTGTCACCGAAATGTCGATGAGACGCTATCTGGAAGCCCGCTGCCGCAGCCCCTTCCGCCACGGCCCCGTCGGCGGCGGCATCGTGCTCGTAAGAGATGATGACGTCTTCGGCCAGCTGCCCCTGACCATCCAAACGGCTGATGAGCCCGAACACCTCGACTGCGTCGACGGCATAAGGAGGATCGAGAAACACCAGATCGAAGGGGTTCTTCTGCACCGGCACGCCGCGCTTGAGCACATCGGCGCGCACCAGGCGCGCCTCGGCAGGCGTCAACTTCATGGCAGCGATGTTGCGCTCGATGACGGCCGCCGCCTCCCGATCTCGCTCGCAGAACACCGCCCGCGCCGCGCCGCGCGAAAGCGCTTCCAGACCCAGGGCCCCCGAGCCTGCAAAGGCATCGAGCACCACGGCATCGTCAAGGCCATCGCGAGCCGAGATAAGCGCGCTCATGAGGGACTCGCGCACACGGTCTGTGGTAGGGCGGGTGCCCTGCCCCTTCGGCGCCTCCAAGCGACGCCCCCGATGTTCTCCAGCAATGATGCGCATGGCGGTACTCCTTTTACTGATAGTCTCCCGAGGGCGCAGCCACGGGGTACCTTGATTCGCTCAAACAGTCCTCGCTTGGTGAAACAGCCCACTGGGCTGTTTCAGTCGCTGTGGAACTCGCTCGGTCAAGGCACCCCGTGCCTGCGCCGGGCGTTGTCCAGAGCAGCTTCAGTTAGCCTCCTGCTATGGTCGCTTCGTTCTTGAAGGCCAGGCGGACTTCGCGGGCAAGCGCCCGGTGGTCAGGCTCCTCCAGATTGGGATCGAGATCGAGAATGGCCTGGGCGTCTTTGTGGGCCGCCTCGATGACGGCGCCGTCACGCATGATGTTCACCAGCTTGAGCCCGCTGGCGCCATGCTGACGGTTGCCGAGGATATCGCCCTCGCGGCGCAGGGACAAGTCGTAGGCCGCCAGCTCGAAGCCATCGTCGGTGGTTTCCATGGCCGCCAGACGCGCCAGAGACTCGTCGCGCTTGGAGGCGGACACCAGGTACACCTCAGCCGATTTCTCACCACGGCCCACGCGACCGCGCAGCTGATGGAGCTGGGCCAGGCCGAAGCGGTCGGCGTCTTCCACAATCATGACCGTGGCATTGGGCACATCCACACCCACCTCGATAACGGTAGTGGCCACCAAAACGTCGATCTCTCCCGCACGAAAGCGCTCCATGACGTCCTGCTTCGCCTCGGTACCCATGCCGCCGTGAAGCAGCTCGACGCGATACTCTGAGAACGTGGAGTTCTGCAGAATGCGGGCCTCCTTGGTGGCCGCTGTCACGTCGGCAGCGTCGAAATCCGTTTCGGCATCGATAGCCACGGCGGGATGATAGGCCTCGTCGCCCGCCGCATCGGCGGCGCTGGCCTTTCCCGCTGCCTTCCCATCGCGCTCTTCGGACGAGCACCCTACCAGGGGGCACACCACATACACCTGCTCACCGCGGGCCAGGGCCTCGCGGGCTGCGTCGAAGGCAAAGCCCTGATCCTGCTTGGACAGCACCTTCGTGGTGCGCTGGACGCTGTCATGAGGACGATGCTTGATATAGGACAGCGACAAGTTTCCGTACAGGGCTAAGGCCAGTGTACGCGGAATGGGCGTGGCCGTCAGGTACAGAGCGTCCGGCGCTTCTCCCTTGGCCAGCAGCTTCGCCCGCTGATCGACGCCGAAGCGCTGCTGCTCGTCGATAACGGCCAAGGTCAAGTGCGCCGGCTGCACGTCGTCAGACAAGAGCGCGTGGGTGCCGATGAGCACGTCCAGCTCGCCGGCGGCGAACAGCTCCAGCATGGCCGCCCGCTCGGACGCCGTCGTGGAGCCCGTCAGCAGTCCGTGGCTCACACCGGCGGCCTCCAGCAACGCGCCCAAGCCTTTGTGATGTTGCTCGGCCAGCACCTCGGTCGGCGCAAGCAAGAGGGCCTGGCCCCCGCTGTCGGCAGCAGCGGCCAAGGCGAAGCCGGCCACCACCGTCTTGCCCGTGCCCACGTCGCCCAGCAGCATGTGATTGGCCGTGACAGGAGCCGCCATGGCCTCAAGGATCTCATCCCGTGCGCGCTCCTGCTCGCCGGTGAGCGAAAAGGGCAGCGCGTCGGCGAAGGCCCGCAAACGAGCGCCGTCCACGACGTGGACCGTAGGCTCGCAGCCCGCCGTGCGCGCCGCGCCCTCCTGCATAAGGAACAGCTCCAAATACAGCAGCTCCTCATAGACCAGGCGCCGCCGGGCCTCATCGGCCTCGGCGCGCTGCTCGGGAAAATGAATGGCCTGCAGAGCGGCGTCGCGGCTCATGAGCCGATAGCGCAGACGCAGCCCCAGAGGCAGCGGGTCGAAGGCGCCGCGCACCAGCTCGAGCCCATTGGCCACAATGCGCCGCACCCAGGCGGCGGAGAGCTTCTCGGTGGCCGGGTGCACCGGCACCACCGAGCCCGTGACCGTCTGGCCCTCCCCCAACACCTCGATAAAGGGATTGGTCATGCGTTTGAAGCCGTAGTCGAAGCCTACCTTGCCCGACACGGCCACGGCATCGCCGGCCTTGATCTGGTCCATCAGCCACGGCTGCCGAAATGCCGTAACCATCAAAAGCCCCGTCTCATCGAGCAGGGCGATTTCCACCAGGGACAGATTACGGCGGGGCTTCTTCAGCTTGATCTCGTGCACGGTGCCGCGAATAGTGCACATCTCCCCGATGCGCGCCCCGGCCACCGTCTCCACCGCCGACAAATCGATATAGGACCGCGGAAAGTGAGTAACCAAATCCCGCACGGTGCGGATGCCCAGTTTCTCCAAAGCTCGCGCGCGAGCAGGACTAACAAGACGAACCCGAGAAACGGGTTCGTCCAAAGCCAACGTAGCCTGTTCACGATTCAAAGGCATTGTTTAATTTGCTCTTCCTTATATCTCTTTATTTAAACCTTTTGTATCAGAGGTTCGCCCAAGGAAGTCAGCGAGAGTCCGACAGGTGCCTGATATCGCGCCGCCTTTGGGCCAAGCGGCCTTCGCGCCGCGCCGTGCCCAAAACAAGGTGCGAGATCAGGTGCCTGTCGGACTCGCAGCATCGAGTCGTTCCGTTCGCTCCGTCAGGACGAACGGAACATCGCAGCGAGTTCCGCAGCGAACGAAAATGTCCAGTGGACATTTTCGCCGAGCGAGGACTGTCTGAGCGACTGAGCATACCCGGAGTCTCGCCCCCGGAGGATTTACAAGCAGAATTTACTCAACTGAGAAAATGATCGGATACAAGGGCTGGCCGCCGCGCTGAGCGTCAATCTCCAGGTCCTCGTAAGCCTCCTCGATGCGCGCCACCAGCGCCTCCAGCTGCTCGTCGGTGTAATCCTCGCCGGCCAGAATGGTGCAGGTGTCGGCGTCGTCGGCATCCATCTTCTCAAGCAACGTGAGCACCGCACCCTCGACCGTGGAATCCACCGCGTCGATGGAGCCGTCGGCAATGCCGATGACATCGCCCTCGTGGATGGGGTTGCCCTCGGCGTCCTTGGAGTCCTTGATGGCCCAGGTTACCTCGCCGCTCTTCACGGCCTGGGCCGCCTCGGTCATCTCCTCGACGTTAGTTTCCAGGGACGCATCCTGGTCCACGGCGAACAGCGCCGAGAACGCCTGGGGCACCGACTTCGTAGGCACCACGGCGCAGGGGAACTCGGCCAAATCGGCGGCGGAATTGGCCGCCATAACGATGTTGGAGTTGTTCGGCAGGATGATGACGGCCTCGGCGTTCACCGACTGGGCCGCCTCCAGCAGGTCCTTGGTGGAGGGGTTCATGGTCTGACCACCGGACACCACCACGTTCACGCCGAGGCTCTTCAGGATGTCGGCGTTGCCGTCGCCTGCCGCTACGGCCACAAAGCCGAGGGACTTTTTCTCGGCCTCTTCCTCGGCCGCCAGCTTCTCGGTGCGCTCGGCGCTTTGAAGCTCCATGTTGTGAATGAACACCTCGGAGACCTGGCCGCGCTCCAGGAAGTAGGCCAGCACCTGATCGGGGTGATCGGAGTGCACGTGCACCTTGAACTTCGGAACCTCGCCCACGCACAGCTCGCAGTCGCCCATGGTGCCGAGGAACTTCAGAGCCTCGTCCTTGTCAAGCGTGTCGGAATCGACCAGGAACTCGTTGCAGTAGCGGAAGTTAGAGCCCTCCCAGTCGTTCACCTGCTCGATTTCCACCTTGGGGTGGGCGTTGCGCAGGAAGGACATCTCGTCGACCATGGTGCCCGAACGGCCCAGCAGCGCCGCCACGAAGGCATCGAACAGGATAGCCAGGCCAAAGCCGCCGGCATCGACCACGCCATGCTCCTTCAGCACCGGCAGCAAGTCGGGCGTGCGCTGCACCGAAGCGTAGGCCTCGGCCACGATGGCATCGAGGGCCGCCTCGGTATCAAGGCCCTCGTCGGCCGCGTTCTTCGCCGCTGCGGCCGCATCGCGCAGCACGGTGAGGATGGTGCCCTCGACGGGCTTGCGCACCGCCTGGAAGGCCACCTCCTGGGCCTTGGTGAAGGCACCGGCCAGCGACTCGGTGGACAGCGTATCGAAGCCCTGGCTTCCCTCGCACAGGCCGCGCAGAATTTGAGAGGTGATAACACCGGAGTTGCCGCGCGCACCCATGAGGGCGCCCGTGGTGATGGCCTTGCGAATGTCAGCGCCCGAGGCGCCGATGGGCAGGTTGGCCACGTTGCCCACCACGCTCTCGATGGTGAGCGACATGTTCGTGCCCGTATCGCCGTCGGGAACGGGGAACACATTCAGACGGTTGACTTCCTCTTTACGGTCGCCAAGCGTCTTGGCGGCGGCGGCCACCGCGTTGAGAATGTTGTTGGAAGAATAAGTAGTAGACATGAGAAACCGATTTCTCCTTCAGGGGCAGCGCGCGCTGGCGCGGAGCCCATCCGCGATGAGCCTAGCGGCGCACCTTGACGTCCATGACATGCACGTCGACGCCCGCCAGAGGCACTCGTGCGTATTCTTTGAGGGCGAAGCTGACCTGATCGATCAGGTTGCGCGAAACCGTGGCGATGTTGGTGCCGTACTCGACGATGATGTACAAATCAACATGGACGCCCTCTTCGAGGCTGTTGACCACCACGCCGCGGCGCAGGCGGGAGGCGGGAAGAATTTTCGCGATGCCATCGGCGGCATTGGGAGCGCACACCCCTACCACGCCGTAGCACTCCATGGCGGCATTGCCCACCATGTCGGCCAGCACGTCGTTGGCGACATGCAGGTTGCCGGGAATCACAGAACTCATGGGAGGTTTCCTTTCCGCTGAGCTGTTTGGACTATATCGGGAAAAGTATACCGCATAGGGCGGCATGGGACCGTTACCCCCTGTTGACAGTGAGCATATTCCACAACCGAACTGTTCCCCAAACGCAGAAAAGCCCGCGGTGCGGGCTTTTGACGCTCTTGAAAAGAGAGGGTCGGAGCAGGGGCAACGCCTAGGCGCGCTCGACCTTGCCGGCCTTCATGCAGGAGGTGCACACGTTGGCGCGACGGACATGGCCCTTCGCGTCACGGATGGTGACCTTCTGGATGTTGGGACGGAACATACGGTTGGACACACGGTGAGAGTGGCTGATGCTACGACCAGCAACCGGGTGCTTACCGCAAACTTCGCAAACCTTCGACATTACAATCAACTCCATTAATACCAGTAAAACTGTTTTGGGACAAAAAGCCTTGATACTATATCACAGCATTTCGGGCGGAATCAACCACTTTATTCGATTATGAGCAGTCGTTTACACGAAGGGCACGTTCCCAGCGGTGCCTGGGCGCGCAAATCGATGAGACGGCCGCTGTCGATGGTGACGCGGCACACCCCGCAGCGGTTGCCGTCGAGGGCTCCGATGGCCACACCGCCCGCCCGGGCCGACGTGCGATCGTAGGCCTTCACCAGCTCGGCGTCGATCTTGCCCACCAGCTGGTTGCGGGAGGCCTCCAGCTTGGCGATGGCCAGCTTAAGGTCGCCCCCCTGCTTCTGGAACGAATCGATCGCCTCCTGCTCTTTGGCGCTCACTTCCTCGAGCGCCAGGGTGATCTGCGCTTCGATGTTGCCGATTTTGTCGAGCTCGGCCTGGACGGCGGCGCGATCCTCGGCCAGGGTGCCGCGGCGGCGCACAATGCCGGCCAGCTCTTTCGTGCGGGCCTCCACGTTGCGGAAATCGCCGTGGGCAGCGTCGATGGCCGCCTGGACGCCAGCCTCCTTCTTGGCCAGCGAGGCATCCTCGTCGTCGATGCGGGTGATCTTGCGGGACGTGGCGCGCTTCACCTCGGCCACCTTGGCGCTTTGAGCCTCGATGGCGCCGCGCTTCTCGCGGGCGGCCACGATAATGCCGCGCTGGGGCAGTTCGTCGAGCTCTTTGGTGCGGCGCATGATCTCGAGGTCGATGCGCTGCAGTTCGAACAGACTATCAATGTCTTCGCGGGTTGCTTCCATGGGCATCTCCTTCGATCATTATTCTCTCGGTGACAATAATAGACGAAAAGTTAGCCCCTGGAGCCACAGGATGGAAAAACCTCATTTGATCGGGCGCGAAAGGAAGGCACCCCGGCCGTCCCCCCTTGTCAGAGGACCTGGGGAAGGACGTCGGGGTGCCACGTGACCAAAGACGGGCTAAACGCGCACCGCCTCGGGATGCCACCAGTTGTCGGATTGGTCGATCACGACAACGGCGTTCTCGGGGACGCCCGCCTTGCAGAGCGCCTCGGCCAGCACCGCGGTAAGGGGCAGCTCGCTGGCATCATGGCCCAACTCGATGACGGCCAGGCCAGCCTGGGAAAGATCGAGGGCTTCGTGGTACTTGACCTCGCCGCAAATGAGAACATCGGCCCCCGCGGCCAGGGCGACCTTGCCCGTGGGGCCCGCCGAGCCCGTGGCGGTAACAGCGGTTCTCACCGGCTTGTCAGGGTCGCCCCACACGCGCGGGGAGCGCCCGAACACGGCGGTGCAACGGGCCGCCAGGCGCGCCAGGGTCTCGGGGGCGTCGTCGTTGGCCGGCACCTCGCTGATCTGGCCGTAGCCCTTGCGGCGCGAGCCTGCTAGCGGCTCGGCAAAGCGGCCCGTAAAGCGCAGGCCCAGCATGCCGGGAAGCACACGGGCGACCTGCGGGCTGACGTCGAGGGCCGTATGGAAATCCATGAGCGCCACCTGGTGGCGAATAGCGGCCCATACGCCGGCGCCCGAGCTGAGGGCCACGCTGGCCTCAGGGGCAAAGTTGTCGGGCGCCGCCAAGAAAGCAGGATGGTGGGTAACGAGCACATTGGCGCCCGCGGCCGCCGCCTCGCCAATGGCCTTGACCGTAGGATCGAGGGCCACGGCCACTTTTGTCACCGGCAGCGCGCGCTCCCCCACCGTGAGCCCCGTGCGGTCCCAGGACTCGGCGTCTTCGGCGGGAAACTCCTTGAGCAGCGCCTCTTCGAGCGCGCCCACGGTCATCGAGAACACGCGGGGCGCCAGCGCCGAAGCGCCACGCTTCGAGAGCGCCTCGCTTTTCGCCGCTGAACGCTCCCCTTTGTTGAACAGACCCATAGCTATCAGCTTCTTCCCAAATCGAGCTTCGCCAATGCGGCGGAGCATGGTAGGTATCCCAGCGTCAGTGCACCTTTGAAGACGCCTCTGACGCCGTGGCCGCGCCAAGCTGCTTTCCGTGGAAAGTCAGGCCAAGGCGCACCCTATTCGATGGTAATGCTTCGGCGATCGCCTGTGGCCGTCGGCACGGTAACGCTTCGGTACCCCGCCTGGTACATAAGATCGTAGGCCGCGCGGATATCGCGGGCCACGTTGGCCGGATCATGGGAATCGCAGCCCACCGTGCAGGGCACGCCCGCGCGGCAGAAGGCCGCCAGCAGCGCCGGGGCCGGGAACATCTCGGCACAGGCGTAATAGCCGCCCGAGGTGTTCACCTCCACCATGCGCTCGCCGGCCCGAGCCGCCTCGGCCATGGCCTCGTAGAGCGGCTCTCGGTCGAAGCTGGGCGCATAGCCGAACTTCTTCGCCAAATCCGGATGGGCCATGCAGTCGTAGGGGTTGGCCCTATCGGACGCGGCCTGGCACCACAGCTCGCCGTAGCGGCGCCAGATGGCATCGGGGGCGCCGGGCTCTTCCCAGCGGCCCTTCTGCGCCGGGTCATCGAAGGCCCAGCCGTCGATGAAGTGCACGCTGCCCAGTTTGAAGCGATACGGGGCCAGGTCGGCCTCGGCTATAACGCGATCCTCCAAGCTGCCCAGATAGTCCATCTCGGTGCCCACGATGAACTCGATATGAGGGTGGGCCGCCCGCGCCTCTTCGATTTCGGCCAGGTAGCGCTCCACGTATTCGGGACGCATGGATAGATACTGGTCGGGATCGAAGGCCGCCGACAGCGGATAGTGCTCGGTGAAGGCCAGGGTGGTGAGGCCAGCGGCATCGGCCGCTTGGGCATACTCGGCCACCGAGCCGACGCCGTGGCCCGAGTAGACGCAATGACAGTGGGTGTTAACCAGTTCCATAGCTTCTCCTACCAGTTCAGAACTTTTTTCAGCGCGTCAAGGAAGGCCTCGATATCGGCGCGCGTGGTGTAGCGGCCCATGGAAACGCGCAGGGCGTTGTAGGCCTCGTCGCCGGTGATGCCCATGGCCTTCAGCACATGGCTCGGCTCCAGCGAGTGCGATGAACAGGCGCTGCCCCCGGCCACGCACAGTCCCAACTGGTCGAAGCGCAGCACCATGGTCTCGCTTTCCAGCTCGTCGGCGAGAAGATGAACGATGTTGGGCAGATAGTCCTCGCTGCCCGCCTCCACATCCACCGTGGCCTGCACACCATCGAGGGGCATGATCTCGGCATAGAGCGCATCGCGCAGCACGCGCAGACGCCCGGACTCTTCCTCCTGCGCCGCCTGAGCGGCCTCGAGCGCCGCCGCGAACCCCTCGATGCCGGCCACGTTCTGGGTGCCGCTGCGCCGTCCCGACTCCTGGCCACCGCCCAGCAAAAACGCCTCGAAGGGCGTGCGGGCGCGCAGATAGAGGGCACCCACCCCCTTAGGGCCGCCGATCTTGTGGGCCGAGAAGGAAGCCGCGTCCACGTCGAGCTGCTGAAGGTCGAGCGGCATCTTGCCCAGGGCCTGGACGGCATCGGTATGGAACAGGGCCCCGGCTTCGTGGGCCACAGCTGCCAGCTCGCGAATAGGCTGGATGGAGCCCACCTCGGAGTTGGCCGCCTGCACCGATACGAGCACGGTGTCCTCGGTAAGGGCGGCCTCCAAGGTGCGCACCTCCACGAAGCCGTCGCGATTGGGGCGCAGGTAGGTGACGCTCACCCCTTCCGCCTCCAGGCGCTTGCAGGGGGCCAGCACAGCATCGTGCTCGATGGCCGAGGTGATGACGTGCAGCGGGCGGTCCCCCTGGCCGGCCAGGCGCCGTTGCTGGGCCGCCCCGCGCACCAGCCCGAAGAGCGCAGCGTCGTCGGCCTCGGTAGCGCCCGAGGTGAAGATGATCTCGTCGGGGCGACGCGCCCCCAAGGCCCGAGCCACGCGGCGGCGCGCGTTTTCCATCAGGTCGAAGGCCCCGCGGCCCAGCCGATAGAGCGCATTGGCGTTGGCGTTCACCGCCAGGTTCATGGGGCCGGGCACCTGGAAGGGCTCCATGGCCAGAGCCGCCTCTTCGCACAGCGGCGCCGTGGCGGCATAGTCGAGATAAATAAAGGAATCAGATGCTTGATCGGTCACGATGGGTTGTCTCCTCGTTCAACTTACACATATGAAGAGCGGCCGGGCGGATGAAGCTGCTCGAGTCGCCTAGGCGCAGGCGTCCAGCACGGCCAGGCGCGCCGCATCGGCGGCATCGCGCACCGCCGCCAGGGCCTCGGCGGGGTCGGGCGCGGCGAAGACGGCATTGCCGCACACGAGCACGTCGGCGCCGGCGGCCGCCACCAAAGGCGCCGTAGCGGTGCCGATGCCGCCATCCACCTGGATGAGCATGGCCTCGTTGCCGGCAGCCCGGGCCATGGCGGCCACCTCGGCCACCTTGGTCTCGGAGCCGGCCATATAGCTTTGGCCCGAGAAGCCCGGCTCCACGGACATGACCAGGGCCATGTCCAGATCGGCAATAACCGGCGCCAGCGCCGATGGCGGCGTCTTCGGCTTCAAGGCCGCCGCAGCCATCAGGCCCGCTTCGTGGATTTGGGCGATGGCGCGCACCAGATCAGCCTCACTCAAGGCCTCGACGTGCACATTGAGCAGATCGGCCCCGGCATCGATGAACCAGGGCAGCTCCACCAGCGGGTTGTCGATCATGAGGTGCACATCGCACACCAGGCTGGTGGCCGGCTTCAGCTGTTTGAGCAGGGGCACGCCCATGGTCAGGTTGGGCACGAAATGGCCGTCCATGACGTCGATGTGGACGAACGCCGCGCCGGCGCGCTCGATGAGCGCAATGTCGGCACCAAGATCCAGGAAGTTGGCGGACAGAATGGAAGGGGCAATCTTCACCGGTTGAAACATAAGGCCGTCCTTGCTCGCAGAATTCCGATGGCCCCATTCTACAGGTTTGACTCGACGTCAAGGCCGTATAATAAAGCGACAGCGGCAAACGCTCACGCCAGGAGCAGAAAGGTGGTCGTCGATGCCCTCCGATGCGCGCACGTTCTACACCTACCCCACCACCTTCGGCCCCATCACCATCGGCAGCAACGGCACTGCTGTCACTGCGATCATCCTGGGCGAGTCCTCTCTACCGGGTCTTCGCAAGCCCTCCGCCCTTACCAACCAGGCCGCCAACGAGATCATGGAATACCTGGCCGGTAAGCGCACTGTCTTCACCGTGCCCTGCCAGCTGGCCGGCACAGCTTTTCAGCAGCAAGTGTGGCGCGCTGTAGCGAACATTCCCTATGGTCAAACGCGCACGGCCCGCGATCTGGCCGAAACCCTCGGCGCTCCCGATTCGTTTCGCGCCGTAGGGGCCGCCCTCAAGAAGTGCCCCGCCCCCCTACTGGTGCCCATCCATCGCATTGTCAGCGCCGCGGGCAAGCCC
Organism: uncultured Adlercreutzia sp.; assembly: GCA_910585575.1. Lineage (GTDB taxonomy): Bacteria > Actinomycetota > Coriobacteriia > Coriobacteriales > Eggerthellaceae > Adlercreutzia. The sequence continues at coordinate 4,067 of CAJUFS010000060.1, read as the reverse complement.
CTGGGCAGCGGCCAGGCGGCAGCAGTAGCGCGCGCCCTGCTCCATCTGGAAGCTCCAACCCATTCCTAAGGCGGCCAACGCATAAAAAAAGCTCCTCCGGCAGGGGAACCGGAGGAGCTTGCTCAATACGCACGGAGGAGAAGGGGAACGTGCGCATGGTCTTGGTTTCCGCCGCGAGGGCTTGAGAGAGGAGAGAGGAGGGTTCACGCAGGAGACGGTGCGACGGAAGCTCGGGATAGGTTGTCAAGGAGCTGAACGGTGCGGGACGTTTGCTTGCGGCCACCTGAAAGGCTTTCGTATACGGCAAGATTGCCTTGCCTTCCTCCCAGGTTTGCCGCTCATCCCTTCCGATCGGCTGATGACAACAATAAAGCCTCCCCTGCTCCAAGGGAACAAGGAAGGCCTTTCGGTTAAATCCGCGTATGCACTTCGTTTACCCGACGAAACCTGATGATGCAGGTGAACAATATGCCCTGCTTAGTAGAACTCCGCCTTGAGCGGGCGATCGATGAGGGCTGCGGCGGCCTCGCGGGGCGGAACCTGCTCCCACACCACGCTGCGCACCGTGTCCGTCAGGGGCAGCTCCACCTGATAACGCTCCTCGAGGGTGGCAAGGGTCTTGCAGGCAATGGCTCCCTCCACCACCATGTGGGTCTGGGCCGTGAAGTCGGCCAGGGTAAGGCCGCGGGCCACGTACTGCTCGCCGAAGCGGCGGTTGCGCGAGTGCTGGGACATGCAGGTAACCACCATGTCGCCCGCGCCGCCGAGGCCCATGCAGGTGAGCGCCTGCCCGCCGCAAGCCACCACCATGCGGCTCATCTCGGCCAAACCGCGTGTGATGAGCAGCGCCGCCGTGTTGTCGCCGAAGCCCATGCCATAGGACACGCCTACGGCAATGGCGATGACGTTCTTGAACGCCGCGCACAGCTCCACACCCACCGGGTCGTCGGAGGTGTAGGTGCGGAAGGCCCGCGTGGCGAACAGGTCGCGGAAGAACAGCGCGGTCTCCTCATGGGCGCTGGCCACTACCGCTGCCGAGGGCTTGCGACAGATGACCTCTTCGGCATGGGTGGGGCCGGACAGCACGGCGAAACGGTCCGGATTGCCCAGCTCGTCGGCGAAGGTGTCGATGGGCAAAAGCCCCGTCTCCTCCTCCACGCCCTTCGAGCAGATGACGATGGGGGTATCGCGAGCAATGAGCGCACGCAGATCGGCCGCCACCGAGCGCAGCGCTGCCGACGGCGTGACGATGACCACCGCTTCGGCGCCCTCCACAGCCTCGGCGTAGTTGCTGGTGGCGCGGATGCACGCGGGCAGTCGGTAGTCGGACAGGTAGCGCGGGTTGCGATGATCGGCGTTGATGGCCTCGGCCACCTCGGGCGTGCGCGCCCACAGCATGACGTCGTGACCGGCTTCAGCCAGCACCAGCGCCAGCGCCGTGCCCCAGCTGCCAGCTCCGATAACTGCTACGTTCATGAGACTCTCCTTGCAAGTCTTCGGGGGACGGGGCCACGGGGTACCCCGATTCGCTCAAACAGTCCTCGCTTGGTGAAACAGCCCACTGGGCTGTTTCAGTCGCTGCGGAACTCGCTCGGTCGGGGCACCCCGTGTCCCCGTCGAACTCAACCAAAGCAGAACGCTAACGGCTACTTCTTCTTGCTTCCGATCTTGTTTTCGGTGCCGGCGCGCAGGCGGGCGATGTTCTCGCGGTGGGCCCAGATGACCACGGCGGCCGTGGCCGTGATGATGAGCCACGCCACCCAGTGACCGCCCAGGCCGTAATAGTAGAGGCCCAGCAGCGGGCAAACCACGGCGGCGGCCAGGGAGCCCACGGACACGCAGCGCGTCAGCGCAATGCCGAGGGCGAAGACGATGATCTCGATGAGAAAGCCCACGGGCCCGTAAACAAACACCAGGCAGGCGGCCGCCACGGCAATGCCCTTGCCGCCGTGCCAGCCGAGCCAAGGGCTGAACACGTGGCCCAAGGTGCAGCCAGCGAAGGCCAGGGCCGCCACCAGCGTCACGGCGTTCAGCGCCGGGGTGGCGAAGGCTCCGTAGAGCCCGCCGCTCACCGTCAACTCGGCGGGAAGGGCGGCCACCATCGGGGCGATGACCCACACCGCCAGCCAACCCGCCAGCAGACCCTTGCCGAAGTCGAGCACGAACACCGCTGCTCCCCCGGCTTTGCCCAGGGTGCGCATGGCGTTGGTGGTGCCGATGTTGCCGGAGCCCTCGTCGCGCAGGTCCTTCTTGTAGGCCAACTTGGAGACGATAACGCCCCAGGGAATGGAGCCGAGCAGGAACGTGATGACGAAGGTAAGGGCAAGATAGCCGAGAACGATCATGGACTAGTCTTTCTTCTTGAACTTCAGGCGGATGGGCGTACCGGTGAGGTCGAAGGCCTCGCGCATGCGGTTCTCCAGGTAGCGCTCGTAGTTGTCGTCCACGACATCGGGGCGGTTCACGAAGAAGGTGAAGTGCGGCGGGCAGGTGCCCGTCTGCGTGACGTACTTCATGCGCAGGATGGCTTTGCCCTTCGACACCGTGTGCCCCGTCTCGCGAATGCCGGCGAGCCAGCTGTTCAGCTGGTTGGTGGGAATGGTGCGGCTGTAGTTGGCGTACACCGTGTCGATGGCCTCCCAGATGCGGTCGACCTTCTTGCCCGTGAGCGCGCTGATGGCCACCACCGGCGCGTAGCCCACGAACGTCATGCGGTCGGCAATGCGCTCGCGTATCTTCTCCTTGGCCTCGGGGCCCTCCACGATGTCCCACTTGTTCAGCACGATCACCATGGCGCAGCCGCGCTCGGCGGCGTACCCGGCCACGCGCTGGTCCTCGTTAGTAAGCCCGAGCGTGCCGTCGATGACCAGCAGCGCCACGTCGGCCCGGTCGATGGCGCGCATGGCGCGGACGAAACCGTAGTACTCCACGTCCTCGTCGATCTGGCTCTTGCGGCGCAGGCCCGCCGTGTCCACGATGCGGTACATGGTGCCGTCGTGCTCCACCAGCGTGTCGATGGCATCGCGGGTGGTGCCGGCCACGTCGGACACGATGGAGCGATCGTTGTTGGTCAGCTTGTTGGTAAGCGAGGACTTGCCGGCGTTCGGACGCCCGATGATGGCCACGTTGATGGCATCCACTTCCTCTTCCGGCGTCCAGTCGGTCTTGCGCAGCACGTTCACCACGTCGTCGAGCAAGTCACCCGTGCCGTTGCCGTGCTGAGCGGAAACGGGCCACGGATCACCCAGGCCCAGGGCGTAGAACTCCCACACCTCGTCCATGCGCGCCGGGTTGTCCATCTTGTTCACCACGGGGAACACCGGCTTGCCGGACTTCTGCAGAATGCGCGCCACCTCTTCGTCGTCGGCGTTGATGCCGGTTTTGCCGTCCACTAAGAAGATGATGACGTCGGCCTCGCGGGTGGCCTCGAAGGCCTGGGCGCGGATGGAACCCTGGAAGGCGTCCTCGTTGCCCATTTCGATACCGCCGGTGTCGATGAGCATGAACTCCATGCCGTTCCAGTCGGCCTTGTGGTAGCTGCGGTCGCGGGTGACGCCGCGCATTTCGTGCACGATGGCATCGCCGGTTTGGGCGATGCGGTTGACCAAGGTGGACTTGCCCACGTTGGGGCGGCCCACGATGGCGACGATGGGAAGAGCCATGATGTGTTCCTCGCGTTTCTTACAGCGCCGGCGGGGCGGCCAGCGCGATGATCTCAGGAAGAAAATCCAATGGGTTACAGGATACCACGTGTATACGGGTCGCCGTCTCCGTTTCCATATCCTGCACGGTAGCATCGTCAAGCGTCACGCCGTTGTCATTCAGAATGACCTTTGGGAGGAGGAAGAGGTCGCCAGATGCTTCCTTTATTGCCTTCTCGATGTCGCAGGCGCAGAGGAGGCCGGTTACGTTTACGTTGCCGCCGAAGTAGTCATTCTTCACCGTAAGGGGGATCAGGCAGCCGGCCAAGGGGCTTTTGGCAATCATGGCGTCGAGGAAGGGCTGCATGGCTTCGCCGATGATATAGCAGGCGGTGAGGCCGGCGGCCTTGAGGGCCTCGGCGGCGC
>CAJUFS010000059.1 GCA_910585575.1 uncultured Adlercreutzia sp. | reverse complement strand
TGAAGTTGGAGGCGAAGGCTCCCGTGGCGGCGGCGACCGCACCGGTGGCGGCGGCCGTCTTCAGAAACCCACGACGGCTCATAGTTGCTTTAGCCATGCTAGTTCTCCTTCCTTTCCTTCTCTCTATTCCTTGGATCTCTCTTCGAAACGGTGACGCTATCGGGTGTTGGCCAGAACTTCCCTCCCCTCGTCGGTTGCAAGCCAAGTGTTCTTCCACACCAGACCCCCTGCTTTCTCAAGGTTGTCGATGTAGTAGGCGGGATAAATGCTGATGAGCCCCGTGCGCTCGTCGTGGGGAATGAGCCCCTCGGCGTTCAGGGTGCGGTCGAGCTCCTGCTTGGAGCAACCGCCCTCCGCGCTGCACAGCTCCAGCACGCGCAGATGCACCGGCGCCGCTTCCTCGTCGCTCTCGATGAGCTTCGCCAGCTGCGTGGTGGGCGCATAGGGGGCCGCGGTCTCGCGACCCAGATCGGTGGCGCGCACGCCATAGGTAACCTCGGCCTCAACAGGAATGGACTCGTCCTCGACCAAGTCGTCGAAGGTGCCCTCATAGGGCTCGCCGTCAACGTAGATGTTCATGGCCAGGAAGTCGTTGTCCACCATGAGGGACACGAAACCGTCGGCGGCGGCAACAAAGGTTTTGGGATAGGTGTTGTTCTTCAGAAGCTGCACGGCCTCGTCGAAGTCGCGCTCTTCTTCGCAAAACGAAACAAGATCATAGGCGGGCGTCGCATAGGACGGGTTCGCCACCAGAATGGGCGACTTCTCCACATTGACCGTGTGACGGGGCTTGTGGCGCTTCATAAGAGCGTAATCGGACGGGCGCAGCGGCTGGGGCTCGAATGCCTCCGCCACGTTCCGCTGAATAGCATCGCTTTGGCCGGCGCCGCACTGGCAAGCGCTTTGGTCGGTACAACCCGACGAGCACAGAGTAGACTGGTTCATGGCTACGCGTCTCCCCTCTCTTTAATTCCCCCGGCCGCCTCTTCCACGGCCACTTGACGCTTCGCATTTTCCCGACCGAGAGAGGGTGCAACAAGTTTCAAATCGCATCATTTCGCGAGGAAGCAATGTTGATGCACTTTGCATCATTCAGGAGTTTTCCCAGATAGAGAGCGCACTAGTATTATTCACAAGTGAGGATAAAATAAGAAAAACGAAGGTGGTACGGAAGCGGCAACCCTCTTCCTCGTGCATAGGAAAAGCCCCGAGGAAATCCTCGGGGCGCACCACAGACAAACACTCTAGCCCTTCGATGCAGGCGATCATTCACCGCTCGTTCCCAGCTCCTCGAAAAACACGATCGAACTTCCTCGAAAATCACGGTTGGAATTCCTCGAAAAACACGGTTGGCCGCTTTGCTCGTCGTGCAAAGCGGCCACAAAACGCATAGATTCGAAGTAATCGCCAGCTCTTAGACCCACTGGCCGCTTCCGCGCTACCCTGCCACTGGTTCCTCAGCCGTAGGCGCAACAGCGGGATGCTCTTCACCCTGCGCCTTAAGCGCGAAGGTGATGGATCCTGTGGGGCAGGCTTTGGCGCACTCCCCGCAGCGAGTGCAGTCTCCCAGCTGAATGGCTCCGTCAGCATCGTGCATATCGATGCGCTCGGAGCACACCGCCGTGCAGGCGGTGCAAGGGGTGCCGTCGGCGCGCAGGCAGGTGGCCTCGTTGATGCGCGGACGCCCGAACCGGGCGAACTGGCCGAACAAGTTGAGCAGCCCGGCGATAGGGCACAGGTTCATGCACCACTTGCGGTAGAGCACCAACTCCACCAACAGGGCGGCAGGAAACACCAGCACCGAGAACGTCATCTGCTTGTCCACGATAAGATGCCAGAGCGACCCCACGGTGCCGAAGGTGAGCCCGATGGGGCATACCAGGCAAAACAGCGGGAAACCGGCGATGAGCGCCGCCACCAGCACGGCCACCAGCGTCCATGTGCGCGGATCGCGGCCGGCATGGGACAGGCGGTCTCGCCACAGCGAGCGCGCAGCCGTCTTCGCCGCACAACCCTGGGGCTTGCCGCCATTGCCAGCGCCCTCGTCCTCGGTCGCCAGGGCGTTCGTGGGGTGCCCCGCCGCACAGGCGTTGGGGCCCTCCCCCGACCCGAGCCCCTCGAATTTCGGCTCGCGCTTGAAGAAGCGGCGAATGACCGGCGCCGGGCAGCCCCACGCGCACCAGGAGCGACCCAGCAGCAGCGCGCCCACCGCCACAACCGCAAACGAAATAAGCGTCACGGGGATAAGCGCCTTGCTGGCCAGCAACGCCTCGAGACCTCCCAAGGGGCACAACAGGAAAAACTCGCCGATGCCAAAGGAGGAGGGGGTGCCAAGACCCGAATCGAAGGCAAGCGAGACGATGACCGCAACGAACACCGCCAGAAGCGTCACCGTGCGGGCCCGTCGGATGGCGCGCCCCTGCTGGGGACCTTTCTCGGGGTTCATGAGGCACTCCTTTCGGCGTACTGTTTCGTAGTCAGTACGTTAATGCCGCGCTGGCTGCCCCCGGAAAACGAGGTCAGCACGTTGGCGGGACAAATTTTCACGCACTCGCCGCAGCCGTTGCACTTCTCAGCCTCCACGACGGGACGACGCCCCTCGTCGAAGGAGAGCGCCTCGTAGGGACAGGCGTCAACGCATACGCCGCAGGTACCCGCCTGATCGAAGGCCACGCAGCGATCGGGCTCAACCACGGCCACGCCAATGCGCCCCAGCACCGGCTGATAGGGGTCGACTGTCCCAATGGCGGCCGTCGGGCATACCTTGCGGCACTCGTCGCAGAAGGTGCAGCTGTCGGCGGCAAACGTCACGAAGGGCGTGCGCACGGCCCATACGCCCTGCTCCACGGTAAGGGGCGCCAGCACATCGGTGGGACACACGGAAATACAGCGCTCGCAGCGAATGCAGCGAGCCATGAACTCGTCCTCGGGCAGCGATCCCGGCGGTCGCAGCACGTCGGCCTGGGCCGCCAGAGGGAGTGCCGCCGCGCCGCAGAGGACGCCCGCCGCCACAGCCGCCCCACCGATCAGCAGAGTGCGGCGCTCTATGCCTCGGCTCTTCGCCATCATGCCTCCCCTACGCCGCCTGCTCGCCCGTAAGCTCATCCGCCAATTCCGTCAGCGTCTCGCGGCACGTTTCGGCCGTTCCCTGAGCCACCAGCAGCATGCCCGGATAGAAGGCCAGCTTCGCAAAGCCGCGGGCAGCCGTAGTCAGCGCCGGCAACCAGTTCAGGATATGGGTCTCGATAAAGTCAACCTGACGGGCGAAGTTCGCGCGCAGACCCACCGCATCCCCCGCCTCGGCCAAAACAGCAGCGCGGTCGTTCAGGTGGGCCAGGTACTCCAGCTCGAAAGCGAGATGGTCCTCCGGCTCGTGAAGCGCCGGATTCACCTTAAAGCCGTCGCGGGCGAAGCGTCGCACCACGTCATCGCGCGAAGCCTGCATCATGATGCGCTCGGGGCTCGTGAATACCGACTCGTAGGGAATGGCCGTCTTGTCGCTTTTCACATACACGCCGGCAGCCAAAAAGATGCGGGCGTATTCGCAGGCCAACTGCGTACGTCGATCGGACGCCGAGAAATTGAAGTAGCGGCGAATAAGGCGATAGCCCTCGTCCAGGTGCTCGTTGCCCGTTTCCGTGGGAAACTCAATGGCTGCCACCGCCTCAATAGTAGCGGCATCCAGCTCCTTGAACACCATATGGGACAGGAAGCGATAGGTTTCGGCGCTGTCCTTCACGTAATCGATGATTTCCTGATCCAGGGCCATAACGCCCACCTCCTCATAAGAATTATTGGCAATACTTCAAGTACGGTAGAGCAGCTTCGAAACACGGGGTGGTGCTCACCAACCGCGTCAAAGCAGCTTTGAGGGTTCGGGTGGTGCTCATAAAGCGAGTTCCGCAGCGAACGAAACAGTCCAGTGGACTGTTTCGCCGAGCGAGGACTGTCTGAGCGACTGAGCGCTTCCCGAGCCCTCAAAGCGGAGGGAAGCGAAATGTCCTGTCGGCATCCCCCAAAGCGAGGGCTGTCTGAGCGACTGAGCACTACCCCGTGGTTCGAAGCGGAGGGATGGGTAACCGAACAAGCTACCCGAGCCCTCAAGGCGGAGGGAGCCGAAAATCAATCAGCTTCCTTCGAAAGAGGGATGGGGCAGCCAATCATCCGCCCCATCCCAGAAGAACTATTCAAGCGGCATAAGGAAGAAGTCCAGCAGCGGCGTGCCCACGAGCCACATAGCCACACGCAGAGCGATAGCGGCAATGCAAGCACCGGCCGTAGCCACCACGCCCAAAGCCAAACCGAGCTCCGGCTTTTTCCAGGCCACGGCGCCGCAGGCCAGCGCCACCACGGCCGCAATCACCAGGGCTACCGTCCACGGCATAGCCATGGCAACCACTACCTCGCCGGCGCCCAGCAGAAACACCGCCGATACCACCAGACCGCAGATGCTACCAATAAGGGCCAGCAGGCCGGCCAGGCTCACCGAGGCAGCCTCGCGCTTCTGCGCCGCCTTCATGAGCAGGTTCACCGCCGTGCCCAAACCGGCTGCCGTCAGTCCGTAGGCGGCCGGCAGCGCCGGGGTGCACCAAACGGCGCGAGCGTCCATCATGTAGGAGGCACCGCAGGCAAAGGTGAAGATGACACCCACCACCGCCGCGGCCAGGCCAACGCCGGTAAGGATGCCCTTGGAAGAGCCGCGCACCAGCAAAATGAAGTAGATGGCGATGAGCGCGCAGGTCACGCCAATCATGGCAGCCTCGACGAAGATGCCGGAGGTGGGATGGTTCAGCGCCTCAAGAATGCGATCGACATGCTTCAGGTGCGTCACCGACAGGCAGCCGCCCACGGCCAGCAGCACGAAGGCCACAATGGACTCGACCTTCGTCGGCAGCTCGTCCTTCTTCGCCAGCGCCTCGATCATCGAGGAGGCGAACAGCCATGCTCCCGCGCCGCTTACCACGGTGAAGAGCACGAGGGACCATTGGATTTCCATTAGTCGACACTCCCCTCGGTCGTCACGTACTTGCTGGTCTGCTGCGTCAGGTCATCCACGCGCCACTCGCCGAAGCGGGAGGAGAGGATGTAGGACGTCAGCGGGTGATTGCCCACATCGGGCAGCTTGTGCACGGCATCGGCATCGGCCGCGGCCAAAGCCTTGGAGGCATCGGAGTTCGGGTCGTCCAAGTCGCCGTAGTAGCGGGCCGTGCCACAGCAGTTCTTCACACAGGCCGGCTTCTCGCCAGCGGCGGTCAGGTGGTTGCACAGGGTGCACTTCTCCACCACCTGCTGCTCCTCGTTCCAGCTGCGCACGCCGTAGGGGCAGGCCATCATGCAGTACTTGCAGCCGATGCACTTCTCCTTGTTCACCAGCACCATGCCGGTCTGCTCGTCGCGGTAGGACGCGCCGGTGGGGCACACATGGGTGCAGGGAGACTCCTCGCACTGCTGGCACATAGTGGGCAGCCAGTAGGTGGACACGTGGGGGAACTCGCCGAAGGGCTCCACCTGCACCACCTTGTTCCAGCGCTCGCCGAGCGCCACGTCGTTCTCAAGCTTGCAGGCCACCTCGCAGCTCCAGCAGCCGATGCAGCGGTCGAGGTTGACTACGATACAATTACGCGCCATAGACGGCATTACCTCCTCCAGTGTTCTCGGACGGCTCAGGCAGCCAAGGAGTGAAGTCCTTGGGCTCGGTCCACACGCCCTCGGGCGCGCCGTCGGCCTTGGTGACGTTGATGCACACACCGCGCAGGGTGTAGGTGCCGTACACGTCGTTGAACGGGCACTCGTCGTTGTTCTGCGTCAGCAGGTTGATGTTCATCGCCTGCCAGGCGCGGTTCGGATCGTCGGAATCCAGCAGCTCGGGGTTCCAGAAACGTTCCTGGTAGATGACCTTCGGAGCCACGGACTTCGTCACACGGGCACGGCCCTGGGTCTTGCCGCGCTTGCTCTCCAGCCACAGCCAGTCGCCGTCCTCGATGCCAATCTCGCGAGCCGTCTCGGGATTGATCCATGCCTCGGGGTAGGGCCACAGCTCGCGCGTCCAGGGCGTGTTGCGCAAGGTGCCATGATGGAAGATGGGCAGGCGTCCCTGAGTGAGCACGTAGGGATAGTTCGCGTCGTAGCCCGGATCGCCTTCCACGGGGCTCTCGAAGGGCTCCAGGTAGTACGGCAGCGGGTTGTAGTTGTCGGAGGCCGGGAACACGTCGGTGGCCGGGTCCATGGAACCGCTGCCGTCCACCGCACCCGTCAGGCCCAGCAGGATATTGCCGTCGAAGTAGGGCTCGGTGCGCTTGGACGTGGTGTGGAAGCCCACCGGCAGGCCGTTCTCGTCCGGCTCAAGGTGCGAGTCGTAGGACTTCTGCGCGTACTGCTCGATGGTCTCGTACTCCGAGGGCGCCTGGGCGTCGAAGGTGGCCCAATCCCAATCCTCGGTGCCGTAGTAGAAGCTGCCCACGAAGTATCCTACGTAGTCCATGTACTCCTCGTAGGTCTTCCAGTAGGTACCGTAGAACTTGCCGGCAATGTCGGGATTGAACGAGTCGATGGCGCGCTGGTGCCCACGCTCGGCCAGAGCCGCGGCCAGCCACGACCAGTGCATGCACTCGTCCACGGCTTCATAGAGCTGGGTGCAGGCGCGGCGGATGGCATAGGTGTTCAAACGGTCCTGAGCGTAGTTGGTCTCAAGCCACTCGGCCGTGGGCAGCACGTAGTCGGCCAGGCAGACGCTCGTCGTGGTCCAGTGCATGTACATATGCACGTTCAGGTCGGTGGTCATCATGGCGTCGTAGAAACGGCTCGCATTGCCGATCATGGCCAGCTTGTTGCCGGAACGCTCGATCCAGATGCGCGGACGATAGGGCTCGCCGGTCTCGATGGCCTTGAGCACCGTGGGGATGTGCGAGGCCAGCCAGTGGCCCAGACCCTTGTGCTCGGTGTAGCCCAAGCGCGCGTTGGCCTCGGCCTCGGGCATCTTGAGCGGATGATCGGGATGGTGCAGACCGAAGGGCTGCACCACGTAGTTGCAGGGCTCCACGTAGCAGGGACGGTCCTGCACGATGGCGCCGGGCACGCGGATGCATCCCATGAGGATGTCGAGCACCGCATCGCCCTGAGCGGCCTGGGCGGAGTTACGCGCCTGGTCGGTGGCCACGCCCAGCGAGATGCCGGCATTCGGGCAGCCCTCGACGTAGATCTTGATGGCCTCCTCGATCTCGCCGGCGTCGAGCCAGCACACCTCGGCGGCCTTCTCGAGCGTCCACTCGTCCACATGCTCCTTCATGATCTGGAAGGCCGTGCGGGCCGTCTTGCCATTGGGCAGCTCGTAGGAACCGAACATGGCCGGATCGAGAGACTCGTCGAAGGGGTACGGCATGGCCTTGACCGACTTCGTCTTGTTGTCGTAAATGACGTACTCGTCGTGAGATCCCAGGCCCAGCTCGTCGGCGCGATAGGTCAGACGCGTTTCCTCGTTCACCAGGAACGGAAGGTTCGACCACTTCGTGACGAACTCCTTGTTCCACAAGTCGTTGTCGATGATGTAGCGCATCCAGGCCAGCATGAGGGCCACATCGGTGCCCGGGCGAATGGCCAGCCACACATCGGCACGAGCAGCGTCCGGCGTCAGACGCGGGTCGATGACGACGGTCTTCATGCCGTTGTTGCGCAGCTCGGTGACCACGCGACCCGTGGAGCCGATGCCGTGGGTGGAAGGTCCCACACCCCACATGACATAGGTCTTGGTCTGGCAATCGGGCAGGTAGACCTCAGTCACCGGGCCGTCGGCCAAGGACGTGTCAGCGGTGCCGTTCAGGCAGAACTCCATATGGTTGCGCGGCAGGTAGCACTGGGCGCAGCCCGGCTCAAAGAAGTTGCCGCCGCCCCACACCGACAGGAAGCGCGCAGGGCTGAAGAACTGCGGGTTGCCACCGCCGCCCGTGGAGGTGACCAGGCACTTCGGACCTTCCTTCTGGTAGTACTCCCACATCACGTCGGCAATCTCGTTGATGGCCTGCTCCCAGGAGATGCGCTCCCACTGGTTGGAGCCGCGCTCGCCCACGCGCTTCATGGGGTACTTGATGCGATTGGGGTTGTAGAGCGCCTGAATGCCGGCCAAGCCCTTGGCGCAGGCGGCGCCCTTGTTCATGGGGTCGCCGGGGTCGCCCTCAAGCTTCACCACACGGCCGTCGCGCACATGGGCGATCATGCCGCAGTTGTTGAGGCAGGCACGGCAGATAGTGCGAATCTTCTGGGTCTCGCCACTCTCGTCAGCCAGTGCGGGCTCCACTTCGATGAGGTTCGAAGTGGCGGTGCCCGCCATGGCAGCGACAGCCGAGGCGAACATTCCCAGCTTCACAAAGCCGCGTCTGCTGATACTCGTCTGAGCCACTGTTTCCATCCCTTCTTCTGATATCGATTGAAATAACGGTTACAGCTAGGTAGTGCTATGGGACATGCTTCGGTGAGCTCGGCCGAAACACAGCCTCTGAAAGGAAGGCGCCAGGCGCCGGGCCTGAAGGGAAACGCTGAGGGGGGCAGCGTTTCCCCGCGGGCGAAGGAAGAGAAGGCCGCGGGCGGAAGGAAGGAGAGGAGGAGGGAAATGCCCGCGGTGCGAATAAGACTAGGAAGCAAGGAGAGAACGCCCGGCAGCCGTTGCCCGCCACGCGCCGTCCCAGGTGATGGCGCCAGCCGTTTCCAGCGCGTCGATGAAGTACTGGGGGTACACCTTGGTCTTCTCGGCGCCTCCCGTTACGGGGAACGTTGCGATAAGGGCTTCGAGAGTCGGAAGCGCCGCGCCGGCCTCCGTGGCGCAGGACGACACGACTGAGCGGAATACCTCGTCATACTGGGGGCGACTCTCCAGCAGCTCGGCCACGGTGCGCTCGGGCTCGTAGGCAGTGCGCAGGGCGCGCCCCTCGTCGGTCAGCGAAAGACGCACCTCCGCCACGGCGTCGTCGGGCACGGTCTCGTCAAGTTGCATGTCCTCAAGGGTTCCCTCGTAGGGCTCGCCGTTCACAAAGGAGCAGGCCGTCATAGAGCCGCCGCGCACCAGCACATCAATAATGGCGCCGGGCGTCTGCGAAAACGAAGGGTCCCATGCGGCGGCCGCCGCCGTCTCCAGCGCGGCACGATCCGTGACATCTTCGGCCAGCGCCAGCACGGTCATAACCGGCTTTTTCAGAAGAGGATTGTGTTTGATCAGATCCGTTGTCATGATGCCCCTCGTCTCTCTCGGCAGCGGGAGCCGCTCTCTTCGGCTCGGGCTCGCTGCGTGATCTCTGAGACGATTCTAGGCCGCAGAATTCATGAGAATCATGATCATAAAATGACGGTTCGGGTCTCAAAAAGTAGGATTTGCGAACCATCAAAAAAGGACTATTGACAATAAAATTCCTTGTCAAATTTATTCTAATTTACGAATATTATCCTCATATAAGAGCATTAAGACGATCGAGGAGCTCCTGACGCGTGTGCACATCCAGCTTGCCGTAAATAGCGCGCAAGTGGGAACGCACCGTGTTCTTCGAAATAAAGAGCGCATCGGCAATCCAGTTCGCTGAACGACCCTGGGCAAACAGATCCATGATCTCTATCTCGCGCAACGACAAACCATAACGCTCTTCGAGCAGCTGCTGCCGCGGATCAACAAGCTCGACAGCCGCTCCTCCTTCCGGCGCCGCGAAAACAGGGCTCTCCGACGGGCTCATCGACGGGGTCGACGCACCAGAACCCAAAGTCGATACGCCAGCCGCATCGTCAACGGTCGCGGACGTTGAGCCCTTCATAGGACAGCCCGCGGAACACGAAGCTGGCATTGCAACATTTTTCGATACCACCGAGACTGGCTGGGTTACCGGTGTCAGCACGATGGACCGGATATCGCGCTCGGTAAAGAGCAATGTAAGTATGAGCACGACGGCAAAAGCCATAACAGCACCCACGGCCATACGCACCGTAGGGTCATCGTAGGCCGGGGCCACCAAGGCCCCGATGCCCCAACCAGCGGTCGAGGCCAGGTAATAAGCGGCCTGACCCAGGGCGAAGGCACGCACGCTGGAAAACCCGAAGCGGAAGGCCATGAAGGCCATCAGGCACGACAGGACGAGCCAGAGCGTCTCCTTGCCAATGCTCAGATACGAAATAGGCACGCCGAAGCACGTGGCCAACATAAGGGCAATGCCGGCAATCATCAGCGCCGTATAAGCGATACGCGCGCCTTTGCGATGCACGGCCATGCGATTCACGAGCCACACCAGGGCAACACCGGTCAATCCGATAATAGCCACAATGAGCGAGCCCTCGAACCCATAGCCCTCGGTTGCCTGCACGCTCGAAGAGATTCCGCGCGCCACGCCGGCCGTCATGGCCACCGCTGCGGCCGCCGCCACCAAACGGCCGTAGAGCACCATCACCGAGCGATCCACCGAGTGCGTTTTCTCCTCCAACGACTCGTCGCCCTCGTAGGGATCGTGCTGGGGCATGCAAAGCAGAAGAGCCGACAGTAGGGGCAAAAACGCTACGAAGGCCACACGCCACGGAGCGGGAATGCCCTGGCCAACAAAGAACAGCAGCGCTGCCACCACCAACGACATAGCGCCCGCCGTCAGGGAGTCGCTCAGGTTCACCGTACCGTACAAGCGACCCACCTTAAGGCAAAGCGCACCCGTGCACGCACCGGTAAGCACTGCCGCCACGGTAAAGGGCACCACGCCACCCATAGAACCCGAGTAAGCGAGGGCCGCCGTGGCGAGAGCCGCCACAACACCGGCAAAGACAACAGGACCGCGGGAATCCACGAGAATGGTGGCGCGACGGTGAAAGCCCGCGGCAATCACCATGGTCAGACCGATGGCCAGCGTCGAGATAAGGTACATGGACAGCACCAGAGAGGGACGAGTCTCGTCGGGGAAGGCGCCCACCAAGGTGGTTGAGAAATAGCAGAGCCAGATCCATGCCCACCAGGCACCGAGCCCTAAGAACCGCAGATACGGCCATTGCTCGGCCAAAGGCGACGGCTCTTCATCGGGCAGCCCTCTTCCCTCGCCGGACAACAGCCGCTCGCTCTGATCAAGCGCGAACTCCCCCTCGCGAAATGCCATGACATCACACTCCTGATCGTCGTTTCAGCAGTATGGCCATTCCGTGCCCAGCTTTTCTCAGCCGCACGGACACGCTATCACGTGCGCCAATTGCCCCCGCCACAGCAATTAACCTGGTCTTAGTGTACGTCTTGCGCCTTCGAACAGCAAGTCCGTCTCCCTCTCCCCCTTCCGTAAACAGCAAAAACGCCGCCTGTGACGCATCTGGCAGGCGGCGTTCGAAGCCACTGAATGTCTTGAGACCCAAAGCGAAGCGGGCTGACTAGATGGCAGGCTCCTCGCCTTCAAGCACGGCCTCGATCTCGCGGTCGTGGGCCTCTTCTTGGGCACGGCTCTCGCCTTCGCCCACGGGCAGCAACGGTGCATCGGGCAGATAGGCACGGGCATTCACGGCCGATAGGCCGATGGTGCCGCCGTTGTGGAAGAAAGCGGACTGCTGGGGCGTGATGATGCCGGCAATGCCCAGGGCCAGCAAGATGCTGTTGTAGCCGATGGTGAAGCGGTAGCCCCGCTTCATGCGGTGGGACAGCACGCGGGACAGACGACGCAGGCGCACAATGCCCTCAAGATCATTCGAGGTCAGCGCGATGTCGGCCGCCTCACGGGCCACCGCCGAGCCGGCACTCATGGCAATGGACACGTTCGCGGCGGCCAGGGCCGGCGAGTCGTTCACGCCATCGCCCACCATGCACACGTTGCAGCCCTCGTCCTGGAGCTTGCGAATGAGCTCGTACTTGTCCTCCGGCAGAAGATCGGCGCGGTAATCGTCGATGCCGGCCTCGGCGGCCACACGGCGAGCCGTGCGATCGGCGTCGCCGGTCAGCATAATGATGCGCTTGAAGCCCTCGTCGCGCAGGGCCTGAATAACCTGGGCGGCGTCGGCCTTCAGCGGGTCGTCGATGTACAGCACGCCGCGCAACTCGTTGTCCACAGCCAGGAACAAGGGCGACGTGCCCAGGGCCAGGCTGTGGATGTGCTCCAGCTGCTCGGACGAGACAGGCACGCCCTCGTCCTCAAGGACGAAGTGCTGGCTGCCGATGACCACGCGCTTGCCATTGAGCGAGCTGGCAATACCGTGGGCCACCACATACTCCACCGCCGAATGCAGCTCGCGATGCTCAAGACCTTCTTCCAAGGCCTTGTTCACCACTGCGCGGGCCACAGGATGCGGGAAGTGCTCCTCCAGGCAGGCGGCCAGGCGCAGCGCCTCGTCGCGCGTGTAGCCGTTATAGGGCTCCACGTGATACACCTCGGGAGCAGCATCGGTTAAGGTGCCGGTCTTATCGAACACAATGGTGTCGGCCTCTTCGATGGCCTGGAAGTAGCGGGAGCCCTTCACCATGAAGCCGTGCTTGGCGCCCTCGCGCTGAGCGGCCATAACGGCAATGGCGCCGGACATCTTCAAAGCGCAGGAATAGTCCACCATCAGACAGGCCGCCGTCTTCATGAGCGAACGGGTGGTAAGCGCCACCACGGCAGCCAAGGCGAAGTTCCAAGGCACCAGTTTGTCGGCGATGTTCTCGACGCGCTTCTGCTCGGCGGACTTGGCCGCCTCGGTGTCCTCCATCATAGTCAAGATGGACTGGATCTTGCTTTGGGCCGGATCGCCCGTCACGGTCACGCAGATCTCGCCCTCTTCCACGGCGGTGCCCGCATAGACGGTGTCGCCCGCCTGGCGCACCACCGGCAACGGCTCGCCGGTCAGCGACGACTGGTTGACCATGGCCTCGCCGGCCGTCACGGTGCCGTCCACGGGAATGGCGCCGCCGATGCGCACGATGACCTTGTCGCCCTCGTGCAGCTCGGACAGATCCACTTCCACCTCTTCGCCGTCACGGCATACCCAGGCCGTGGTGGGAATCTCCAGCAGCGACTGGGCCAGGCTCGACTCGGTGCGCTTTTGGGTGAAGTCCTCCATGATCTCGCCGACGTGCAGCAGATACATAGTTTCGCCGGCGTTGTTAGCCCCTTGGGTGAATCCGAGGGCAATGGCCGAGGCGTCGAGCACCGGCACATCAAGGCGTCCTTGCCGAAGCGACGCCAAACCGGCCTTCCAGAAGGGAATGGCGCGCCAGAGCCACCAGATGGTCTTGAAGGGGTTCGGCATGAGAATGCGGATGAGGAACCAAGCCGTGGCGTTGGCAATGGCCGCGTACAGGTTGCGGGCGCGCGGCGCCAACGTGAAGGGGTCGGAGGGCTGCCAGGCGGCAAGCTCCTCGTCCGTCAGGGCCGCCATGCGCTCGATTACGGTGTCTCGCGCTTCAACCGTGGGGTCGAACTCCACAGCAAAGCTGGCCGCCTTGGGATACGCCGTCGCCTTCGTCACCATGGGCATCTCGAGGAAAACCTCTTCCAGGGCTATGGCGTCGTGCTCGTTCAGGATCTCGTCAAGCTGAAAGCGCAGACGGCCCGGCAGGGAATGTTTGATTACGCAGCGCATGGAAATCGCTTCGTTTCAGCAAGAAGGAAAGGCGCGGGCCTTATTCCTTCTCCTCCACGACGGTTTCCTCGGCCACGGTCACGTCGCCGTCTTCGTCCTCGATAACGGTCTGGCCGATGATAACCTCGTCGGCGTCGCGCTCGGCGTCCTCGACGGTCTTGACGTACTGCGCCTCGGCCATAATGTCGTCGCACTGAGCCTTGGCCTCGTCAACAACGCGCTCCACATAGTCCTTGGCCTGCAGGCCCCAGACCGTGGTACGCACATAGGCGCGATGGGCCGGACGGCTGCACGCCGCCTTGACACCGGCAGTACCCAGCAGGAAACCGCCCAAAACAAGAAGACCAGGATGCATAATGAACCTCCTAAAAACGACGAATGGATTACGCTCTAACGTTTGCATCATAGGCAAATCCCTATGAAAATGCCTGAGCTATTATTCGCATCGTAGATAGCTCGTCAACTTACCTAGGCGAATCTGTTGACATGTTAACTTATGTTTACTTCTACCGAGTCGAAAATGTTAAAAATGGTAAACTATAAGCAAATGACAGATTGTTCACGATGAAAAATTCTCCTTGCTACCAGCAAAAATAGCCGTGCTAGCATAACGGAGGCTTTTCCCAACCGCGAAGGAGGTTCCTATGAAGTGGCATCGTTTTTTTGCCTGGACCGGCGCCATCTGCATGGCCCTGGCCGTGTACACCGGCTACAAGCACGCCTAAGACAACACCTTGGCTCGAATACGGAGGGCCGTCCTGAACCAGTCCGAACAGTCTTCTCGGACAATCCAGAACGGCCCTCTTGTTTTTCGCGAGACCAACCTTAAGAGCCTCGCGTACACCGACAAAGCTGCTGCTTGGCACAGCGTCAGCCTCGATCAAGGAGCGGCCAAGAGGCTATCTTGCCTGCTCCTTCTTCCATACGGCGGCATAATCGGCCAGCATAGCGGTAATGTGGGTGCCAATTTGCTCATAGGCGTCGATGTCCAAATTGGCCAGCGAAACACGTACCGACCAATCGGGAGCGTCGAAGCCGCCGCCGTCCATCACTACAATGCCCGTATCGTGAGCCAGACGCACCACGATATCGAGCGAGTTGTAGTTCTTCTTGAGCCACGCAGCAAAGTCTTCGCCGTACAGGCGCGTTGCCCACAGGCCCAAATCGATCACCGAGTAGTAGCCGGCGCGCAGAGGGTCGGGCTCCAAGTTGAAGCCGAGGCTCTTCCACAGGCACAGAAGGCGATCGCTGACCAGCTGCTGCATTTGGGTGCGGTACAAGCCGTCTTTGTCCATGAGCTCTTGCAGGGCGAACAGCGACATCTGCACCTGCTGCGGTGTGCCCAGCCCCGCCGTGCCGTTCAGGGCCACCAGACGCGAGTCGGCCACCATACGGTCGATGAAGCGCACCTTCGCAATGTCGTCGGTAAGCGACTGGTAGCGTCCCACCAGGATCTGCTTCTTATCCTCGGGCAGCTGGTCAATAAGCTCATCGAACAGGTTATCGTGGGCCATGGCAATGGTGGCCAGGCGCCAACCGGTGGCCCCAAAGTATTTCGAGAAGGAATAGACGCAAGCCGTATTGCGCGGCAGATCGGCGAACACCGACCGATAGTGGGGCACGAAGGTGCCGTACACGTCGTCGGTGATGATGAGCAGATTCGGATTGTGCTTCGTGACTATGTCGACCAGCTTCTGGCGCGAATGCTCGTCCATGGCGTAGGACGGCGGGTTCGAGGGGTTCACCAGACACAGCAGCTTGATGGAGGGGTCGGCCAGCTTCTCCAGCTCCTCATCAGGGTACTGCCAAGCGTGCAAGCCATCGTCAGTACGGGTGGAGGCGTTGATGTTCACCACGTCCAAATCGTAGTCGTTGAGATGGGGAATCTCCAAATACGGGGTGAAAATAGGCGTCATAAGCGCCATGCGGTCGCCGGGATTGACCAGGAAATTGCACTTCAGGCTGTAGAACAAGTAGCACATGGCCGCCGTGCCGCCTTCGGTGGCGAACAAGTCCACCGGCTGGGAAGGCGCCTGGCCATCGCATACTGCGCCCACCAGGTAGCGGTTCACAATGGCCTCGGTATGAGCCAGAATACGGTCGGGCATGGGATACTCGCAGCCCGCGATGCCCTGGGACCATTCCTGCACCAGGGAATCAGCATCGAACCCCTCCCCCACCAAGTAGTCATAGCCTTGCTGGAGGAACTCCGCACCCGGTTCGCCATCGTGCGCCTTCAGAAACGCCACAAAGCGCTGGGCGCAGCCCTGCTGCTGCGGCAGGCCGGCCACGCCCAGGGGCAAGTTCATGGATCGACGCGCCTCTTCGAGCGCAAAGGACCCCAACAGGAAGAACGCCTCGCGCGGACGGGTGGCAATCCAGTTGGGGTTGCCACGGCCGGCGTTGAGCAGGGTGCGGGCCGATTGCTTATCGCCCTCCTTGGCATAGGCCACGAGAAGGTTCTTCACCTCGAAGGGCGACATGCCGGCAACGGACTGCTCGAAGGCATGCTCATCATTGGAAGCAATGGCCGCCTCGATGGCGGCGGCGTTATCAGAAGTTGACTGAGCCATAGAGGTTCCCCTTTCTGCGGGTTTTCCCTGATAGTAGGCTACCGACCGCCTTGCTGCCCGGCAGGGCGACCTCCTTGTCACGCACTCGTTGGCCGCGCGACGGAAAGCAACACGGCGTAACCTTTTTGGGGAAGAATAGCGACTCCGGCGACGAGGGCGGCCG
>CAJUFS010000058.1 GCA_910585575.1 uncultured Adlercreutzia sp. | reverse complement strand
ATGACGCAGGTCTTCTCGGCCAGGTTGTTGCCCACGTTGATGGAGAAGTCGTCGTTGCCGTTCATGGGATGGCGGATGGCGATGAGGTCGCCCAGGCGATCCTTCACGCCCAGCGGCGAGCACACGGTGTAGGCCAGCAGGTTGCCGCCGGCAATGTCCTCGTCGGTGCAGCCGGTCCACTCCTGGAACTTCTTCGCTGCCGGAACGCCGTCGATTTCCACCAGGGTGCGGTTGCCGTCGATCTTGGTGATGACACCAAAGTCCTCGGTCTCGCGATAGGCGCCGGTGAACACGTTGGTCATGGCCGGGGCGTCCCAGAAGAACGCGGCCACGCAGCCGTCAGCAAAAGACTCGCCCGTGGCGTAGAGCTTCCACTCGCCGGCGATGGAGTTGTCGGCAGCCGAGCCGCCGAAGAACGGCACGCGGCCCACTACCGTGGAGATGCCCTTCAAGTAGAACTCCTCTTCAGCCGGAGACGCGGCCATGTAGAAGAAGTCGGGAGCGTCAGCACGACCGGCAGCTTCCATGGCAGCCGTAGCCAAAGCGGCGCCCGCCTCGGTGGGATCGCTATTCTGGGAACGATCGGCAGCGGCCACGCCCACCGTCATGCCAGGATCGGACAGGGCCATGACGCCCACGAACGGGGTGTCGCCGCCCACATAACCAGCGTCGGGTACAACAACGCCGGTGAAAGAAGTGTTGCCGAGCACGGGCACCTCGGGCAGAGCCTCGCCCACACCGGCCACTACTTCGTTAACATCGTAATCACAGCTGCAATACACAAGCGCCACCTGCGTGGCGTCGAGGCCGGCTGCTGCCTGAGCAGCAGCTTCCTTGCCCGCAGCGCGAGCATCAGCAGCCGTACTGGAACCTACGTTAGCTTTGAACATGGTTTCCTCCTATTCGATTCAGGGCAGGATCGCCCCAAGCTGTCACGGTACCACGTTCGCAGCCTTCCAAGGACGGCAATAACCACCGTTTTTCGAGAAATACATACCGTTAAGGTAATTTTTTATTGTTGATATGTTGACTTATAGTTAATAAGACGGTAATAGCGCGGCGCTCCACGACCGCCCCTCCCGAAGGCGATCTCCTCCGCGTTAGGCCCCACGGGCCTCGGGGCATGAGCGCATCGCCGCAGTCGCGAACGCCACACGCTCGCAGAAGCCCTGCCACGGAGCACGAAGCACCCCCGCGCTCTTCCAGCGGTAATTGAGTTCGGAAGGTTCCTCCCTGCTGGAAGTGGTCAAATTCGGAGTGTTTTCCATCGACGCTTCGTCAACAAGCATTTTTTGGTCAATCAGCCGGCGTTTTCCGCTGTTTGGCTTCGTCAACTTCCATCAAGGAAAAATGGGCGCGCTTCTGACCTAGTATTTCTTGAAGCGCCTCAAAAGGGTGGTCAAAAACAGCTTATCTCAATAGTCGAATCGATGGAAAACGCAGGCTGATTGACCAAAAAGAAGCCAATTCGCCGCGCCCGATGAAAAACGGGCTCCGATTGACCAACAAAGCGATCCCAGGCCCCTGAAGAATCCAGGAAGCCCAGCCCCGAAATATTCCGGAGCCGGGCTCACATGGACACCAACCGCAGAGGTTGGAGCTTTCAATAAGCTGGAGGAAACAGGGAGGATGGCTTCCTACAGCGAATCGATGTACTCCTTGGCCATATCAGCAGCAAAGAAACCGGTGAAGTAAGAGTAGCCAGAGCAGCTGCCCGAGAAGCCGTGATAGTAATCGTCCTTGAAGAACTCGCCAGAGTCGAGGCCGCCCGCATACAGGCCGGGAATAGCATGGCCCGTTTCATCGATAACCTGGATCTTGCCGTTGATCTTCACGCCGCAAAGCGTGGAGTACCATCCCGGAATGTTGCGCAGCGCGTAGAACGGACCCTCTTCCAGGGTGAACAGGTACTCTGCCGGTTTGAAGAACTGATCGTCCTCGCCCTTCTTGCACAGCTCGTTGTAGGCCGCCACCGTAGCTTCGAGCCCCTCAGGATCAATGCCGGCGGCCTGGGCCAGCTCCGCCAAGGTCTCCCCCTTGTACAGCAGACCCGACTCTACACCCGCCTCAAGTTCTTCGCCCATGTTCTCCATGGGATCGTTCGAGCCGAGCACGGTGCGGGCATCGCACATGAACGGCTCCGTCTGCATGCGCTTAACGGCGTTGCTGTCGATGATATTGAAGTAGCAGTAGTCGTCCTGGTTAATAGCCACCTTGTAGGTTTGATCCATCGTGGTCCACTTCTCGTTAGCCAGGCGCTCGCCCATGCGATTCACCCACAGATAGGGCTCACGGCCGGCACGATCAATGGCAGACTCCCACGTAGCTCCCTCAACACCCGAGCCAGCGGGCTGGGCAAAAGAAGTGTCCGAAGGCACGGCCCCGGCACCGAGCATCATGCAGATGCCATCGCCATCGTGAGCCAGATGACCATCGTTCTTCCAGGCCAGCGGTCCCCATCCCGGAATAAGGGCTTCCACCATGGCCTCATTGTTCGAGAAACCGCCCGTGCCCACGAACACTGCCTTAGCGGCCACATAGCCCTCAGATCCATCGATGGTAGCCATCGCTCCCACGACAGCCCCCTGATCGTCCACTACCAGCGCCGTTGCCGGCGACTCAACAAGAATCTCGACGCCGTACTCACGAGCAGCGCTTTCCATCACGTCGTGTGCACCGATGCCCTGACCTTCGTACATGATGCCGTTGGTAGGGGCATCGAGCGAGGGGAGCAGCATCATGGGACGCGCACCGTGATCGTACAGGAAGTCATGCTGGCGATGGTTGTTCTTGATGTAGTTGGACACCAGTTCGGCGTTCGCCTTATAGGAGTTGTGCTTCATGAACCAATCGTAGATCTCGGCGGGCGTACCAGCTTCCTGAGACACGTTGACAATATTGGGATCCTTGGCGCCTTCGATGATCGGTTTGTTGTCGGAGAAACCCATGGTTACCTCGGTGCCTACGGACGAGCCCGACGTGATGGACGTCTTCTCCAGGACAATGGTGGAAAGGCCGAGCGATCCTGCGTGAGCCGCTGACATCATGCCGCAGTTGCCCGCACCGATAACCAGGTAGTCGCATTCTTTCACAGGCGCGCCGGCGTCGGCGACCTTCACAGCGGCAATGGCAAAGTCGCCCGCAGAGGCCGTAGCCACGGGGGCTTCCGCACCCGTCTGGCTCAACGCCTCCTCGCCCTTGGCCTTGTCCTCTGCGGCAGGCGCACAGCCGGCCAAGCCCGCAAGGGCGGCCCCGGCGCCAGCAAGAGCGGTGCCGGTCAGAAACGTACGACGGGAAAGATTCTTTTGAGACATAATGACTCCCTCCTTGGTCCGCGCATGTATCTACGCGGTCTCGAAATCGTCGATACAGATTGAATCGACAAGAGTCAGTATGGGTCAGCCTCAAGACGAAAAACAATTGATGAAAGCCTGTGATTTCCCTCACATAAATTCAGTGAGAGTCCTCTTTGACCTGGTAATTCCCAATCTCAACCAGGTCTATGAACTCCTGGCGTGAGTGCACGCTGAGCTTGCGATAGATGTGCCGAGCATGGGTCTGTGCCGTGTTTTGCGAAATGTGCAGTTCCTTCTGCACGAAGGGGAGGCTGCGGCCACGGGCGAGCAAATGGGCAACTTCGCGCTCTCGCGGGGTAAGGCCGTAGCGTTCCGCGAGCGCATCCACGTTGGCGGCGAGGCGAGTATCCCCCGAGGGCGCCTCGTTGGCCGCCGCGCCGTGGTCAGCTCCGGAGATTTGAAGCTCGTCCTCCGTTGCTCCATCAACCTTGATCGAATCACCTGACGTGACTCCCTGCACAAAGTAACGCATGGCCGAGCTGTTCAGCACCACCAAAGCCACCACCATGAGCACGAACACCGTAAACAGAGACACCGTCGCCAAGTTCAAAACCTGGCTATCAATGGTGGAGACAAGGAGATCGTTGGCCTCGCCGCCACCCACTACGGCAATAGCGAAAGCCGCATCCATTACGGCCACAAACGTTGTAGCGCGGGCATGAAGATGGCGAGCCCCGGAAAAGCAGACAACCCAGCTAACTGCTCGGAAGCACCAGAATCCCGCACCGAAAATGGCATAAGCGAAGCTAATGGCAGGACCCTCGAGAAACGGAACGACCAAGAAAGCGAGGGCCATCACAAGCACAACGCCACGCAACAGGGAGATGGTGATAGGACGCGGACCGCGAACGCGCTTGCTTCCTGGCACCACCAAGACTGCGACCAGCACGGCTAGTCCCACCAGGCCGCCGGTCAAATAAGGAATACCCATGGCTTGCGCGCCGGCACCACCGACTCGTACTGACAGCGACCGCAGCAACTCGCCACAGACGGCAAATACCACGACCGCCAAAACCAAGGCAACGAGACCCAAAACAAAAGAGCGCCTCCGCCACAGAGAGGCATCCTCCGACGAAGCAACACCGCCGCCCTCGCCTTCGCCCTGAGAGACGTACTCCTGGGCTGGTCCTGCGAGGATAGCCGCTGAAGCTAGGGGCAAGATAAAGACCAGGGAGAAATCCACCATAAGCGGGAACAAACGAGCAACCAGATACACCAGCAGGCCGCCCGCAAACGACATCACCGATGCAATGCCAACACTCGACGAAGGCGCCCGCTCAAAGAACGCCGCCCATTGCAAGAGAACCAGGGACGAAGACAGACCGATGAGGAACGCTCCTCCGAAGGAAAGCCAAAGGCCTCCCGGCTGACTGGCAAGAGGAAATGAGCCCGCCGCAGCCGCAGCACCCAAGGCTGTCGCGCACCCTGCAGCCCAGCACGCCAGCTTTCCCGTGAGAATCTGAGGAGTCCGAGCACCCAAAATAGCAAATAGCACGAGGCCCACGAAATGAGCCCAGGTGGCCCACACCCAGAACACCTCAAGAGACGAAGCAGGATCGGTGCTGAACAGCATAAGGGTGTCGCTATAGAAGACAATGACGACCCAAGCCCAATACAGGCTGAAGCCCGCCAGCCATCTTAGGTTCCCCTTCATCCCTTACCTTGCTCGCCTTCTCAAACTGCTCGTTATACGAAAAGAGCCCCTTTGCAGGGGCTCTGTCATTCATGGTGGTCGGAGGGGGACTTGAACCCTCGGCACGCGGATTTTCAGTCCGCTGCTCTACCAACTGAGCTACCCGACCGGATGCGCGGAAACGCGGGGTTTCCAATGCGAGGATATATTCTAGCGGCACTCTCGCGGCAATGCAAGAAGAAAAATGGGCTTTGTGGCGGACGGTTCATGGCGTGCGCGGCCTTCTCTGGCCCGCACGGCCACGAATCAAGGGCGCCTCGCTCTTCAGCTAACGCTGATCCTGACTCAACAGGGGCACCCCGCGGAGCCTGTAAGGGCTGCGGCTCTAGCCCATGACTTAGAAAACGAACGCCACCAGAGCACCAAGGGCGATAAAGGGCCCGAAGGGCAGAACCGTAGCGCCAAGGCTTTTCTCCCGCTCGAGCCGGACATCGTCTCCACCGTACCCGACGCGGCCGTTGGCCCCATCGATCCCATCGTGCTCGTTGTGCCCGTTGCGCCCGCTGCGCTCATCGTGCTCGTCACGCTGGGCGAGCCCCGCTGGTTCGCCCGCGGCACCTCGAGTAGGCGGTGCCGCTTTCGCGATCCTCCGCGCGATAACGGCGTAGACCAGACTGCACACGCACGCCACCATCAAGCACACAATCCCGCGCTCAAGGCCCAGAAACAGGCCGAGCGCCGCCATCAACTTGATATCTCCCCCACCGAAGGCCTGCTTATGGGTGAATGCCTCGTACCCCACCGTCAGCACCAGCAGGCCGCCGCCGAGCACCACCGCTCCCAGGATGCCACTGGCCACGGTGATACCGCCAATCTCAAGGCCGGGTGGCACGGTCACATCAGGGGCCGGCGCGAACATCTCCTCAACAAAGCCCAGGCCCGTATGCATGCCGGCAAATCCCAGGACAATACGCCACAAGCCCCAGAGTGCCACTATGGCCAGGGGAACCAGATTGGGAATGCGACGCGTGCGCACGTCGGTCACCGTTGCCGCCAGCAGCAACAACACCACCAACCCGTAGGCGGCAAGCGTTATGCCAGAAAGATACGTCATCAAACCTCGGAAGGCAGCTAGTGCGCGCTGGCGATAAAGGATGCCGCTGCGTCATGGGCAGCTGTGGCGTCTTCAAGGGCATCGGCCGCTGCTTCAGCCTGGGCCTCGGCCACTGCTTCCTCAAGCTTGATATAGGCCACACTTTCGTGCTCGGTATCTCCTGAAGCAGCTTCGCGCCCCTCGGCTGCGGCACCACCGCCCGCGGCGCCAGCGGAAGCTTTCGCGGCGGCGGCATCTCCAGTGGCAGTCGCCCCTGCTGCAGGATCCTTCTTGCAGCCGTCGCCGAAGATAAGCTCGCGCTCCTCGCCCGTCAGAGCCGCGCGGGCCTGGTCGCGCAGGTTGTTCACACCAATGAAGAACTGACGCATCATCACCACTACCAGATAGCGGCCCTTGGGGGTCAAAGTGAGCTCGTCGGCGTTGTCGGTAGCAAAGGCCCCACACGCGCGCATGAAGGCCATCTCTACGGGCAGGCCCACCTCAATGGACACGCCGAAATCGCGCTCGAACTGGCGTTTGTCCAGGCGCAGGCCGAACAGCTGCATCATAAAGCGATAGCGCATGCGATCATGCAGCGAGAACGTGGTCTTGCCCATCATGGACATGCGGCCGGCGTCAAGCGCGGCATTGTAATCGTTGACCGAGAACGTGTTCACGTAGAGGTTGGAGCCCAAATAGGTAATGCCGCCCGAGCCGATGGCCGGGTACTCCTCATAGTCCACCACGTACTCGTCGATCATGGCATCTTCGCCCGCCGCGCCGGTGCCGCGGCGGTTGAAAGTCCAGGCGCTGCCCAGTTCGAACAGACCAGGGCGGCCGTCGGGCAAATCGCCCAGCAGCAAATCGCAGATGATCTCGTAGAACTGGCGCTCTCGGTTGTAATCCACCTTGCCCACCGTGGCCGCCAGAGAACGCTCCACCGCCGGCGAGGCCATGAGCGGATAGAAGGTGGTCTGGCTGGCTCCCGAGCGAATGACCATCTCGATGTCGTTGATGAGGATATCCTCGGTCTGGGCGGGGAAGTTGAAGATCATATCGGCATTCATGGAAGTGAAGTACGGGGATGCCTCCTGGATGCGCTCCATAATCTCCTGGCCGCTGCCGTACTTATCGTAGCGGTCCATCTGCTTCAGCAGACCGTCGTCGAAGCTCTGGACACCCACGGACAGGCGCTGCACGCGGCCCTTCAGCTTCTCCAAATACGACGGAATAAGGTGGTTGGGATTTGTCTCGCTGGACACCTCATTGATGGAGAACAAGTCGCGGGCCTGGTCGATGGTCTCGCACAGCTCGTCGATCATGATGGTGGGCGTGCCGCCGCCAATGTACACGCTGTCGAAGTCGTAGCCCAGGTCCTTCAGCATGCGCATTTCTTTGCGCATGTTCTCGAAGTAGGGCTTGGCTCGCTCCTCGCGGAAGGGGAAGCGGTTGAACGAGCAGTAGGGGCACAGGCGCTCGCAGAACGGCACATGCATGTACAGCATGTAGCGCTGACCCGGCTCGGGAGCCGGCATAAACGACTCCTCGCAGGGGGAAAGCTTCAAATAGTTGGCCGTGCACAACCGCACCGCCTGGGTCAGCAATCGCTCTGAGATCATGCTCCCATTACCTCTTTCTCATAGGTTCGCCCAAGGAAGTTAACAAGGCTTCGACAGGGGCCTATCGTTGTGCCGAAAGACGACCGAACGGTCTTCGGCTGCGAGGAACCCCCTCCCCCGAAGCGCAAGGTCAGGTGCCTGTCGAAACCGCAGCATCGACAGATCCGCCCGTCCTAAGACGGGCGGAACGCGGTTACTCCCAGGCGCTGCGGCCCTGCAGGGCCTTCTTGCCAATGTCGTAGCGCAGCTGCTTGCCTTCGAAGTTGATGAGCTCGCAGGCCTCGTAGGCGCGCTCGCGGGCCTCTTCGAAGCTGTCGCCGCGGGCCACCACATTCAATACGCGGCCACCGTTGGTAAGCAGCTCGCCGTCGTAGTTGCGGCGCGTGCCCGCATGGAATACCAGGACGCCGGGCAGCTCTTCGGCCTCTTCGATGCCCAGAATGACCTTGCCTTTCTCGTAGGAGCCCGGGTAGCCCTCGCTGGCCAGCACCACCGAGACCTCCCAATCGTCGGACCAGCGCAGGTCGATGTCGTCGGCGCGGCCCTCGGCCACGGCCATCATGACCTCCACCAGGTCGCTTTCAAGACGCGGCAGCACCACTTGAGTTTCCGGATCGCCGAAACGCACGTTGAACTCGACAATCTTCGGCCCTTCGGGCGTCAGCATAAAGCCGCCGTAAAGCGTGCCGCGGTAGTCCATGGCGAAGGGCTCGCGCGCCGTGGCGGCCGCCGCCTTCTCCATGATGGCCACCATGGCAGCCATTTCCTCATCGGTAACGATGGGCACCGGTGAATACACACCCATGCCGCCGGTGTTGGGACCCAAGTCGCCATCGTAGGCGCGCTTGTGATCCTGGGCCGGAGCCATGGGGAAGGACTTTCCGTTCGTAACGAAGCAGAGCAGCGAGCACTCGGGGCCGGTCATGCACTCTTCGATGACCACCGTGCTGCCGGCATCGCCGAAAGCGCCGTCGAAGCAGGCACGGACGGCCGCCTCGGCGTCTTCCACTGTCTCGGCCACTACCACGCCCTTGCCCGCGGCCAGGCCGTCCGCCTTGATGACAATGGGAGCACCCTGTTCCTGCACGTAGGCCAGGGCATCGGCTTCGTTGTCGAAGCGCCCGTAGGCCGCCGTGGGGATATCATTGGCCTCCATGAACGCCTTGGAGTAGGCCTTGGAACCTTCCAGCTGGGCGCCATCGGCGCTGGGGCCGAACACCGGCACGCCGTCGGCGCGGAGCAGGTCGGCCACGCCGTCTACCAGCGGCGCCTCGGGGCCGATGACCACCAGGCCAATGTTGCGCTCCTGCACGAAGCTGAGCAGCGCCTCGCCGTCGGCCACGTCCAGGTCGACGTTCTCGGCAATGTCGGCCGTACCGCCGTTGCCCGGCGCCACATAGAGCACATCGGTGTGGGGAGACTTCTGCAGGGCCCATGCAATGGCGTGCTCGCGGCCGCCGGAACCGATAAGCAGAATGTTCACGTTTAGTCCTTTCATCAATTTCAAACGAGAAGGTGAAGGTGCAGACTGACCGCAACGTCAGCGAGGTTGCGGTCAGGGTCGCGCAAACCGCCGGAGCGGCCTATTTCGTCTCGTACCAGCTGTCGCGAATGATGGTCTGATCGCGATCGGGGCCCACCGACACAATACTCATGGGCACGCCGGTAACTTCCTCCAGGTACTCGATGTACTTGCGCGTATTCTCGGGCAGCTCCTCGTAGGTGCGGCAGCCCGTGATGTCCTGGTCCTTCCAACCGGGCAGCTCCACATAAACGGGCTTTGCGTGGTGAAGCACGCTTTGCTGCATGGGGAAGTAATCATAGCGCTGGCCGTCACATTCGTAGGCCACGCACACCTTGATGGTGTCGAAGGCCGACAGCACGTCCAGCTTCGTAAGGGCCACATCGGTCAGGCCATTTACCTCGGCGGCATAGCGGCCGATAACGGCGTCGAACCAACCGCAGCGGCGCTTGCGCCCCGTGGTTACGCCGAACTCGTGGCCCACAGAGCACAGCAGCTCGCCATCCTCGGCATCCTGGCCCGTGCCTCCGTTCTCGGGGAACTTGAGTTCCGTGGGGAAAGGCCCCTCGCCCACGCGGGTGACGTAGGCCTTCTGAATGCCCAGCACCTTGTCGATGGCCTTGGGACCCACGCCTGTGCCCGTGGGGGCGCCGCCAGCGCAGCAGCTGGACGAGGTGACAAAGGGATAGGTGCCGTGATCGATATCGAGCAGGGTGCCCTGGGCGCCCTCGAACAGGATGGTCTTGCCCTCCTTGAGCGCCGAGTTCAGCATGTGAGCCGACTCGCACACGTAGGGAGCCAGAATGCGCGCATAGGGCAGGTACTCGTCGCAAATTTCCTCGACCGTATAGGTGTGCAGCCCGTAGATTTTCTCCAGGATGGGATTTTTCTGGGCCAGGGCCGTTTCCACCTTCAGGCGGAAGATCTTCTCATCGAGCAAATCCTGCATGCGGATGCCCTTGCGACCCATTTTGTCCTGGTAGCACGGACCGATACCACGCTTGGTGGTGCCGATCTTCTTCGTGCCCAGGCTCTTCTCGTCGGCACCGTCCAGGTCCTTGTGATAGGGCATGATAAGGTGTGCGTCGTTGGAGATCTTCAGGTTCTTGCAGGAAACGCCCTCGGCCTCGAGCATGGCCATTTCCTTCACCAGCACGCCGGGGTCCACCACCACGCCGTTGCCGATAACGGGCACCGCGTGCTCGTACATAACGCCGGAGGGCATGAGGTGCAGCGCCAGCTTCTTGTCGCCATGGATGACGGTGTGGCCTGCGTTGTTGCCTCCCTGGAAGCGGACTACGTAGTCGTAATCACTGGCAATGAGATCGGTGATTTTACCCTTGCCTTCGTCGCCCCACTGGGCGCCGACGAGCACTGTATTGGGCATGCCGGTTCCTTTCGTCGCTGCTCTGGAACAATCAGGTGTTGTTTCCTGCAAGAGCCCAGTATACCAGCCGCACGAACTCGCACCCTCGAAGCCCTGCCGTCGGGTGGAGAATCCAGGTAAAGAAAAGGCCCGCGCGCCGGATGAGGGGCGCGCGGGCCGCAGTGCCGTGGCCAGGAAGCGGAGAGGCTTCTATAGATCGATAACCACCGCGGGATGGCCCGTCTGCTTGGCAGCCTTTTTCAGTACGCGCACCACTTCCTCGTGGGAGGTGAACAGGATGATCTGGCGGCGCTGGGCTAGCTCGGCCAAGGCGCGGGCCGCGCCCAGGCGGCGCTGGGCGTCGAAGTTCACCAGAATGTCGTCGGCCAGAATAGGGATGGCACGACCTACGTTGTCGGCGCTGGTGAGCAGGGCGATGCGCAGCGACAGGTACAGCTGCTGGCAGGTGCCCAGCGAAAGATGCACCGGGGAGCGCGTCTCCTTCAAGGCGTTCGTTACCTGCAGCGTTCCCTCGGGCGTGAGGGACACGCTCGTCCACGCTCCCTGGGTCATGACGGACAGCAGCCGACTGGCCTGGGCGTACACCTCGGGCTGCCGTTTGGATTCCCAGGTGGAAATGGCCACCTCGAGCATGCGCTTGGCCAGCAGAAGGCGCGCGAAGGCGGCCTTCGACTCCTCCAAGCGCGTGTTCACCTGCTGGGCCTCAAGCTTCAGCCGATCGAAATCATGCTCGGCTTGGGCCGCGAGCAATGTGCTTGTCAGTTCCCCCGTGCGCTGGTTCATCGCTTCGAAGGTCTCGAGAAGCCCCGCTCGCTGTTGGATGCGATGGGCCAGCTCGTGCTCGATATCGAGCAGCGTGGCCTCGGGGTCGAGCTGGGCACGAGCCAGGGCGCGGGCTCGCTCGCTGGCCAGCTCATCCAAGCGCTGCTCAGCCTGAGCCCGACGGGCCGCCGCCGATTGCTGCCGCTGAACGCACAGGGCTATGTCGGCGCGCACATCCCGTGCCTCGTCGAGGAGCGCCCGCGCCTGACGCACCGAGGAGCCGGCGCTGGCCAGCCCCTCTTCTTCCAAGGCCTCAGCGATACGGGCTCGTCCCGCCTCCTCTTCCGCCTGGCAGGCCTCAAGCTTCTTCTGGTCCTGCACCATCACCCAATGGGCGTCGTCGAAGCGCTCCTTGCGCGCCGACTCCTCCTTGTCGGGACGGAACAGCATCACGAAACCGCCCGCCACCATGACGCCGGCGAACAGCGAAAGGGCGAACCCTAGAGCCATATAGGTCATAGAACCGCGGTTGCGTCCCTCGACGAACAGGGGGATGCCCAATAGGAACAAAATCGCTGGAATAACCAGAGTGAACGCCACTTGAAGCCGCCGCTTCGAACGGCGTTCACGGCGATCGGAAGCCTCATCGGATGTTTCCACCAAGGCCTCGTAGACAGCCCGTGAGGACGTGTAGTTCGCCCGCGCCACTTCCACCGCGTGGGACTGACGCGTCTCGCGGGCGGCCAGGGTTTCGAGGCGGTCGCGCAAGGCCCGCTCGTCGGTGCTCGTCAGCCCGGCAAGATTGCGCCCGATGGAGCGTTCGAGCTCAACGCGCTCCTGAGCGGCCCGCTGCTCATCTTCGCGCAGGCGCCGCAATTCCCGCCGCAGCTTCTCCTCTTCTTCCCCATTGCGCTCCACCTCGGCCTGCGCGGCAGTCAGCGACTCGATGAGCCGATTGGCCTCGTCGACCCGCTGGGCCATAGCCTGGCGCTCGGGCTCCAGCTCGTGAAGCTCGCGATCCTGGTCGCGCAGAGCCTCGGCGGCGGAAGAAGCCCGATGCTGCTGCTCCCGCAAATCGGCGCGGGTAGCCGCCAGGCGCACTAGGGAGTGCTCGGCGCCGGCAGCACGCGATGTATAGGTGGACAGTTGCTCGTTGATGTGAGCGAGGGCATGGGCCGGCGAGGACCCGGTGCCGGAACCCGCCGTCAGCAGCTTCGCCGTGGTGTCCGTGGTGTTGCGCAAAGAGCGCAACTCATCGCTGTTCAGGGCGAACATGGTACGGAAGGTGTCCTTGTCGATATCCTCCACCACCCAGGTATCGCCCTGCAGCCCGTCGGCGTTGCGCGCCCGCGAGACGGTGGCTGCTAGGGCCTCCTCGGTCACAGCGTCCTTCTTTTTCGCAGGTGCTTCGCCTTCTGCGTCGGGGTCGGGACGTTCTGCGAAGAACAGCGCACCCGATCGCTCAGCTCCTTCCGGGCGATAGGTGTTGCGATTGCCCCGCGCCTCTTCCCAACCGAAGAGAACACCGCCCACAAAGGAAGCAACGGTGGTTTTACCGGCCTCATTCTGACCGAACACAATATTGAGATGAGGGCCGAAGGGGCCGAGAACACGGCGGCTAAAGGCGCCGAAGTTATCGATGCGCAGATGCTGCAAGAACAGGGAGGAACGCTCGTGTCCCATTAGGCGTCATCCCCTTGGAGCAGGAGATCAAGCACCAGGGCTTCGGCCTCAGCCGCTAGCTTGTCCACCTGCTTCGGCGAAAACGGCGTTGAGAGCGAGACGTTGCGGGCGAGGAATTCCTCCTGCAAGTAGGCAATCTCGTCATCGCGATCGGCTTGCACGGCATCGGCGGCGCGCAAGAACACCGAAGGGAACAAGTTCTCGGCCCGGAGGGCCTCTTCGTCAATGAGCGGGCACGTTTCGTCGATGAGGGCATCGCAGAAAAACTCGGTGTACGACTCGTTGAGGGTGCGGCGCACATCTTCCAAGACGCCGGGGCGCTGGAGCACTTCGTGAAGCGCTGTGGCGCCGGTCAGGGTGAGTCGCGTGACCATTTCCTCGCAGGCAGCGTCGCCGTTCACAGCGAACAGCTCGCGCATGACCTTTTGAACGAGCTGGGGAAGGTTGGAACAGTCGGCCACATCGACGGTTATTCTTTCCCACACCACCGACGCCGTCGGCACGAAGGTAAGCGAAGGCGGCCGATCTTGCTCGAGGTGAACGAGGTAGACCCCGCGTGGTCCTGTTTCGCGCACGTCGCGCCCCTGGATGCACCCCGAGAACACCAGGCGCGGCGCCTTTTCATCGTTGACCCACCGCTGATGGATGTGACCGAGGGCCCAGTAATCGAACCCGGCCCGCAGCAGCTCCTTGGGGTCGGACGGCGCCTTGACCGTGTCCAGGCAAAGTCCGGTATGCAGTACTCCAACGGCAAAGGGCGCTTCGGCGGCGCGGGGCCCCAGGGCGCGAATAGCGGCGGCGCGGGTGATGCCCTCGGCGATGTTCTCATGGGGCGACCATACTTTGTTGGGATAGCCGCGGCCGCCGATAACGGCCAACGGACGGCCGCCCCGTTCGTACAGGGCAAAGTCGGGACGATCAGCGGCCAGCATAGTGGCCGACGGGGGAAGCGCGAAGAAATCCTGCTGCCACAAACTGAGAGGATCGTGGTTGCCCGTGCACAGGTAACTGGGAATGCCCGCAGCATCGAGACGGGCCAATCCCTGGAAAAACCGTAGGTAGTCACGGTAGGATGCGCGAGCCGAATCGAAGATATCGCCCGAGATGACTACGAAATCAACAGCCTGGTTGATGGCCGTGTCAACCACCCGGTCCCACGCCTCGGGAATGGCGTCGAGCAGCCGATCGGCCCAGTGGTCGGACAGCGCCCGCAAGCCGCGAAAAGGCGCGCCGATATGCAAATCGGCCGTATGGAGAAATGTCAGCGACGCTGCCACGGATGTTCCTTAGTAACCAACGCGCGAATCGTCGATAAAGTCCATGAACTTGGTGAACTCAGGGTTGAAGGCCAAGTCGATGTCGCGCGTAGCGCCGTTACGGTGCTTGGCCACAATGAGCTGGGCCTGGCCCAAATCGGGACGCCCGTCGCTCTCCGCTTCCACTTCGTTCATAGAGCGGTCGATGAACATAACAATATCGGCGTCCTGTTCGATAGAACCGGACTCGCGCAGGTCGGACAACATGGGGCGCTTGTTCGCACCGCGCTGCTCGATGGCACGGGACAGCTGGGACAGGGCGATAACCGGCATGTCCATTTCCTTGGCCAGCACCTTCAGGCCGCGGGAAATCTCGCCCACCTCTACGGCGCGATTGCCGTCGCGGCGGGCCGTAGCCGGCTGCATAAGCTGCAGATAGTCGACGATGATGAGGCCCTTTTCGCTGCCCACCACATTGCGCAGCTCGCGACGCGCCTTGGCGCGGGCCTCCAGAATAGACAGGCCCGGCGAGTCGTCGATATACATGTTGAGCCCCGACATGACGCCGGAAGCGTTGGCCAAAGCCTCCCAATCGCCCGGCTGAACGATGCCGCTGCGCAACTTGGAAAGGGATACGCGGGCCTCAGAGCTGAGGATACGCTGGACCAACTGGTCCGCACTCATTTCCAAAGAGAAGAAGGCCACGTGCACGCCGGCCTTTGCGGCATTGGTCGCCAAGTTCAGCGCGAACGAAGTCTTGCCCACACCAGGACGAGCGGCCAGAATAACCAGGTCGCCGCCGCGGAAGCCATGGAACAAATTGTCCACATCGGTGAATCCCGTAGGAACGCCGGCCATGGAGTCCTTCTGGTTGGCCAGGCGGGTGATTTGGTCGTAGGCCTCGGTCACCAAGTCGCTCATTTTGCGGAACGACGAGCTGACGCGCTTCTCGGTCACGTTGAAGAGCGTTTTCTCTGCCTCCTCAACCACCTCGTTCAAGTCGTCGGGAGCGTTGTTGGCCAGGGCATTGATGGACACTGAGGCGTCGATGAGACCGCGCAGGATGAAATCGCGCTTGACGATGTCACTATGGCGCTCCCAGGCAAGACGGGCAAAGGAATAGTCAGCCAGCTCGGCCAAGTAGGCGCGGCCACCAACGGCTTCCAGCTGTCCCGCCGATTGCAGCGTGTCGGCAAGAGAGATTTGATCCACAGGAATATTGCGCTGCGTCAGGTTGCGAATGTTCTCGAAGATGATCTGATGGGCCGGTCGGAAAAAATGCTCGGGGCGCAGCTTGATGACCAGCTCTTCGTTGATGTCGGCATCGAGGATGCACGCACTGAGCACCGCCTGCTCGGCTTCAATGTTATGAGGGGGCAGCTTCGGACCGCCTCCCATGGGTTCGGGCATCGGCGCGTTGTCCTGGTAGGGCATGAAACATCCTTCTCTGACGCTCAACAAACAGGGTAGTGATCTATTGTACCGCGCTTAAGGCACCCACGGGAAAGCAGCAAGAGCTTCTTTACCGCATGAGCGTTAATCGGCTTCTCGCCGTAGCGCGCTTCACGTGAAACATCGCCGTCGATACCATGCTGACCTGGGAGATCGGGAAAGCTATTTCTACGAAAAAGGCCCCCTGCCGAAGCAGAGGGCCTTCATGTCAGCAGAACAGGGAGATTACTCCTCGGTCTCGGTCACCTCGACCTCGACCACGCCGTCCTCGGACACCTCGCCGTCGATCTCGACGGTCTCGTCAGCCGGAGACTCGGCGATCTCGATGGCCTCATCGAGAGCCTCGATGGTCTCCTCGGCCTCGTCGCCGCCCACAATGACGGTGACGGTACCCTTGATGTCGCGGTACAGCGACACCGGCACCTGGTAGGTGCCCACCATCTTGATGGGCTTGCCCAGCTCGACGCGACGACGGTCGATCTCGATGCCGAGCTCGTTCTCGATGGCGTCGGCCACCATGGGAGCGGTGACAGAGCCGAAGAGGATGCCCTCTTCGCCCACCTGAGCCTCAACGCGCACGGTAGCGGCGTTGAGCTTCTCGGCCAGGGCGTTGGCATCGGCAATGCGGGTTTCCTCGCGCTTGGCGATGTTCTTCTTGCGCTCCTCCAGCTGCTTCAGGTTGCCC